>JAFQDN010000009.1 GCA_017415995.1 Akkermansia sp. | reverse complement strand
TGAGCAGGCGAAGGCGGAGGCCTTGCAGGCTGCTGCGCTGACGGGCGAGATGGCAGCACTTGAGGAGGCCGAGAAAATGGACGTGGAGGACGAGGTGCAGCGTGCTGCCTACCTTGAGCGCGTGGCCAAGCGTGCCGAGGCAGAGGCTCGCAAGCGCTTGCTGGCCGAAGCGGAGGCGAAGAAGAAGCAGCTGGATGCTGAGGTGGAGGCGCTGAAGCGAGAGTTCGGGGCGGAGAAGCTGGGCGCGATTGCCAAGCGCATGCTGACGGATGCTGCGGATTCCGTGGAGCGATACCTGATAGACGAGGAGTTGGCCACTGTGCCGAAGTTGCTGGAGAGGCTGGCACCGAAGAAGTTGCCGAACGGTAAGTACGACAAGGGCAAGATGAGTGCGGATGCCTACCGTAAGTTCGTGCGCTACGTGGAGATGATTGACTCCACCGCGGAGGAGGTAGCCGAACGCATGGAGACTCTGGGGCTGCAAATTGCAGCGGAGGAGGCGAAGAGTGATAAGGAGAAGGAGCAGGTGGACGGCGACAAGCTGGAGGCTCTGCAGGCGGAGCTGGCGGAGTGGTCCACGTACGGGAACTTGCGAGGGAAGCAGCTTGAGGCTGTGCGTGCAGGTGTGCAGGCGCTGGTGGACTTTGCTGCGTACGAGAAAAACGCATGGCAGGGTATGTTGCAGCTGAAGCGCGCGCGCATCAAGCGACAGGCGCTGAAGGCAGCGGAGGCGCTGGGCGGAGCTGATGAGCATAAGGTGAAGAAGGTTGTTGAGCAGGAAGAAGGCCTGTTGCATAAGGCGGGCAACTTGCTGAGCAGCTTCCAGAGTCTCAGCCAGATGTTCTACGCGTTGGGCGGGGTGCCGGAGCTGCGAGCTCTGGCAGACGAGAGCTTGGACGCTCTTAGTGCAGGACATGTAGCGTTGACTATGCGAGAGAAACGCGCCTATGAACAGCTGGCGGAGTTCCTGAAGAGCATCGGCATCGATACTGAGAACAAGCGAAATGACTTCATGGCAGCGCTGAAGAAGGTGCATGATACAGGAGTGAGCAAGGCAGGTGAGCTGGTACGCCACAAGCTGAAGCTGGATCCGAAGGATGCGGCGATGTGGGTCAGCATGACTAAGGAAGAGCGCGATGCTAAGCGAGCCGAGATGGAGGCGGAGGCTGAGAAGCGAGGCGTGCTGGCGGAGAACGTGCCGTACGAGGAGGATATTCCTTTGCTGAAGGCTGCGCTGGATGCCTACAACGAGAAACCTGCCGGAAAGAAGTGGGTGCATACCGAGCGCGAATTCCGCAGACCGGCTCCGACCGAGACGATGAAGCTGAGCAAGGACGAGGCGTTGAACATTCTGCTGCTGTGCGAGCAGGATGACTACGTGGACGCTGCTGCTGACAACGGCTACACGGCGGAGGTGCTGGACCAGTTGCGCGAGTTTGTGGGATCGGAGGTGCTGGCGTTCGGCTATGCGCTGCGAGATGTGCTGGAGAACAACGGTCTGGCGGAGGTCTACGAGGCACGTGAGGGCGTGCCGTTCCCGAAGGTGGCTAACTACTGGCCGGGTAACTTCGACCAGTCTGCACGCGCGAATGAGCAGGCGAACGCGCTGGATCCCACCAGCGGAAACGGGACCCGCTACGGCATGCTTATTACCCGCGTGAAGCATAAGCTGAAGTTCAACATTCTGGGGGCTACCAATGTGTTCATGGCAGCGCTGGCTCAGCAGAACAATTACATTGTCATTGGCGAGCTGACGGCGAAGTGGCGAGGGCTGCTCAGCCATAGCGATTTTGCCATGGCGTTGAAGGCTCACATGGGTGAGGCTCGGTTCAAGACGCTTAAAGAGCTAATCAACCTGTTGGACGGCGCGGGGGTGCAGGAGAGCATCACCCAGCAGACGTTGAGCGGGATGCTGGCTCAATTCCAGAGTGCGCACGCCATGGCTGTGCTGGCGGGTGCTCCCATCACGCTGGTTAAGCAGTTGAGCGCGATGCTTAATGCAGGCGCGTGGCATGGTGTGAGCATGTCGCGCGTGTTGGCTCGCATTGTGCTGGATCGCTTCGGGAAGGGGGCGATTAAATACGGCGATATGATGCAGAAGGACTACTTCCAAGCGCGATTCAAGGACAATAGGTACTTCACCGAGATGTTGCAGCTCGGGCGCGATGCCAACTGGAGTCGCCTCAGCAAGTGGGCCCGAACGGCCATGAGGGGTATTGAAAAAATGGATGTGCTCACTAACTGCGCGAGCATGACTGCTCTGTACAATATAACGTATGCGGACTTGCAGAAACGAAACGAAGATGCAGCAGATCCGTTGACGGAGGAAGAGATTCATGCTGAGTGTGACCGAGTTGTGCGCAATGCGCTTGAGCTTGGTGCTCAGCCTTTACGCAGGACGCAGAAGAGCGCGTTTGCTGCATTGAGCAGAAATGCCCTGGTTAAGGCTACGTGTTACATGGGATCCGAAGCCATCAATAAGGTCGGCATGGCTATGGCGATTCGCAAGCGCAACGGAGGAAAGGTCAAAGGGTTCTTGTCTGCGTGGAAATACATTGCAGGTGTGTCTTTTGCTCAGCAGCTGATTATCATGGCGCTGGATATGGCGCGTGGAGCGGATCCGATAGATGACGATGAGTGGGCTGAATGGGCTCTGCTAAACCTTGCTACAGGCCTGAGTGGCTTGGGCGTGTTGCAGTCTATTCCGCTGGTCGGTGAGGCTGTCCAGAAGCTCACGGGAGGATACGTGAAAACGGGTTCGCTAGGCCAGATGGTGTATGACTTCGAGGGTGCTTGGCGGAGTGGTAAGAAGGTGTTCGGCTACGCTACGGACGACAAGGAGTATTCTTGGGTCGATTGGGCTTGGGCTGTGGGCGACCTCGGCAGGCATGCTACTGCGTTCACGGGTGCATGGAAGGGCATCAACTCTACATCGAAGGTGATGAGCGAGCTGAGCGGTCTGTTGCAAAGCTTGAACGCCATGGCGAATACTGTGCGACCCGTCATTCAGCGTCAGCGTAACATCGAGCGCGAGGAGAAGAAGTTCGAGAAGAAGATGGAGAAGGGTTTCCGCGAGGCAAGGAAGAAGACGAACGAGAGACTGAAGAAGCAGCGCGCGGAGGCGAAGAAGAAGAAGGAGGCCGAGAAGAAAAGGAAGGAGAGGTTGAAACGGCTGTGAGGGCACAACCGCAACTCCCCATGCAGGTGCGAGCCTTGCGTGGGGAGGGGGGTATGCAGGGCTATTGCGTAGGCGGTACTATTGCCCAGAATCTCGCCGCGTCCGCAGGGGTGGCAGCTGCTCGGTAGTGTATAAAGAGGGTGTCGCTATTGGGGGCGTGGCCTAGATTTGCTTTTAAGCCGGCCACGTCTTTGTACTTGGCTAGATGGTATGAGGCGTATGAGTGTCGTGGCGTATCAGGCAGCGAATGTACCCCGGCGCGTGAGCGTACGGCGCGCGCTCTGCGCAGCCAATCGGGCGGGCAAATGGGGGAACTAGGATCATGCGCACCTGTGGAGTCCAGCCATGCGGAGCAGGTGGGATCCAGCTCAATGTTGCGGACTTGCTGAGTTTTTGCTACGGCAGAAGTTATGTGTATGTAGCCGTCGCGGATGTCTCCCCACGTTAAGCGAGTCAGCTCTTTGGGTCTCACTCCGGCAAAGAGTAGTAGGGCGAATGCTGCACGCTCAGCCGTTGAGCACGCGTCCATCAAGCTGCGTACCTCATCGGGTGTATAAATGGTTATGGGTTTACGCTTAACGCGCACGCTTTCCATGCGAGTGTACGGAGATTCCAAGAGTAGACGCCTACGTACAGCCCACGAGAAAGCGGGGCGGATGGTGCGGATTTCATGGGCTCTGTAGCCTGATGTTTCAAATGTTTGCGCGTACCATGTTTCTAGCTCAATGGCGTCGATGGTAGATATGAGGCGCCCTTGCCACCGTCTGAGGAATGTTTTTGAAGACGTGGCGAACGCTTTTTTGCTCGCCTCACTCCAATCGTGCTCTTTCGCGGTGGCGAAGTCGTGGAGGAGTTGTTCTACGGCTACGGTGCAGCCGGCGGATTTAAGTACAGGAAGGGCGAGCTCGATGGCGCGATCAAGCGAAAGTTCAATTCCATTTTCAGAGAGACGTTCAAGAGCTCGCTGTGCGTCGCGCACTTGTACATTGCTTAACTCAGTCAGTTTGGATTCTGTTCTTGTAGCAGCAAGTAGCTCCCAGCGTTTTTCTTCCGCTTCGGCACGAGTAGAGAAATACATTTTGCCTGCCTTGCCTGAGGGGTTCAGGTAAGCAGGTACATAAATAGACCAGAAAACGGAAGATTCATTTTCGTTTCTGACGATTTTGAAGGAGGCTTGACGCATAACGGAAATTTACGTAATTAGTGACCATTAGTGACCATTATAACCCGCACACCGCCTATTATAACGCACAAAATGCACAAATCAAGCGTATAAAAATCAGGGGAATAAAAATCCCGTAAGTCGTTTAACTTACGGGATTTTCAGCGGACAGGGAGGGATTCGAACCCTCGGTACGCTTTTGACGTACACACGATTTCCAATCGTGCTCTTTCGACCACTCAGACACCTGCCCAGTCGATTTATATGTTTTACACCTATCTTGCAATAGGTGCGAGGAAATATTACTCTAATTTTTCAGATAATGCAAGCTTTATTTTTTGAAAAATTGATTTTTTTGTAAAAAAAGGGAGGGAAGAGGTGGGGATGTTTTAATTGTTGAGTTTGACGGGGATTTTTTTCAGCAGGATATTAGACTTGAAAGCCAAGTCCGTAGGTTTGTAGTAATCGCAATGCCTACAAGTTGCATATACTCTACCGGTGACATAGCTCAGGGAGGTGATGTTCGTGGGTTCAGCCACTGTAGAAAGCGAGTGTTTACCACATCGTGGGCATTTGCGAGTAAAGTCCTTGATGAGGACGGAAATGACAAAAATGGCGACGCATGCTATTAGGGTGGGGAGAAAAAGCTTGTTGTTGCCGGTTGCTATAGAAACGTAGTAGGCAACGGCAACATAAATCGGCAACAAGAGCAATGAAAAAATTATCCGAGTTATATAGTAACGGTAGTAAGGGTAGAGAGGTTTCATGTCATCAGGCTTATTCATGAACAAAAGATAGCATGATTACTTTGATTAATCAAGTAAAATTATACTATACCGGATTCTGCTACAGGAGATTACGGTTGCGATGGTTGATAGTTTCCGTGTCGTGGTATTTTGCCCTTGATTCAGTGCGTGAAATTGCTATAATGAAAAGAAAGGAAAAGTACGGGTATGAGAATTGGAGTATTGGCGCTGGTTGCACTGAATATGGTTGTGGGTATGCTGCATGCTGCTCCCACGGATGTGGCTGCATGGAGTAAGCCCGAGGAATTGCGAGCGGAGCAGTTTGATGCGGTGCTACGAAAGTTGAAGAGTCTGAGCCCAAAAGATGTTGAGGCATTTATTGCAGAGCCTCAAAATCGTAAGGCTTTGCTGATTAGTTATCTTGCCGGAGTCGAACGTGATGCTCGGGAGGCATACAAGCAATATAATGATAGAATCAATCGCGAGGTGCAGGATAAACGCAATCAGATTGCCAATTTAGAAAATGAGGTGAAGTTAAAATCCGGTCCGGAGAAAAAGCGAGCAGAGTTTTTGTTGGATAATGCGCGTGCGGACTTGAAAAAGCTGGAGGCAGAGGCTGCTCAACCGGTTTCCTTGGATAAATGCGGGAAGGTATTGTCCGCAATTTGTGCTGATTCAGATTGGATGGAACAAATTGCATTTTCCGGAGAGTTGCATAAGTTTGCACGCGTGGTACAAATTATCAGCGCCATAGCAGGTAATGATTCCAAAGCCTTAACGAAGGGCGTGCCCCGCGATATTACAACTGCCGTAGCCTTGGAGTATGCTCGGAATGATTGGAAGATTGAAGATGCAGAGGCGAGAGCCGGGTATTTTCTGAAATACTGGCACCAGGGACGCCTGAATACCTCGTTTGATACCTTGCCCATCCACCGTCGCCGTGTAGCGTGCGGGTGGAAAAATCACCATTCTTCCGGTACAGTTAAAGCATTTGAGTGGGCACTGAATAATGTGCACTTGCCTGATTGGCAATATCCGGCAAGCTGTTGGCGCTGTGGATATATTGCGGATAATGTGTTCGGAGATACGGTGCAGGGACCGTGGTACGCTGCTCCTTTTGTGGGTGTGTACAGCGATAACCACATGGCATTTACCAAATATGTGGGTGGTGTGTGTGGTGGGCTTTCTCACTTCGGGGCTGCATCTGCATGTGCGAATGGTGTGCCGGCGCTGACGGCCGGTGAGCCCGGGCATTGTGCATACATTGTATTGGTAAACGGTACGTGGACTCCTGCTTATTCTCTGAGTTGGGAACGTGGCTTGCATTGGATGCCGTGGAGTAATAATGATACGTACAGCTCATTACATCTTACGGATGCACTGTATGACAAGAAATCCGCTGGCAAGACCCGCCTCTCCAACGCGTACCGCATATTGGCGCGTTTGTACCGAGAGAGGGCAGATGAAGAGAACGCCTTGATTTGCTATAAAAACTCCGCTGAGGCGGCTCCCCTGAATTATCCGATGTGGCGTGAATATGCTGCATTTTTAAGCAAGGCTTTGCCCAAGAATAAAAAAGCATGGCGCCAATATAACACCTTGCTTTGTAAGGGAATGGCTAGCCGCTTCCCGGAACAGGCTGCGGAGTTGCTTAAACAGTGTGCATACGGACCCATGACCGCTGCTGATTTTACTGTGGCCGAGCGCTGTGAGTTGAGTGCGGAGTTCTGGGAATATGCGGAGGTAATGGGGCCGGATCGTTGGCGTATTGAGGCGTTGCTGAATCGACAGGCTGAGTGGTGTAATACGGATGATGAGGAGGCTGCTATTAGGCTTTATGCCAAGGTGCTGGCAGCGGCTGCTCCGCATGGTGCGTATTCCGGTCCCCTGATGGCGTGGGGAAATCGTATTGCGGAAGGCCTCAGTAAGGAAGGCCGTAAAAAATTAACGGATACCATGGTGAAAGTGCTCAGCTCCGGTAAGAATATCTCAGCGGAGCAGAAGGCAAAGTTGATGGGTAGCTTGATATTGGCTGCAGAAAAAGAGCGAGATGCCTCCACTTTCCACGCAATCAGCAAAATGATAGATCCGAAAATCATACACGGTACAGCTGCCATACCGGAGCCTAATCCATTCCCGGGCAAGCTGGTATCGGCCGGTGGGTTGCCCTTTGCCAGCTCTACGAGTGAGTGGGATGCTCCCCACACGCATTCCGGCTTGCTTACTCAACAGGGAGGGCGCATTCACACCGGTAAGGATAAGGATGCCTGGATTGCGGTGAAGTTACCTAAACATGCCTATATCAACGGTGTTGTGTTTGTCGGCACGAATGAGTGGAAACTCATTCATCGATTCCGCCCCATGAAGATTCAGGTGTCTGATACCGGGCTCGCTGATGATTGGCATGACGTTGGTTCCCCCATTCCCAATACCGGGAATTATGTCAACCGTTTCGATTTGCAGAAAGAACGTCCGAAAGCACTTTATGTGCGCGTGTTGCGTTCCGGTGGGCCGGAGTTTTTCCATGCTAATGGAATATATGTGTATGGTGATCCTGCTGCTTGATTGTCCTGAACAAAAAGGCTGAATCAATATAAAGTTATGAAAAAGTTATTGCTGTTCGTGTCATTGTTTGCTTCCTTGTCTGTGGCGGAGGCAGCAGGCCTCTATGAAACGTATGATGAGGCCGCAAAATACGTGACGGAAACCGGATATGTGGTGTTCATCTATCCGGCGGGATGGGACAAATACGGTGAGAAGCTGTGCAGAAAACTTGCTACCGATAAGGCAGTGAAAGCAGCAGCCGGAAACGCTGTTATATTACTTGCACCGATTTATCAGGACAGAAGCGAGGCCAATAATTCCAAGGCCAAGAAGGCAATGGGCTCGTTGGGCTATCCCGGGGATATGAGTGATATATCATACCCGGCTGTTGTTTTTTATGAAAAAAGTGGTCGGGCGTACGCTACTCTTTGCGGTGAGGAGTTGATGAAGGGCGGTGCAGCCGATGTGGCTCAAAGCATTAAAAAACGTATATCTGCAAAGAAAAAACAAGATGAGCTGTTGGCTAAAGCTAATGCGACATCCGATCCGGAGGAAAAATCACGATTCTATTTGCAATCTTCCCGAGTGAAGGGGATAGAATGGCCCGGTGGGCTTAAAGATGCCATGCATAAGGGAAATCCGGAGGATAAGGGTGGTTGCCTTGCGGCCTTGAACTTCTGGTTCAGTATAAAAGCGGGAGAAACTCCGCAGCAAATCATTTCTCGCTTGCAGGCAGCGGTGAAAAATCCCCTTTTATCTGATTGGCAGAAACAGCAGGCCTGCGCCGTTGTCATCGGGCATTTAAGGCGTACTCTTGGTATGATGGCCGGCGGTAAATACATTGCTGCTTGTGCCAAAACCATGCGTAAATTGGACCCGAAGTCTTCATTAGGCATGGCTGCCTCTGTTGTTATGCGGGATTGGGTGCGTGAGTACCGTTACGGGCAGGGCTGGAGCCCGGAAATTATTCCCGGTTCTGAAACTCCGCTACTGATGCAGGGGGTGCCTATTGACAAAAAGGGAACCTATACCGTTACGTTTAAGCTGAAAACCGGGCGTGATGGTGTTATGGTTAAGTCAGTTCGCCTAATGGAGGGTGCCCGCTGTGTTGCGGAGGATAAAACCGCGCGTAATGTCACGTGGAGTCAAACGGAACAAACTTTTACTCTGCAAGTGAAGAAAAATGTAAAGAAACCGGAGCTGGAAATCATCTACAGCAATCCGCCTGATGGGCGTAGCTCGTGGGGTGATATTACCGTGCAGATAAAATAGTTCAGCTCTTTCCCTCATCCTCGGGGGAAGAAGTGTTCTACAAGGGGCTCTTGTACTGCAAAGAGGGCGGCTCTATCCTCCGGGGTGTAGTCCAAGTAGCCGTGTAGGTGGGTGAGCCCGTGTACCATGTAGCGGAAGAGTTCTTCCAGTGGGCTGATTCCGTGGGCCTCTGCATAGCGGGCAGCGGTATCGCAACTCACCAGAATCTCGCCATAGGGGAAGGTGATGGCATCCGTTGCGGTGGGGTCATCCAAGAATTCTGCATGCACTTGGGCAATGGCATCATCATCTACCACGGCAATTTCCACCACCGGTAGGGTGCTCAGTACATGGTCCGGCCCTTTGGGGGTTGCCAGCAGTTCCGGCAACAGTATTTGCAATGCTGCTGCAAAATCCTGTAACAGTTTCTCCGTAACCCAGTCACGTTCGGTATTGAGGTAGATTTCAATCTGCGGTATCATCTTGGAGAAGTTGTTGTTCCCGGAGTTGTTGTTTGCGCCGTTTTGCCTCTGCTCGTGCGGCTTGAAAAAAACTGCGGAATTGCTCTAAACACTCGTCACCCAGTACCCCGCCTTGCACGGCGCATTTGTGGTTCAGGGGCGGGTTGGAATCCAACAGGTGAATCCAGCCTCCGCATGCTCCGCCTTTGGGATCACGAATGCCGAATACTACTCTATCCGGGCGGCAGTGTACCATTGCTCCGGCACACATAGGGCAGGGTTCTTTTGTTACGTATACAGTGCAGCCCTCAAGCCGCCAATCTCCCACGGCCGATTGAGCCGCGGTAAGCGCCAGCATTTCAGCGTGCGCAGTGGCATCCTTGAGGGCTTCTACTTGGTTCCAGCCACGCCCGATGATGCGACCATCTTTTACAATGATGCATCCGCAGGGAACCTCGCCGGCCGCGCGGGCTTTTTCAGCCTCGCGCATGGCCAGCAACATAAACTGTTCATCCTCCGTCACGCGGAATCGTGCGGGGATTTTAGCGGATGGTTACGCGCTCATCCGTATCGAGAATCTGCTGCAGCTCCGGCCAGCCTTGATCCGTCTGGTTCTGGAACATGTGCAGGTAGATGGATACGGCTCCGGCAGGATACTTCTCAAAGAGGGTGTTGACGGCCTCTTGGAGTTTTTCGGCATCCAGCGTCTCGGGCAGGATATCTACCACGCCGTGCCCGTTGTGAGCAATGCCGAGCTTCTCAATGAAGGTAACGAGCATGCCCTCGTGTTTACGGATAAGCCACACCTGCAACAGGTGATCTGCGATGGTTTCAGCGGGTTTCCAAGACAGAGTCTTTTTAATCCAAGCGAACTGCTCCTCAAGCGGTTTTTGTTGCAGGAACTGCGGACGCAGTTTCTTGAGAGCGCCGAGCTCGCGCAGGGCTGCGCGGTATACGCCACGCTCTTGGTCGCGCATCCATGCAAGGAAATTGCTGACGGTTTCGTCATCCGACTTCTGGAAAATGGTATAAGACTTCATGATTCTGGAAATACGTGCGCCTAATAAATCATAATTCGGAGCATTTGTCGAGTCTAAGATTAGACATAATGCAGCTTTGCGTTACATTTCTGTTGAATGAGGTGAACTTGTATGTTGCTTTAATATTTCAGCTGATTGCAAAAATCCCTTTTCTTGTGCGTAATCGAGGGCTGTTTTGCCGGCTGCATCGCGAATAGTCGGGTCGGCCCCGGCTCGGAGAAGCAGGTGTATGATTTCCGGGCTTTCTTCTTTGCGGTAACGGCATGCGTTGATGAGTGGTGTTGTGTGGCGGCCGTTTACGTTGCAGCGACGGTTAACGTCGGCACCATGTTTGATAAGTAACTCAATGACTTCCGGCGGATTGTTGCAAACGGCACTATGTAGGAGGCTCTGGTTGTAGCGGTCTTTGCCATCGGCATCTGCCCCGGCCTCTAGTAGTATGCGTACGTGTTCTGCATTGCAAGTGCGAATAGCATTGCTGAGCGGTCCGGAGTGATTGCTGCCGGAGGTACTTGCTCCCAGTTCTAACAGAAGCCTGATGCATTCCGTATTTTGAGTGTCGACGGCTAAACACAAAGGCGTATCGCTCCCGGCTCTGGTTCTTGCGTCTGTTTTCGCGCCGTTAGCGGCCAGCCACCGTATGATTTCCGTGTTGCCTCCGAATACGGCAAATGCTGTGGTTGGTGTATAATGGTCGATGGGGCACCCCAGTTGCGCCAGCAGTTGCACCATGCCGAAGTTGCCACGGTAGGCGGCCTCATCCAGAGCCGTGCCGTAGCGACAACGGAAATCGAACTCGGCGGGAAGGTGTGTTCCGTCTTTCAGCTTGGCTCCCAATTGCACAGCAAGGCGTACGGCGTTCTCGTTGTTTTGTTCTACGGCAATATTGAGTATGCGCCGGCCGGATTTACCGGTTCCATTGATGTCTACTCCGGCAAGGATAAGGTATTTAGCAGTATCTGCATGGCCATTCAAAACGGCAACGCAGAGAGCCTCGATTCCGAGCCCTTTTTCATTGGTTATATCAATGCCTTGTTGCACCAACCAGTCAATTTCCTGTGTGTTGCCGGAGACCGCAGCTGATAAAAAGGCAGTTTCAGGACCATCCGGCGCGCCGTGTCGTCGTAATAAATCTTCCAGCGCTTTATTACCGGTCTGTTGGGCGTAGCTGAGGGCGGAACGTCCGCTCTTATCAATCAAACGGGCATTTGCACCTTTGCTGAGTAAGAGGGCGACAACGGGGAGATTTCCCTGTCCCGCTGCAAGATGAAGGGCGGTTTGCCCTAAGTGGTTTGTGGAGTCGGCATCTATACCTGCTTTGAGCAGTAGGTGGGTAATTTCCGCACCGTGAACTTCGCCGGTGATGTTTCTGCATATTTTTGCCTCGGTTTCCGGCGTAGGCAGCGTATCGGCTGCAGCCGGAGTGTGGTTGTCACAGTAGCCGCATTTTGCTGCGATGTGGTGCAGGGCGGTGTTGCCGCTGTTATCCGCATACAGGAGAGTTTGCGGAGCTGCTTGCAGGAGGAATAGCGCCGGATCTGTTTTGCGAACTTTCATGAGGGCAGTGCATCCGTTATTGTCCCTGATGGTGGGGTCTGCTCCTGCACTGAGTGCACAAGCCGTTAATTCTGAATTGACGGCTGCAACGGAATGTAGGCAGGTTTCTCCTTTTTTGTCCTGCTTATTGATGTGAGCACCATAGCGGACAAGGAGACTGAGAATCTCCGTGTTTTTGCATTTTTGTATGAGAAGTCGGCCATCTTTGTCCGCTAAATTGGGATCTGCTCCCAGTTGAAGTAACAACTCCGCTGTTTTTACCTGCGGAAAACTGAATGTCTGTTCAAGCGCCGTTCTGCCGAAATTGTCGATATAGTTTACATCTGCGCCTTGTTGCAGTGCCTGTACAACGCCATCGCGTTCACCCCGGAAGGCTGCATTGATAAGTTTACTGTTAGCGGCTCGGATGGCTGCTTCTCTGCTTTGGATTTCCCGGTTGCGGCGTTCTTCTTCTATGATGTCCGGGTAGTTTTGTTTTAAACTGTTCAAGATATTTAGCCTACCTTGCGGATGTCGAACGAATGGAGTATCTTTTGTCAAATCTGTCACCGTGTTGTTGTGAGGGTCACGCAAGGGGGCTCCCAGTTTCATGAGGTGCGTGAAAACTTTCTCGTACCCTACATAAATACTGTGTTTAAGCAAGATGTGGCCCATGGCAGGAACATCCGCACCGGCTTGTACCAGTAGGTCAATGCAGGCGATGATTTGCTCTTCCGTCAGCTCCGCTTGCCGGTGGGGCTGAATCAATTCCGTCAAAGCTGAGTCTTCCGTGGAATTATCGGTCGGGGAAATTCGGTGTCCTTTTTCTACCAACAGTCGCAGTGCCGACTGATTTTGCCCGCGAGAGGCGCAAGTCAACGGATTCGTTGCAGCCGGTTTTACGCCTATTTCCGTAAGATAGTGTATGGCAAGGAGTACTTGTTGTGCTTGTGCGCGGTAATTGAGGGAATCAAAGGCGTTGTTTCCCTGCTTGTTTGTTTTGTTGATATCCGCACCGGCTCGTCGCAGTAGTTGCATTATCGGAACATTGGCGCATTTTGCCGCTGCGGTAAATGGGGTATCTCCGTTTGCGTCTTCCGTGTTGACTTGTGCTCCTGCTTGCAGAAGTTGTTGAACAACAATCTCGTTTGCTGTTGCTGCGGCAATGTGTAGGGGGGTGCTTCCCGCCTTAATGTCAAGCTCTTCATAACATTTTACCATGCAGACATTGGTTCTCGTGGTCGGCACTTCCGTCATGGCATTGTGCTCCAGTAAGTATTGCACAACGTTGTTGCGCCCATGTGCTATTGCCCAATGCAGGGCACTTGCTCCGCTTGCGTCCCGGCTGTTAATGTCTGCCCCGCTTTTCAGCAGTGCCTCCATTGTGGCAATGTCTCCACTACGCGCCGCCTCTACAATGGGCGGAATGCAATCGCAGGATGAGCATGTGTTAGGGTTTGCACCTGCTTGTAACAGCAGTTGCACCAGTTCTGCTTGGCCACGGTAAGCCTTGGTTTCTGCTGCCACGGCGGCCCAACCTTCACATTCGCCGAGCTTTTTGTTGCCGATGGCGGCGTACAACGGGGTACACATCTGAATTGGGGCACTGTTGACATTCGCGCCTGCTTGTAAAAGTGCCGTTACAAGTTCTGTCCGGTGGGATTGAGCGGCGCAGAAAAGCGCGACATCTTTGTTAGCTCCATCAGAAAGTTTTGCTTGCAGCGCCGGGAGGTCGCCTTGCATGCATAACTCACGCAGACAGTAATATTCCCCCCAATCAATCCGGGTATCGGCCCGGAAAATTACCGGTTCCGGTACGGGGGGCGGTGTTGTTGTCCCGGTTTCGGCGGAAACAAAGTGCACAGTTACCAAGGCGGAGCAAAGCAGAAGATGTTGCGGTTTCATGACGTATATACAAACGATTCCGGTAAGATGTACGCAGCATTTTACCGGAATCTTTCATCAAATCTGAAAAAAAATCGGATTATTTGCCGTTTAATCGTATTTTTTGATTAATTCGTAATGTCTTTTTGACTCCTTTGCCGTATGCTTTTTTCTGAATCATGATTTTGCCTGATGTGGGGACAATGCCATTTTCAATTGGCAACTTCATCATCAGCTGTTTCTCCGTGCATTCATTACAGTACAGCATGCAAATGGCATTTTCTCCTTCTATTTCATAGGATTCTGCACGCCATATCTGTCCGCTTCTATCCTCATATATCAAGTGTTGGATGTCGTGCACGCTCTCTCCTTCCGGTGCTGTAAGTTGCAGAATGTAGCGATAGGGAGCGGAGGATTCCCGACGGAAATTTATCTGATAGCCACCTACTTGCGGAATTTTTTTATACTTACCATTGAGAATAACATTAGTGGATGACCAAATTCGCTGTACGTTTGTGTGGTAGGTGTATTCCAGCGTACCTTGCAGGGTATATTCCATGTGCAAGGGGTGTGGGTGCTGATTTTCGATGTTGATAGTCAGTTTGCCATCGCTGTATGTGTAGCTCATCTGCTCCACCGGGAGGGGGCGGTTATCTGCGCCTATCAATACACCACTGAACTTGACGTCTTTAAGCGCACTCCCGCATTCATGCGCCTCTTCCGTGTAATACATACAGGATTCGCATTCGGAATGGTCTTCTTCCCATTCAGGCTTGCAGAGCAGGGATTCTATAGTCAGGCTGAGAAAAGGTGCCTTTTCTCCGCTTTCTTCATCTTCTCTGAGTTGTGGTTTTACTCCGGGTGGTGGTTCCGGGCAAATGACAGCCTCTGTTATGATGAACTCGGGAGCTGCTTTTTCCTCGGCGTTCAGCAGCAGAGGAACCAGTAGTACGGTGCTTGCAAAAATCTTCATGGTTTTCCTGTCAGGTTAATGGGGTGGTTAAATTCGGCGCTGTATAGCGTGCCTTCGCAACGTTGGTGGAGTTGTACGGATCCTCCTTTTTTGAGCTTATCCGGTTCGTCTCCATTGTAGATGAATATGGTTTCTGTGTCGGAGAGGGTGCGTTTTTCCCAGTCCTTGCGGGAAATGTCTTCAAAACTCACTCCGCAGATGGTTTTCAGCTTTTCTTTTGCCGTCTTGGAGTTTTGGGCTCGAACAATGATGGCTATCGGTAAGTCTGTCTCATCATCTTCGTCAACGTTGTTCGGGTACTGAAGGAAGAGACTGAAGGGTTCTCCTTTCCGGGTGTCGTTAGGGCGAATGGTGACGGCCGGTAATTTGGTGAATAGATCATCCGTGTAGTAGTGAAAACGGAGCGTGCCACTCAGATGCAGTTTCAAGCTGTCAGGGCTGTAGCGGTGGTTCCTCAGGGTAAGGAGAAATCCCTCATCCGTGAGTTCGAGGTATTGATGATCCGGCTTAATTTCCTTGCCGTTTTCATCCCGGAGTGTCAGGTTAAAGTGCAGATTGTCGATTTCTGATGACTCCTCGTCTTCATCGGAGGAGTGTTTCAGTTTTATCGGTGCTAACCATACTGTTTCAAAAACGGGACCTCCGTATTCGCCGATTATTACCAAGTCTCTGCTGAACTCTATTTTGCGCAGATGGAAGGTGAGAGGCTGTGCCGGCTCGTCTGCCCAAGTCGGTGCCATTAATAAGATGGTGGGTAAAAGGAGCTTTTTCATGGTGTCAGTGTCCGGGGGTAATGTTTTGGTCTACTGTGTATGAGTGTGTGGATTTTTTCCTGTAGTATTTTATCTTGACGGTGCCTTCTTTCGGCTGTTTTCTGTGCTTATTGGGAAGGATGAAGAAGACGTACTTTTCCGGGGATATGGTGTGAACTTCCAGTGCATTTTCGTCGTCTTCTTCGGTGGAGTATTGCTTGCCGTTTTTATCCGTAAAAATGACTTCCTGAATGCTACCCATCGGTGTATCGGATGTTCGGTGTATGTGTATGAGGATGGCTCCTGTTTCAACACTTACTTCGTTTTCCCATTCATCATCCCATTCCGTTTCTTCCATTGTGACGGTAAACGCTCCTATCTGCACACCGTCAGGATTATCAGTGCTGACGGCAGCCTCATGCGTCCATTTGTCGCTCCCTTTTTTGCAGAGGTCGAAGGATACCGTTCCTTTCAGTTGCAGGGGGAAAGAGGTGGGGGTGTCTGTTTCGCTGCTCAATTCCAGCTGGAGTACGCCATGTGCGTAGTCGAGCCTGGTCTTCATGTCGTTGAGCGTGTTGCCCGCTGCATCCGTCAGGGTAAGTTGTGCTTTTTCGTTGAATACCAGCGATGGCCCGGCATGTGGGGAGATGTGCTCCTTCAGGCATTCTCGCATGGCTGCATAGTCTTTCATTCTTGCTTGCCATTGTTTTTCATCGAGCAAGGAAGAGAGAATGATGCGGAACTTTTCCGTTGAGTAATCATCATTTGCCTTATTGTTGATAACAACTGCTGTGGTGGTGAACTGCAGCTCTTCAGTTTCAGCTGCGTTTCCGTGTGCAACTGTGCATAATGCCATGAGCGGGATAAACTGTTTTTTCATGGGTGTATGTGCTTATTTGTTGAATAATTTGATTTTTTGTTTGATGGTAAAGCTGTGTTTCAGCGGGGATTTCAGCAACATAAGTTGAATCTTACTGCCTTTTTTTATCGAATCTGTGTTGACCCATGCTGTTCCACTGTCTTCCTCCACCTCTATGGAAAAACCGCTGTCTCCGTCAATTAAAATATCGGTGATTAGATAGATGTCATCCGGGTTTTTGTTCGCTTTAATGAGCAAGGCCGGTTCTTCTTCTGCATCCTCACCGGGGGAATGCCGCGCAACCTCTACCGTATAATCCCCAATGGGCGTGACTCCCTTGAGTGTTGCTGATATGGTGGCAGTCTCCTGTGGGGAGTAATAATCAAATGTTAAAGTACCTTCAAGGATGACGTATGCTCCGGTGGGTACACCTGAGTCTGAGTATATGATGAGTTTATCCGGTAATATCCTTTTCGGATTTTTGGAGCTTCGTTGAGGGCTAATTGTTATTTTTGATATGCTGATGACGTTTCCCTGTTCGTCTTTCATTCTGCCGTTGAATCCGGTATTCAAACAGGTAATATCGGAATCATTCTCCCCGTCGGGCTCCTCGTAATCTTCCTCATCTTCCGTGTCGTCATCTACATGCGCGATGTCTGCTGAGTTGAGCTCCGCTTTGAGGTGCAGAGAAAACAAATACCCCTCCTTCCCGTATTCGTACTCAGCATCATCATGCTCAAGGTGTATGTAACTCGCTGCCCATGAAGGCTGTTGTGTGCAGATGATTGCCTTTTCTGCCACAGGATGTATGGAAAGCGCTTCCGGCGCTGTTTCTCCGATGGCTAGGTTGGGTAAAAGGACGAGCGTGAGTGAGAGTTTATTCATTACCGTATGTTCTCATAACAGGAGTCCTGAGTCAAGCGGAAAAATCTCTTCTTTGCTGTATTACTGCTTGCTATCAGCCCGAATTTGTGCTACATTAACTGCGCATAGGGTAGCTTTTTAGCTCGGTAATCTGTACCTCGGAAGAGAACGATGATTCGTATCTATTCACAGTCAGAAGAAGGAATCTCCCGTACGGTTGGCTTGGAAGAGCAAGACAATCGTAAGGGTGATATTTTTTGGATTGATCTCTTAACTCCTAATGCAGAGGAATTGGCATATGCGGAAAAGTTATGTGCCATTGAGATGCCCACCAAGGATGAAATGCGGGAAATTGAGGCTACCTCTCGCTTGTATTGTGAGGACGGTGGGCGTTTCATGACCACAACGGTGCTTTCCCGCGTGGAGACGGATGAACCTATCATTGCGGAAATTACGTTCATTCTTAAAGACCGCATTCTCATTACGATACGCCACACGGATTCTTACTCTTTCCGGGTTTTTTCCCACCAGTTGTTGCGCCGCCAAACAACTAACCGTGACCTTGTGTTCATCGGTCTGTTGGAAACATTGGTGGATCGCCAAGCGGACGTGTTGGAGCGTTTCGGTACGGATTTGGATGCCCTTTCCAAAAAGGTGTTTATTTCCCAGCGTCGCCGTAAGGAAAAGGAAGATACCCCGGATACGGATGACTTGCGAGATGCCTTGGAAGAGCTCGGGCGCGTGGGTGACCTCATTACCCGCCAGCGAGATGCCTTGGTAAACTTACTGCGCATGATTACCTTTGCCGGTAATGAGGATTCTTGCATGAGTGCGCATGATAGTTTGTATGTTCCGCTCCGTCCGGTATCCCGAGACGTTAATTCTTTGTCGGAGTATGCATCATTCCTATCCAACAAAATTAACTTCATGTTGGATGCCGTGCTGGGGCTCATCAATATTGAGCAAAATGATATTGTAAAGGTGTTCACCATCATGAGCGTGGTGTTCCTGCCCCCGACCCTTATTGCCAGTATTTTCGGCATGAATTACCGTTACATACCCTTCCTGGAAACGGAGTGGGGATTCTGGCTTTCCCTTGTTCTTATGGTGCTGGCCGGTGCCGTGCCGCTTATTATATTCAAACTCAAACGCTACATCTGACCCCCATGATCAGCAAACGCAAAGTAGACCAGCCCGAGCTGGAAATTCAGAAGGCTAACATTTTGGTGGAGGCTCTTCAGTACATGCAGTCGTACCGTGATAAAATGGTGCTCATCAAGTTCGGTGGTTCTGCCATGGATGATCCGGAGTTGGTGAAATCCCTCATGCGTGATATTGTTGTGCTTGAGGCGATGGGCTTGAATCCCGTGGTGGTGCACGGTGGTGGTAAGGCTATTTCCAAAGCCATGAGCGAGGCCGGCTTGGAAGCTAAGTTTGTGAACGGCTTGCGCGTAACGACGCCGGAGGCTATTGATATTGTAGAGCGTACCCTTACCGGTACCATCAATCCCGGCTTGGTTGAGATGATGCGCGAGGCAGGTGGCAAGGCTGTGGGAATTCCCGGAACGAATGTTTTTGTCGGCGAAAAGATTATGGAGCGTGATGCTGACGGTAATCCGGTGGACATCGGCATGGTTGGGCGTGTCATCGGTTCTCTGCTTTCCCGTGTGGAAGAAGCTCTCTCCTTGCAGATTACCCCCATCATATCGCCCTTAGCTCGTGAGTTGGGTACCAACCATGCGCTCAATGTGAATGCGGATTTGGCTGCTGCTGCTCTTGCTCGTGAGCTCAAACCCGTTAAACTCATTTATATCTCAGATGTTCCGGGGTTGATGTATGACCCGAAGGATCCATCCACCATTATCAAGAGTATCAATCGTAAAGAAGCGGATGATCTGATGAAGACCGGTATTATTTCCGGTGGTATGATTCCGAAAGTCAAGAGTGCAATTGATGCGCTGAATGCCGGTGTACGTAAGGTGCACTTTATTGATGGTCGATTGCCTCATACGCTTCTGCTGGAGATTTTCACCCCCGAGGGCATCGGCACGGAAATCGTGCGTGAGCAACGCTGATTTATTCTCCCCTGAGTTATGCAAGTTCCGTCTGCCATCGGTGTGTTGGCTCCGCTGCGTACGCCGGAGTGCGCTGCGGTGATGCAGCTTCTTCTTACGGAGTGTGCTCAGGCGGGGCTTGTTGCTTATGAGTACGGGCGCAATACTCAAGCGGATCCCGTGCTCGGTAAGCCGGATATGCTTATTTGCTTGGGGGGTGACGGTACGATTCTTGCCGCTGCTGCTACAGCCGCCCGGCAGGGCTGCGTTCTCGGGGGGATTAACATGGGGCACCTCGGTTTTTTGTCTGCCTGCGGGCGTGAGGAAATTGCGGAATTGGTGCAGGCGTTGCGCTCCGGGCACTACGGTGTGGAGAAACGTTCCATGCTTTCAGTTGCTCAATGCGGGGCAGAGCCCGGTAGCTGCAAAACGCCCCATTTAGCGCTTAATGAGTTGTCTCTGATGCGTGCTCAAACCGGGAAAATGATTGACGTGGACGTGGAGCTTGATGGGTGCTTGTTGAATCGTTATCATGCTGATGGTGTGTTGGTTGCTACACCAACGGGCTCCACCGCTTACTCGTTGTCTGCCGGGGGGCCTTTACTTTGGCCCTCCGCCGGTGTAATGTGCCTGACTCCCATTTGCCCGCACAGCCTCACCAGTCGCTCTGTTGTTTTGCCGGATGATGTTGAGATTACCTTGCGCCCTTGTGAGCGCCGTGGCCGTGCCGGAGAATCGCTCATTTTCTCCGTCGATGGGCGTGATACTCACCCCATTGCCCTCAATGAAACATTGACAATTCGCAAAGCCGATGTTGCACTCAATTTGTTGACCCTGCCTCAATCCGATTACGCCTCCCGCCTCCGCGCCAAATTGGGATGGTGAGAGTTACAGAGGGTTTACTTTTCATTCTCTATACTGTCTCGGATTTGCTGAGGTAAGTTGTTTTCGTGATTGCGTATGTCGTCCTCAAAGAAGTCGCCTATGTTGAGGGGAGCTGTTGTTTTTATGCCACATAACTTTAATATGGTGGCATAAAATTGACCGTGCACTAAAGGCTTGTCTTTAATTTTAAGAAACTCCTGAGCAATTTGGGGATATTGTGCTTTGTATGAATCTGACATCCATACAAATGCGGCAACGTGTCGCAGATAGGGGTTTTGGGGGTCTCCATGATTCCATTTATTGTCTTCTCCGAGTAATTCTCCATGATCGGAGCAATATAGTAAAATCGTTTTTTTGTCTTTGACGGCAGTTATGATGGCATGCAAAAAATCGTCAGCTGCGACAATGCAATTATCATAGTCGTTAAGTAAACCTGTCCTTTGAGCATCATCTTTTTTGGTGTGATGTTTGCTCGGTGAAAAAATACTGTATTTTTTCTCGTGGGCGTACGGATAATGTCCAATCCCATTTTGAATGATGACAAACTTACGACGTTCTTTATTATTCAAGATTTTGTCAGAAATAGCGCCGGCAGTTTTTACAATTGTTCCTTTTACGATTTCTCCTTCATTCAGGAAGTTACCAATTACCGGTTTCATGTGTCGAGAGTTGCACATGTTTGCTGCATTTTCAGCATAGTAGGAACAATGAAAATGATGCAATTGTAGGATGGGGACGAATGATGTCCTGCTAATTTGCTCATTTTCGCGTGTCAACCCGGTCATAATGGAGCGAAAACTGAATTCTGTCGAGCCTCCATATGAATACATTCGAGTTAGCGGTATTATTCCTGGGGTGTTTTTTAGTTTGGGGGTGGTGTTCCGATGGTAACCATTCAGCCCCATGTGGTCAGCACGAACACTCTCTCCAATAACGAGTATCACTATTAATTCGTCATCTTTTTGTAACTCGCATGTGGATGGGTATGAAGCTGTATTGACTAAATTGATTTCTTCAAAATAATCTTTGATTCCGGATATAAGTATGGAAAATTCTCCATGTGGAGTACGGTAGGTGCGAGTAAATGCTTCGTAAGGTGCTCGTTGGTTTGGAACATCGAAAAATGGCATCCATTTATAATGCTCCGCTGATAGCTCCCTAACGATTTTATCTGGAATAGTTTTGTCTTCCCACGGTAATTTGTGAAATATGATGGATGGTAAGAAATATAAACCGACATAAGTAGCAGCGGTTATGGCATAATAAAATAATTTGTGTTTTCTTGTTTTGAAAAAATGGTTGGGAATCAGAAATCTGACGCTGTAAAAGACAAATATAGTAAAGATAATATACAGAATGAAGAATAAAACGGAATAAACTGTAATAAATGCAGAGCTTTCTTCTGTGGTTGTTTCAAATGTTGCAAATATCAGTTCGTTTGAGAGCGAATACCCAAATTCTCGATGTATGTAAGACAGTAATCCAAAATAAATACCGGTAGCTATGAATATGGGTAATCCCACATATCTGATTTTAATACACAAACATATAAAGGCTGCATTTAATGCAAGATTATAAGCTTGCATACAGAACAGTGCATAGCCTTTTGCATTGTAAAAAAAAGGGTTGAATACGGAGCAATATAAATAAATAAGAATAAGAATGGCAGCAATTCTTATTATGTTATTGTTTTTTATGTAATTTATGAGGTAGTGGTGCATGAAAATGAGAATTAAACTTTGGCTCTGTCCTACCAAATAGGTGCGACCATTAATCAAAACTTTCCAATCTCCTAACTTGACAACTTATCAATCCAATGGTAGAGTGGTCAAATTATGCCATTTATCAGAGAGTTATCATTTTCAGGAATAGCCATTGCAGG
>JAFQDN010000008.1 GCA_017415995.1 Akkermansia sp. | reverse complement strand
TCCACGACACTGAGCATACTGGCGCTGGCAGCGCTGGCCGCCCGCCGCCGCAGAAAATAAATGGTTAGGAGGCGTCTCGCCTCGGCGTAGCGCAACGCGCGAAGACGGGAGCCGACCTCCACGACGCTGAGCATACTGGCGCTGGCAGCGCTGGCCGCCCGCCGCCGCAGAAAATAAATGGTTAGGAGGCGTCTCGCCTCGGCGTAGCGCAACGCGCAAAGACGGGAGCCGACCTCCACGACGCTGAGCATACTGGCGCTGGCAGCGCTGGCCGCCCGCCGCCGCTAAAGCGTGGTACAATGAACAATGAGGAAGCTCGCCGCGCACGGCGCGGGGGAAATTTCATAGCCCCGCCGAATGGCGGGGCGGCATAATGCCGGGCATGGGTACGGCGCGGGGCATTATGCCACCCTGCGCTTCGCGCACCGCTGGCGCGGCTGGCGGGGTTCCGGTTTGTTTTATGATTACAACACAGGGGGCAAGCCCGTTTTTACCCAAAGTTCCTTTGCATTTTTGTAAATTGAATTTGTAACGCGCTTAAAAACAGATGAATATGGAGTGTGTGGATAAGCGTGTAAATTTAACCTGTTTTTTGCGTTGCTCTTACAGCATCAAAGATGCACGATTTTTTCTACAAATTCCGATTTTTCGTTCAGCGCAAACTGTGGCAGCACCCATAAACTTTAACAGAGCCATTCCTATTGAACAATAGGAGCTCATGAATGGGCAAAATTACTCAAAAAAGCTATCGAGGACGCGGAGCTCGGTGCAGTCATAAAAGCCTGCGTTGCGGAGGCGCTCCCGCTGGGCGCGCAATGGTGGCAAAGCAGCGGGAATGAACATAGAGTATCTGGGGGCGCACTGCTGTTTGACATGCTCAGGAGCCAGCAAAAGAGAGGGCGCAACGGCATTATAGCGCACCAGTAGGCTGCGCAGGGTGGGCACGGCAGCATCTGCTTGTTCCATGGACTCAATGGAGGCATACAGGGCTGTCAGCTCATCATACACCTTCCGTAGCTCCGGGATGGCTGCCTGTGCAAACTCGGGCGTAATGCCCTCTACATCCACCAAGTTGAAGAGCGATTCCAGGGGGAGAATCTCCAGCATATCCGCCAATCGCTCCGCTGAGGCAAGCTCGCTCTCGGCGTAGAAACAAATGGCCATTATGTCCACGCGGTAAAGCTCGCAGAGTTTCTGGAGCCCCAAATCGAGGGCGCGGTTGGCGCGAGGGGAAAGCTCATCCGTAGCAATGGCCGCCTGCATGAGCCGGTAGAATGCCTCCGGTGCTTTGAGTTTGGCAGCCAGCGCGGCGGAAGCCATGCGGTTGCCCGGGGTGGTCAGGTAGCCGTCCGCTTGGGTTTGGAGAGCCTGCAGGATGAGCACGCGCTTCATGGCGGTGGCTTGAGCCTCAAAGACCTCCGGGGCTAAAGCCTGCACCTCCTCCGCCGTGGGGGGCAAGGGCAATTCGTGCTCTGCCAAAGCAGCATAGGGCGCTTCACCGCGGGCAGCAGCCTGCTGAGCAGGGCTGAGCTCCGCCACCGCAGAAGGAACGGACTCCTGAGCGGTGGCAAGCATTGCCCCCAAGCACCCTATACCGAGCAGGCGGAACATAGGCGTCAGAACTCACCCAAGTAGAACTTCTTTTTACCGCGGCGCAGCACCACAACCTCGCCGCCGATGGCACAGGCGGGAGAGAGCTCCCAGGCGGGGTCTTTCACCACCTCCCCATTCACGGAGATAGCGCCATTGTTGATGAACTCTCGTGCCTCACGCTTGGAGGCGCAGACCTTGGCTGCGACTAAAGCATCCACCAGCGGACCGGGTGTCAGTTTGACGTGCGGCACATTGCTCATGCCGGCACGTACATCTGCCAAGCTGAGGCTCTTGTAATCCCCGGCAAATAACTTGGCACTGATGTCCACGGCCTTCTCGAACTCTTCGGCACCGTGTAAATCGGTAATAATCTCACGCGCGAGTGCCTTTTGCGCCGTACGGAGCTCGGGTTTTGCCGTGTGCTCAGCCTCAATCGCCATGATTTCCTCCGGGGTGAGGAAGGTGAAGCGCTTGAGGTAGCCGATGACTTGGCTATCCTCCGCATTGAGCAAGTACTGGTAGAGCTGATATGCGGAGGTTTTTTCTTTGTCCAGCCAAAGGGCATTGCCCTCACTCTTGCCGAACTTGTTTCCCTGAGAATCCGTTACCAGCGGCATGGTGAGGGCATACACCTCATCGCCCGTAGTCTTGCGGATAAGCTCAATACCGGTGGTGATGTTGCCCCACTGGTCACTGCCGGCCACCTGCAAATCTACCCCGCGAGTCTCATGCAGATGCTTAAAGTCAATGGCCTGAATCATCATGTAGGAGAACTCGGCGTATGAGATTCCCGTCTCCATCTGGCGGCGTACCAAATCTTTGCTGAGCATGTAGCCCACATTGATGTACTTACCGAAGTCTCGGAAGTAATCAATGACGTTCATTTTGTTAATCCAATCGTAGTTGTTCACTACCTCGAATCCGAAAATCTTTTCCACCTGAGCTTTCAGCCCCTCATAGTTACGGAAGATTTCTTCCTTCTGAGCCAGCTCGCGCTCCACCGTTCCGCGGGGGTCGCCGATGAGGCCGGTTGCCAATCCTACCAACAGAATCGGCTTATGCCCCGCTGCCTGCATGCGGCGGGTAATCAGGAAGCTCGAATAGTGCCCCAGGTGCAGACTGTCTGCCGTGGGATCCGTCCCGATGTAGAAGGTCATTCCGCCCTTATTGAGTTTCTCTATCAAATCAGGACTGGATATCTGGTTGACCAGACCACGCCACTCGAGTTCTTCGTAAAATGTCATGTCGGTTTATGGTTAAAAGTTCGCGCGCCAATCCTACCACTACCATCAGGCATTGTCAATCTCAATCAATGTACTATCGCTATGGTTGTTTGATTGTGATGCTTGGAAAACTCCGCCAAATTGCCATTCTTCGGGCAGGGGGCGTGGTATGAACGCTAAGCAGAAGAAGAAACGTTATGGTGCAAAATGGGCTTGCAATGCGGGAGAATAGCTGTAAAATGAGAGCCGATATGAGTACAATTTACGAACAGATTACAGCCGGGATGAAAGCCGCAATGCTGGGTAAAGATCAATTGACCTTGGGCGCGTTGCGCAGTCTGAAAGCTGCATTGCAGAATGCACAGGTAACTAAGGGGAATGCACATGAGCTGTTGCCCGAAAACGAGGCGCAGAATGTGGTGCGCAAGCAGATTAAGCAGCGCGAGGATGCCATTGCTATGTATGAAAAAGCAGGGCGCCCCGAGTTGGTGGAGAAAGAGCAGGCCGAGATGAAGGCGCTTGCTGCATTTTTGCCGGCTGAGATGACGGAGGAGGAAATCCTGCCGATACTGGATGCCGTTATTGCCGAATTGGGAGCTACCTGCAAGAAGGATATGGGGCGTGTGATGAAGGAGATGCAGGCTCGAACAGCCGGCTCGGCTCCGGGTAAGTTGCTCTCTAAGCTGGTGGGTGCCCGTTTATCTTGAGTATTGCCATGTTTTGCGCGGTCATAGTGGCAGCAGGTAGTTCTCGGCGCGCCGGTTTTGATAAATTGGCCGCCCCGCTGGCAGGCGTGCCGGTGCTGCGGCGCAGTGTGGATGCCTTTGTAGCGGCTGGTTGCGCTGCTGTGGTGGTGGTGTGCCCGGAAGAACGCTGGCGGGCGGTCGGTTTGGCAGAAGCCGAGTTTGCCGTACCTGTAAAGCGTGTGGATGGCGGGGCTGAACGCCAGAATTCCGTGGAAGCGGGATTGAATGCCTTGCCTGAGGGAACGCAATGGGTAGCCGTGCATGATGGAGCCCGCCCCCTTATTACCCCGGAAGGAATACGAGCTTGCTTGCAGGCCGCGCAAACAACGGGCGCTGCCGCCTGTGCCCACCCCATTGTGGATACCCTTAAACGCGCGGATGCGCAAGCTCATAGTCTGCCGGAGAGGGTGAGCCGAGATAACCTGTGGGGTATGGAAACACCGCAAATCTTTGACCTTGCGCTGTTGCGTCGCGCGTACCAAGGCGTGGCGCAACAGCAGCTTGTTGTTACGGATGAGGTGAGCGCTATGGAGTGCATTGGGGTGCCGACCCGCTTGGTGCAAGGCGGCGTGAACCTGAAAATTACACTGCCGGGGGATTTGGAGCTCGCGGAGTTGATATGGCGTAACCGTGCATGAGCCCGGCTGAGCAGTGCGTGTGGGTAATCGGTGCCGGATTCCTCGGTTCCGAGCTTGCTCGCGTGTGCCGGAATGCGGGTGTTACCGTGTTGACGATTGACCCTGCTGCTCCGGCGGATGTGCCGGGGGCTGCTTGCCATGCTGCCGTGGTGCAGGAGGCTGCTATGCGGGGGGCTCCCGCTGTCTGTTTTTGTTGCATGGCAACGGCGGGAGGCAATGCGAGCGCGTATGATGCCTGTTACCGCCGGACGGTGCAGTGCTTGGTGCGCGAGGTGCCGCATGCGCGCGTGGTTTTTTGCTCATCCACGTCCGTGTACGGCGTTACGGATGGCCGGGAGGTGACGGAGGAGACCCGCCCCGAGGCTGCCGGCTCCCGTGCAACTGTGTTGTTGCAGACGGAACAAGCCGTGCTTGCAGCTGGTGGGGTAGTGGCGCGATTGGCCGCATTGTACGGCGCCGGGCGTTGTGAGCTTGTACGCCGCCATATGGCGGGGGAACCCTGCTTGCCGGGGAGGGCGACTCGCACCCTCAATTATGTGCATGTGGCGGATGCTGCAGCTGCGCTGTGGCTTTTGCAACATGCTCCTTCAGGTGTGTATAATGTGTGTGGCTCTTCATTTACCAAAGCTGAGGCATATGCTCACTTGACCCGCGAAACCGGGGTGCCGCAAGCTCCGACCACTGCTCCGGAATCCCGCCGTGGGGGGACGGATATGCGTGTGAATGTTGATAAACTGCGTGCGCTCGGGTGGTGCCCGCGCCGCTTTTTCCGAGATTGAGTATGCGCTCCGATTATTACCTCTTGTTGGATGTTGCGGAGCAGGCTTCGGCAGCGGAAATTAAGGCTGCGTACCGCAGGTTGGCCAAGAAGTTTCACCCGGATCACAATGCGGATAGTGAGGCTGCGGAAGAGCGTTTTAAGCTGGTAGCTGAGGCCTACCGTGTTCTCGGTAATCCGGAAAGTCGCGCGGATTACGATGCGTGGTTGGAGCGGCACCGCCACCTGAGCATGGCGCCTGAGTTGGCTCAAATGCCTAAGCGCGGCCCCAGGGTGTCCGTGCGGCATGCTCAGGAACGCCGAGCTGCGCGAGCTGCCCGACGCTCTCGCTCCGTCTTCTCCTCACGGAGATTCTCCACGAAAGGGGCTTTCCCCTTGGCTCGCCGGCATATCATATTCGTGTATATTTTTTGTTTGTCCATTCTGATACCGTGGTTTTTGAATTTTTCCGGTTGCGGTAAATCCCCGGAATCCTTGCAACGTCAGCGCGTGGAACGCGAGACAGCTGAACGAGAATCCATTTATGAAAAAGCTTGCGGTGGAGATGCCGTGGCGCAGTTCCGTTATGGTAACATCCTGTACCACGGCTTGAATGGTGCGGAACGCAATGTGCCGGGGGCGATACTGTGGTGGCAACGTGCCGCTGCTCAAGGACACAAAACAGCCGCCCATAATTTGCAGGTGGCTGTTGATGCTGCTGAGAAAAACGCGGCGCCCGAAGCCGATGCCCCGAGCGCCACAGTTGAAGAGGGTGCAGATTCTCTTAAATAAGCCCGACGGCTTTTCTGACACGAGCGAGAACTTTTGCCGCAGCCTCGCGTGCGCGTTCTGCTCCGTTGCGCAGTACCTCATCCACATAGCCGGGATGGGCCAGTATCCATTCTCGCTTTTCGCGGGCTGCGCGGAAGTATTCCCAGTAGGCTTCAAATAAATCTTTCTTGAATTGTCCGTAACCTACGCCACCGCGTTTGTGTGCCTCTACCATTTCCTCGTATTCCTCTGCCGTGGCAAACAGTTTGTAGAGTGCCAAGATAATGGAGTTTTCCGTGGGCTTGGGGGCTTCCAGCGGTGTGGCGTCCGTTACCACCTTTTTGTTGATGAGTTTGCGCAGGGCTTTTTCCTCACCGAATACGGGGAGGGTATTGCCGTAGCTTTTGCTCATTTTTTGGCCGTCCAATCCGGGGACTATGGCAGTTACCTCGTTAATGAGCGCCTCGGGCATTTTCAGCGTATCTGCTCCGAAGGCGTCATTGATTTTGCCGGCCAAATCGCGTGTGACCTCCAAGTGTTGCTTTTGGTCTTTACCGACGGGAACCACATCGCTGTCGTACAGCAGGATGTCTGCTGCCATCAGAGCGGGGTAGGCAAACAAGGCGTGATTGGGACTGAATCCCTTGGCAATCTTGTCCTTGTATGAATGGCAGCGCTCCAAAAGCCCCATCGGGCATACGGTGGAGAGTACCCAGGCCAGCTCATTGACCTCCGGTACGGAGGATTGTGCAAAGAATACGGCTTTTTCGGGATCCAAGCCACAGGCCAGCAGGTCCAACGCCATCTCGTAGGTGTTGGCGCGGAGTACATCTGCCCCGGGTTGGGTGGTCATGGCATGATAGTTTGCGATAAAGTAGAAAGCCTCGCCCTTGTCCTGAAGAGCGATTGCATTTTGAATGGCACCGAAGTAATTGCCGATGTGCAGTTTACCGCTGGGCTGTAATCCTGTAAGGTATTTCATGTTTGTTCTGTTGTATTGATATGTGAAAATCAGTTGCCGATGCTGAAAACTTGGTTGAGCATGGTGCGCAGGGTGGTTTCATCATAGTACCCCTCGAAGGTGCGCACCTCAATTCCCTCCGTGTACAGGCGGATTGTGGGTACTTTAACCAGATTGAAGTCGTTTGCCAGCTGGGGATACTTATCCGCATTCACGTCTACCACTTGGAAGTTGCCTTTTTCATCTTCGGCAAGTTTGCGGAGACATTCTCTCATGGCTTTGCTGTGTTTGCACCAGTCTGCGGTGAAAACAAGAATGAGTTTGCGCCCGGATACGCCGGTGACTTGCCGGATGTCCTCTCCTTTGTATTCGCTGTATAGCTCAAACTTGGGAGCTCCGGGGATGCCGGCGCTGAGGTGCGCGTCCTGCCGGATGGCATCTTGCAGGGATACTCGCACCGGATTGGGGGCGGGCTTGGTGGAGGTGGTGAAGCGAGCCGCCTGCTCTGCCTGTAGCTCATCATCGTCTCCGCACCCTACCGCAAGCAAGGGCAGGGCGCTGATGAAAAGTGTGCGCAGTAATTTGTTCATGCCGACTGTATTTTCCTACTGTGGTGGCTACTTGTAAAGCATATAATACGTTCTAACGCAGGAAAAGCGGGGAAAATCAGCGTGTGGACGGAATGAATCGCAGAACTTTTCTGGATGGCAGGAGCATGCTTTTGCCGTTGTGGGGCAACAGCAGCCGCCTAGCTGCTACTTTTTTGAGCCGGAACGTCCCGAAACGCGCCAGTTTTACCTCGCCATCTTCTCGTAGTCCGTCTGTGATGGCCTGTGTCACAGCGCGCAGAGCCAACTCTGCCGCATTGTGCGTGGCCGTGCCCCCCAATGCGTTACGAATGTGCTCCAGTAGTTGTTTTTTCTTCATGAACCGGTGGAAAGAGCCTCCTCCGGGATGGTGACACGGCGAATGGTCGGCATGTCCGGGATGAGTCCGGTGGCGCGGCAGCGTGAGGCACTGCGGTGGTAGGTGTCCTGCTCATGCAGCATGCGTTTAAGACGTTGTGGGTCATTGCGCAGAATGTTGAGCACCTCGCTCCTCATGTCCGGGTTGTGCACCATGTGGTCAATGGCCAAGTTCAGGCGGCGGTGCAGTGCCAGAATTTTACCGCGTGCAGCGCTGGCCGAGGCTTCATCGATGACGCTGTCCTGCAGGGGAATGAGGGCGTAATATAAGTGAGAAACCAAGTTGAGATAGAGCTCTGCGTGCTGGTGAGGGCTGAGCATCTCGTGCGCGGTTGTATCGGTGGGTGTTTGTTCCGGGTTGGCAAACACGGATGCGGTGCTGAGCAATGCGACGAGGCTGATGGTGGGTAAGCAGTGTTTCATAATTAGGGAAGAATGCGGAAGGGGTTATCTGCGGTCGCCTCGAGAGCGACTCAGGATGATGAAAGCGTAGTACAATACCATGGCGAGTGCTGAAAGTGCAGCTGCAACATACGTCATGGCTGCCCAGCGCAGGGCGCTGCTTGCATTGCTGTGCAGTTCCCCGCGTGCATACCCGGAGTGTTCCAACCATTGCAGTGCACGTTGGGAGGCGTTGAGCTCCACCGGCAGCGTGACCAGTGCAAAGAGTGCCGTGCTGCCGAATAACGCTAAGCCCACCCAAGCCACGGTTGCTCCGTTGCCGAGCGAGAGCAGGATAAGTCCTGCAATGAGAACGAATTGCCCGATTTTTGCGCCGATGTTGACCATGGGTACCAATTGGCTGCGCAGTCCCAGCCAAGGATAGGCCTGTGCGTGTTGGATGGCATGTCCGCATTCATGCGCTGCTACGGCCATGGCTGCTATGCTGGGCTGTGAATATACGGTATCGCTGAGGTTTACTGTTTTGTCCGCCGGGTTATAGTGGTCCGTTAATCGCCCGGGGGTGTGGGTGACGCGGACATCGTAAATGCCGTGGTCGTGCAGCATTTGTTGCGCAACTTGGGCACCGGTCATGGGTACATAGACGGCGGAATAGCGAGTCATGGCAGCTTTCAGCCTGTTTTGAATAATTGCTCCTATAATGCCGGTGATAATGATAAGGGCAACGCCTACGAGGGTGAGAAAACTGTAGGCTCCGATATGGCCTTTGAGCCCGTCCCCGTAGTAGGCGAGAATGTCCGGCAACTGTTGGATGTATAAAATCTGTGATTCCATGAGCGGTGAGTTATTCTAGCATTTTGACAACGCCGGTGCTACTCTTGTTCGTGTTTGTATGTGTTTTTTTGTGTCAGTAAGTATTCTCTTATTCGGCCGGGGTGCTGTTATGTTGCAGGTGGCTGAGCCCGATTCTGCGTATTGGTGAAGCTGCAAAAAAACGGTTGAATTGCTCTTCCGTCATGCTGTGAAGAGCTTTATCACTCAGGGTGCTGAACTCGGCCGGCATCAGTAAACGGATGTCTACTTCGACTCCGGCTTGCCGGCGGTTCCAAGGGCAGACTTCTTGGCAGGTATCACACCCGTATAGGCGTGAGCCCATGGCTGCGCGGATTTTCGGGGGGATGGGAGTTTTTGCTTCAATTGTCCAAAAGGAAAGGCAGCGTCCGGCATTGCAGCAGCCGTTGCGGAGAGCCGCCGTGGGGCAAGCTTGCTCACAGCGGTGGCAGTTGCCGCACCTGTTGGGCATGGGGGTGTCGTAGGGTAATTCCAGTGTGGTGAGGATACTGGCCAGAAAACAGTAGGAGCCCCCCCGCGGGCGTATCAGTAACCCATTGCGCCCTATCCATCCCAATCCTGCTCGGGCAGCAAAAAATCGCTCGCTGACCGGGCCGGAGTCTGTAAAACAGCGTTGCTGCCCGCCGTAAAAACTCAAGGTTTCACTCAAATCTTCCAGTTTCCCGGCCAAGAGTTTGTGGTAGTCCTCGCCTTGGGCATAACGCGCTATACTGCCGCTTGTTTTACGGGCATCCGTGCGGGGGTATTCATACGTCAACATGATGATGCTGCGTACTCCGGGCAATACCAGTTCCGGATTTTGCCGTGCCGCCAGGTGGCGCTCCATCCATTGCATGTCCGCATGGTTGCCCTCTCGGAGCCAGTCTGCCAAGTAGGTGCCTTGGTCGGTATGCGCATCTGCCACGCCGAGCGCGGAAAAACCCAAGGCGTGCGCTGCGTATTGCACGGCTTGTTTGGCTGCGGCGGGGTCTGCAACGTTCATAACTTGTGGGTATTTTGCTCGGCGTGTTGTTTGAACGGTGCGGATAACGCGGAGCGCATGTGCGCGGGTAAGGGCAGGGATTCAATAACCTGCATGGCTGCATTATCCACGCGCACGCCGTATGGAGTGTCGGAGCCGCGTTCTGCCTGTATATAGGCTAAGCGTTGCATGTTGGCGGAGGCATCTTTATTACCGAGTTGCGCTGCTTTTTTGTACAGGCGCAGAGCTTTGTGTTCATCTTTATCGGTACCGATGCCTTTTTCATACATGGAAGCGAGGTTGTTGATGGCGCGTGCGTCATTAAAATGTTCACCATAGGTGTAAAAGCGGAACGCCATCTTGTGATTCGGCTTGGGGCGGGCATTTTGGTAGATGTAGCCCAAGTAAAAGAAGAGGTTGGGGACGGAGGCATCCGTAGCGGCTTGGGCCTTGAGCAGTTTGAGCGCGATGCGCGGGTTTTTGTGCCCTCCTTTGCCGATGATGAGGTAGCGAGCCAGCTCTACCCGTGCTTTGCCGTATCCGCCGTTGGAGGCTTTGAGCATCCACTCATAAGCGTCTTTGTTGGATTTTTTGCGCCCGATACCTTTTTCGCAATAGAGGGCGTAGCGGTACATGCTTTCCAAGCGTGCTTGGGTGGATTGGTGATGCTCCGGGCTGAGTTGGAGCTCCCCCGTAGCAATATTGAGTGCAAGCAGAGCTGCTTTTTCCGGTTGCGCTGTGAGGGCTCGGCGTTTGCCCTCATACACATCCAGCAGCAGGATGGCCGCCAAGGGATGCCCTTGCGCCGTACAGCGTTCTAAGGTGCTGATGGCGTTTTGTACGGATTCGTTGCCGGGGTCATTGAGTATGTAGGCGGTGGTGGTGTAGTCGGTTTCTACTTGCGCCCATGTGGGGGGCACGGCGGGCTCTGCCCCCATTGCCGTAAGCATGCTGCCGATTGCCGCAAGAAGTGTATGTATGGGTTTTTCCATGGTGGCGTATAGGCGTCCGTTACAGTTGATGGTTCAGGTAGGCATACACCCATTCCCGCCCGCAGAATAAGTATAGCCAAGCGCCTGCTATCAACGCCGGCCCAAAGGGCATGGGCTCACCTTTGCGTACGCGGGCGATTATTGCCCATACCAGACCCAGTATGGTGCCTGCTACCAAGGCAAAACAGCTGCCTTCCCAGCCGCAGGTGATGCCGATGGCCATGGCTATCCAAGCGTCCCCGCTGCCCATGGCTTCTTTGCGGGTGTTTAAGCCGTTGCATTCGCCTTGCAGGCTGTCATAGTCTTCCAAGTGCAGTACGTTGCCATCCGGCAGGGTGAGTGTTTCCAAGGTGAATCGTAAGGCTCCGGCAGTTGCTCCGGGGTGTGTGCTGACGGTGGCATTGCTCAGTTCCACTCGGTTGTTTTCTTCCATGAATAGCTCGCTCCACAGGTACGTGGTGTCGCCGATGCGCAGCTCCAAATCATCTTCGGCTTGGCGGAGCTGCCAGTGCCGGGGCTGCTCATACCGCTGCTTTTTGTGACCGAAGCACATTCTGCCGAGCAGAGCCACGAGCTTCAGTAAAACAAAGGCTCCGATTGCGCTCCCGGCTGCCATGAGAAAGGCTGCTTCATATTCCGTTGTTTCGTAAAACCACAGTGTATCCGCCAGTACGGCAAGTAACCCCACAATCGTTGCTGTGATTGCCATTCCGGGCAGTACAATCATTTGCTCCCAGTCAATACACAACATGGCCAGCATAATGGCTGCCCACCCGCAGAGCATGACTTGCCCGATGAGACCCAAGGTTTGTTCCTCACCGATGTAGTGCGCTATGCCTGCAAACAATAAGGCGCATGCTACTTCCACCAACCAGTAGCGGATGGATATGCGCTTGCCGCAGCATGCGCTTTTGCCTCGTAACAGTAGCCAGCTGATGATGGGGAGGTTCAGGTACCACGGTATTTCTTTGTGGCACGATGGGCAGAAAGAGCGCCGGGGTTCATTGACGCTCAGACCACGAGGAATGCGGTAGATGACCACATTCAGAAACGACCCTACGCATGCCCCGAATAGTGCAAAAATGAGGGGCATCAGCCATGGCTGTTGCCGGGCGATTTCCCACACCATCAAGTCCAGTTGCTCTGACATGGGCTTATCTTACCACATCCACCCCTCCCCTGAAAAGCACAAAACACGCTTATTGCGGGCCTATTTTGATGATGACCTGATTACCGGTGTTGACAACGCTGCCGGGTGCCGGCCATATGGGCATGGCGTCAAATTCCGCTTTGTGTTGTGTGTAGAATGAATTGGTGCCGATGCGCATGCGATTTGCCAATTTGAGGTGGCGTAGGTAATAATAGAGCATGTTGGACCAAGTGAGGGTGCTTTCTGCCGCCGAGTCCGGCACCTGCTGCCTGTTCATGGGCTCGCCGATGAGGATGATTTCACTTGCCTCGGCTCCGTTTTGTCGGGCTGTTGCCAATGCTGCGTTGTGCATGGTGCGCAGCTCTGCCACGCAAATGTCATGGCGCAGTGCTTCCTCTTTGGCTTGGGCTGAAACGCCGTAAAGTGCTTTGACCAGTATAAATGCCAGGAAAATGAGGAGAATGTGCAGGGCTTTGGGGGTGAGCCGCTCAGGGGCTGCTGCTACCAGCCCCCAAAATCCGGCAAGCATCAGTGGCTCGGCTATGAAGGTCCAGGGTGTTTGTTGGCGCAGCAAGAGTATGCCCAAAGCGTACGGTATGATGCACAGTGCTGCCATGAGCAGCAGGGAACCCATGGCTCTGCGTTTCCCTGAGTCCTGTTTGTAGCGTTTGTAAAGGATGATGAGGGCGATAATGGCACTCAGGCTGACCCACTGTCCGGGATAGCCTATCATGAAGACATTGAGTATAATCTCTGCTTTGCCTTGTGGAGTGGCTTGCAGGAACTCCGGCCAGCAGGTCAGACTGCTTTGGTAGCCTTCCGCATAGGTGAGCTGCGCCTCCGTGACAAGGGGAAGGTGTACCGTTGCCATTTTGATGATGTACCATATGATGGCTGCACTCAGCCCGGTGAGTATGAATTTGCCCACGCGGCGACGCATGCCCTCCGCTTCCTGAAGCTGCATGCGCCGCAGCTCACATAGCACAAAAAGCGCGGCAAAGTAAAACGCGGTGGCTTGGTAGATGCCGAATGCCGGTACCAGTAACAGGACGCTCAGCAGCCACGATTTGAGACCTGCCTTTTGCAGCATCCATACGCTGCCGGTTACGGCTATGAATGATGCTGCCACGGCATCACACAGGAAGCTGAATTGCAGCATGTGGCTGAACTGGATGCACCCTAAATAAAAACCTCCGTATACCAGCCTCGGGAGGCTGCCGGTGAGCCGTAATAGGTGTGTTTGCAGTATAATGCTCAGCGAAATCAGCAAAGCACTGACTATGCCCGCCGCCCACACGCATGCTCCGGGCTCAAATATGCTACGCCACAGTACCACGCCCCACCTGCCGGCTGCTGCGTACAGACCGGTCTCTTCGCCCCCGAAGTCGTATACGTCATCCACGTGCATGCCCAGTCGCAGAATGGCGTACCCGTATATCAACAGAAATAGGCTCAGGTAGAGAATGAACCACGGCGTTTCTCGCCGCAATGTGGCTGCCAAGGTGGTGCTGGGTGGGGTGTCCGGCATGTCGTTTGCACAAAAAAGCCCTGTCGGCGCAAGGCCGCAGGGCTCGGTGTAGCTTTTATCGGCTCAGTGCGGTACGTTGATGGTCTGCTCACGATCCGGTCCAACGCCTACCGTGCCTACGGGGCATCCGATTATCTCGCCGAAGCGTTTGACGTACGCCTTGCAGTTCTCCGGCAGTTCATCCCACGTTGTGCACTTGGTGGTGTCTTGCATCCAGCCGGGGAGCTCCTCGTATATGGGCTCGCACTTCTCCCACTCCTCAATGAGGGCAGGGGGATACTCTAAAATTTGCTCGCCCAAACGGTATGCCGTGCATATCTTGATGCTCTTCATTTCGTCCAACCCGTCGAGGTTGGTCATGGCCATCTCGTCGAAGCCGTTGAACATTGATGAGTAGCGCAGTACAACGCCGTCTGCCCAACCGCAGCGACGCGGACGCCCTGTGGTGGCACCGAACTCTCGCCCTAAGCCGTGCAGATAGTCGCCGATTTCGGCATCTTCCGTAGCAAAGGGGCCTGCTCCCACTCGGGTGGTGTAAGCTTTGCATACGCCGATGACGCGGTCGATGCGGGTGGGGGCTACGCCGGAACCGGTGCAGCAACCACCGGCGCTGGTGTTGGAGCTGGTGACAAAGGGATAGGTGCCGAAGTCGATGTCCAGCATGGCGCCTTGTGCGCCTTCAAACAATACGGTCTTGCCCTCTTTGACTGCTTTGTTCAGTACGGGAATGGTGTTGCAGATGTGCGGGCGCAGTACATTCGCAGCGGCCATTACGGCATTCAGCGTTACCGCAGGATCTGCTGCCGGCCAGCCTAAGCGCTCCAGCTCCTCGTTAGCGGTTTTGATGCGTGCTTTCAGGACGCTTTCCAAGCGTACGGGATCAATGAAGTCCACCATGCGGATTCCCACGCGTCGAGCTTTGTCAGCATACGTGGGGCCGATGCCTTGCTTGGTGGTACCGATCTTCTGGTCGCCCAGTGCTTCTTCCTGGGCTGCATCGATGTCGCGGTGGATGGGCAACACTACATGGGCGCGGTCGGAGATGAGCAGGTTTTGCGGGGTAATCTCCACGCCTTCGCTGCGCAGGTACTCCATTTCTTCTACGAGTGAAGTGGGGTTGATAACAACGCCGTTGCCGATGACGTTTACCTTGCCCGGCCACAGAATGCCGGAGGGAATGAGGTGCAGTACGTATTTTTTGCCCTTGGCTATCACTGTATGGCCGGCGTTGCTGCCGCCTTGGCTGCGGGCTACGTAATCTGCGGTTTCGGTAAGGAAGTCAATGACCTTGCCTTTGCCTTCATCTCCCCACTGGGAGCCTATGACTAGTGTGTTCATGTCTGCTTTGCTTATGTTGACCCCGCAGGCTTATGCCTTTGTGGCCTGAATCATTTTGGTGATTTCGGTAAAATATGAGTCGTATCCCTTAGGCCCGGGGATGTCGGCCGGTTGGTATTGTACGGTAAAGATGGGCAGACTCTTGTGGCGCAGTCCGGCTATGGTGCCGTCATTCATGTTGGTTTGTACCACTTCCAGCTCTGCCGGTAATCCTTCTTTGCTTACGGTAAAGGATTCGTTCTGTGTGGTGATGAGGACGTGGCCGATGCGCTCGTCCTTCACCGGCTGGTTAGCGCCGTGGTGCCCGAATGGAAGTTTCTGCGTTGTTGCGCCCAAGGCTATAGCCATGAGCTGGTGGCCGATGCCGGTGCCTGCGATGGGCAATTTGCCCGCAAGCTCTGCCAACTGAGTGCTAATGCCACCGAGGACTGCCGGGTCTCCCGGCCCGTCGGAAAGGAATATGCCATCCGGCTGCATGGCCAGTACGTCCGCCGCCGGGGTGTTTGCGTTTACTACCGTACACTCAAAGCCGTTGCGTCGCAGGGTGGCCAAGGTGCTGCGGGTTACGCCGAAATCATAGACGACCAAGCTTCCGGAAACGGGGGGGAGCTCTGCGTAGTTGCTCATGTCGCCGGCGCTCTTGTTGGGGAGTTTCCATGCGCGGGATTCTCCGTTCCAGAGGTAGGTGTTCTGCGTCGTGACGCTGCTTACCAAATCGCTGCCTTCAAGTGTGGCTGCATTTTTTGCGGCGCTGACTGCTTCTTGCTCGCTGAGTTCTGTGGTAACGCATGCTCGCATGGTGCCGTTGTCGCGCAGATGGGTGGCGAGCTTGCGGCAATCGATGCCGGAGATGCCGATGAGGTTATGGCGAGCCATCCAGCTGCCCATGTCCTCTGTGGCTCTCCAGTTGCTGTGCAGTCGAGCAATCTCGGTTACTACGATGGCGTTGATTTGCGGGCGGGCGCTTTCGTTGTCTTCCTCGCATACGCCGTAGTTTCCAATGAGCGGGTATGTCATCACGGGAATCAGCCCGCAAGAGGCCGGATCCGTCATAAGTTCCTGGTAACCGGCGACTGCTGTGTTGAAGCAGGCTTCTCCGGTTGCGGTGCCGGTAGCTCCTATGGCGCTTCCTTCAAATACTGTTCCGTCTTCGAGTGCGAGAATAGCTTTCATGCGTTTTTATTTTTAAGCCGTGCAATGATACTGAATTTACGCGCGGATAGCAAGTCTATATTGCTCGAATTCCGTAAAATTATGCCACACGCTCCGCTTGTTAGTACAAAATTCGTCATTTTTTACAAGAATGCTTGCATTGTGCATGAAAGTGTGGTTATAATTAGCCATGAAGCAGACGGCTCGTCTGTGAAAGTACATTCTTAACTCTAAACGACGGATAATTATGGAAAACGAAGAGATACAAGTCGAAGTGCCGCTTCCTGCACCCTCGCCTGATACGAAGAATCGTCTGGATGCTGCTCGCGAGTTTGCTGTGGAGCAGTATGAGAAGATTCGTCGTGCTGCGGCAGCTCAGTTTGACAACGTGTGCAGGTATACAAAAGATGCTCGCACACAGATTAATGCCGGGTGGGATGCCACTTGCTCCAAGGCTAAGGAGTTGCATAAAGCCGGTGAGGAGTATGTAAGAGCCAATCCGACCGGTTCCGTGCTCGGTGCGCTCGGGTTGGGCGTGATTATCGGCTTGCTGGTAGGCTGTACGCGCCGCTGATTACCTTTTTGCAGGGTAGGCTGTGCATGTAAGTGCTCAGCCTACCGGAATCTGCACGTCTGTTCTCATGTCATTGTTTTCGTTCAGAAAACCTCAGGTGGTCATCACCCTGCAAGACCGGGGTGGGCGCTTTTTTACAGACGTGCGTGACGTGGCACGCAAGACTGCCACGCATGTTCGCTCTCTTTCCGAGTTGTTGCGTTTGGAACTTGCGGAGTACTTGGCGCAGCAGGTGCGGAGGATTGTGTTCTTTGTGATTGCCGGGGTGATGCTGCTCATAGCTTATCTGTGTTTGTGCGCTTTTGCTTGCGTTGTTTTGCAGGAGTGTCTGCAATCATGGGTATGGGCTGTGGGCATTGTGTGCTTGTTTAATTTGCTGGTAGGGCTTGTGGCTTTGCTGTGTGGCAAAATGTGCAAGCCCGGCCCCTTGGCTGCCGCTACTCGGGATGAAATCAAGAATGATGTCCGATGTCTGAAAATTCTGCTCAGCGACAAAAACGAGAACTCCTGATGCGCTTAGCAACGGAGCGTATTGAGATTGTGGACTCAATCGCCTCGGCGCGCACGGAGTCTGCTGCTTGTTTGGATGCCTTGCATCTTAACAGTAAGTTCACAAAACGTACCGTGGCGGCGGTGGTGGCTTTGTTGGGTGCCGGTGCTGCTTTGGCTTTGTGCCGCAAAAAAGCGCCTTCAGACGCCATGCCGCTTTCTCCGCGTGGTGGCGTCGGGCGTTATGTGACTGCCAAGCTGGCCACGCTGGTGCTTATCCCTTGGCTGCGCAAGGTGATGGTGGGTGAAAATCCTCCTTCTCAGGAAAAGAAATCATCCGGTGTGTTCGGTTTCCTTAAACGCTTGTTTATTGGCTGACTCAATGTAGACTCATACAGTATCAATGAAGAAGGTCTTTGTATCAGGTGCTTTTAATGTTTTGCACGCCGGGCATATCCAATTTTTTAAGGATGCTAAGGCGCTGGGGGATTATTTGGTCGTATCGTTCCCGCCTGCGGATTTGCTGTGGAAGCTGTATGATAAAAAATCCGTATTGGATGATGCGGACAAAATGGCTGTGTTACAATCTCTTTCCATGATTGATGAGGTTGTGCTTTCCACGGATGAGGATGTCGCGCTTTCTTTCCGTTCCGCTTTCATGCAGGTTCAGCCGGATGTGTTGGCTATCACTACCGATGATTTGTATACGGATGCCAAACGGGCTCTCTGTGAGCAGTGCGGTGCACAATTGGTGATTATGGATAAGCGCCCGCCGGAAGGGCGCGCTACAAGCAGTACGGAGGTGGTGGACCGCATTAAGGCTCCTGCCCATGTCCCCTTGCGTGTGGATTTTGCCGGCGGTTGGCTGGATGTGCCTGATAAGGCCATCCCCGGGGAGTTCGTGGTTAACTGTTCGGTTTCTCCGACGGTTTCCCTCAAGGAATGGTATTACCGACAAGGTGCCGGTATGGGGGGCAGTGGCGGCTGGAGTGTCCTTAATGGCTGGGATCCCGTCCGTTCGGAGCTTGGGCTCGGGGTAGGTTGGCAGGACCCTGCCGTTATTGCTGAAACCGGTGCCTGCGTGTGGTGTTCCGGTCCTCGCCCCGTGTTGGAGTTCAAAAATACAGGCGAGTTCTTACGCGGTAAAATGGCCGTATTTGATACTCGTATTAAGCATGATACCCCCGGGCTTGCCTCTTTGGAACGGAATTACGGCAAAATTGCCAAGGCCGCTCGCGTAGCTCGCTTGGGTGTGCAGGAGCAGGATGTCTCGGTGCTTGCTGTCGGGGTTCAACTCAGTTATCAGGTGCAGCTGGAGGAGGGCATGCTCCCCTTGGAGCGCATCGGTGATTCTATCGCTCATAAATACTGTGGTGGCGGTCATGGTGGCTATGCGCTCTATCTGTATGAAACTGAGCAAGCGCGTGAAGCCGCCTTGGATTCCTGTGAGTTCCTCTATCCCATTGAGCCTTATTGCCGCACTTTCGGTAAGGATGAACCCGTGGCGTGGGAAAGTAAATATTTGGAACGTATTTTCCGCCAGAATGTTCGTAAAGATAATTTTTAATGTCAGATATGCCTAAAGTATTCGTATCAGGTTGTTTTGATGTCTTGCACAGTGGCCATATCGCCTTTTTGGAGGAGGCTGCGAGTTACGGGGATGTGTATGTGTCTCTCGGCTCTGATGAAACGGTGCGTTTGCTCAAAAATCGCAAGACGATGTACAATGAGAATGAACGCAAATACATGCTTGAGGCTATTCGCTTTGTCAAGAAGGTGTACATAGGCCCGGATACAGGGAAAATTTTGGACTTTGCCCCCTTGTTGGATGAGGTGAAGCCTGATATTTTCTTCGTCAATGCTGATGGCACCAGCGATGAAAAAAAAGCTTTTGTTGAAGCTAAGGGAATTCGGTATGTTACGAGTTCCAGAATCCCGCACGGTAATTTGCCCGTGCGCTCTACAACCAGCATACGTGAGACTCTCAAAAAATGAATGCTACCGGTATTAAATATGAAGTGGGTGAGCAGGGTGAACGCCCTTGGGGTGAGTGGCAAGTGCTTGATAAACAATCCCATGTCGTAGTAAAAAAGATTCTTGTTTATCCTGGTGAACGCCTCTCTTTGCAGCGCCACCAACACCGTACGGAGCGTTGGATTGTGACTGAAGGTGTTGCCACCGCTTATTGTGACGGCAAGATTGTTCATCTCAATGTCGGTGAGTCCATCTGGATTCCCCGTTGCAGTATTCACCGCCTCAGCAATGAAGGTGAAGGCCCCTTGGCGCTCATTGAAATCCAGCTCGGTGATTTCCTTTCGGAGGATGACATCGAGCGCTTTAATGACGATTACGGTAGGGTTGAGTAAATAGAAAAATGCTGTGATGGTGAAGACGCTTCAGCCTTGGCAAGGGGTGGATGGAGTTGTGGTCATTAATATGGACTCCAACCCGGAACGAATGAATACCTTTCAGGCCAAGGTCGTCACTCATTTGCCTTCAGTGCGTTTCGAACGTTTGAGTGCTGTTGCGGGGAGGGAATTGGAATCTTACGGAAAAGCACCTTGGTTTACCGAAAAAACCGGTGAGCGTGCTCGCTTTTGGGGGGGGACTGCCGGCTGTGCCTTATCTCACCGTAATGCTGTCAGATTGGCTCAGGAACGCGGGTGGCGCAATATCCTGATATTTGAGGATGACGCCGTTTTGAAGACTCCGGAGCTTGCCGGAATCGTGGTTGCGGAAGCCTTGGCTCATATGGATGGGCGTTATCTCTTTTATTTGGGCTATAACAAACCTGCGCCTTATGGGCAACGTGTGGCTTCATTGAGTCACTGTTTTGAGCTCTGGAAAACGGATGGCGTTTTAGCTACACATGCTTACCTCATTCCGGAGAGTATGTATGCTCCGTTGTTAAAGTGTTTCCCGGAGAATGATGCCGATATCTGGGGGTGGTTGTCGAGATTCAAGGCGGTGGATGTTTTTTACCGAGATTTTATGCCGATGCTGACCGGCGCATCGGTGTATGTGCTCAGCCCCATGCTGTGCGTGCAGGATGTCGGAGTATCTGACATAGGGGGAGCGAGTAATGCTTCCTTGGATTTTGTGTCAGGAGCCACGCCTATTCCCTGTTACGGTATAAAACGTATGCTGCGCGTTCTGTTGCGACCATTAAAAAATATCAAGACTCGGCTTAATTCTGTCAGAACGCGCTTGCGTGCTCAAAAGGGAGGCTTGCCGGGCTATAAACGCCGTTCATAATCCTCCCGAACAGAAAAAATGCACTTTTTCTCTCTTCTGTCATTGATTATGCTTGATTTCTGCTCCGTTTGGGGGCATATTAAAGGCTCACAACAACATTATGTCTGAACAAAAAGAACGAAAGACACTGGAAGAACGTAATCAGGCTAGCGACTTGGAACGTTTGCGCCACTCCTGCGCACATGTTCTGGCTGCTGCCATTTGCCGTATATGGCCGCAGGCTCAGCTTGCTGCCGGTCCTGCTGTGGAGAACGGCTTTTATTACGATATTGAGCTTGATCACAACATCTCCTCTGCGGAGTTCGAGCTCATTGAGGCTGAAATGAAGAAAATTGTCAAGGAAAATCAGACATTCGAGCGAACTACCGTTTCTCGTGCCGAGGCTATGCAGATGGCTCAATCCGGCGAGCTGGGCTCCGTCGGTCCTCGTGCTGTCCCCTCCAAATTTAAGGTGGATTTGCTCAATCGCATTCCTGACGATGAGGAAATTTCCATTTACCGAAACGGTGATTTTACTGACTTGTGTGCCGGTCCTCATGTAGGGCGTACAGGTAACTGCAAGGCTTTCAAGGTGATGAGTGTTGCCTCCGCATACTATCAGGGAGATTCCAATGGCCCCCGTTTGCAGCGTGTGTACGGTACCTGTTTCCCTAACCGCACTCAGCTTGATGAGCATTTGGCCCGTTTGGAGGAGGCTCGTAAGCGCGATCACCGCAAGCTCGGACGAGAGATGGGACTCTTTACCATTGATGAGATGGTGGGGCAGGGACTTATCCTCTGGAAACCCAAGGGCGCTATCGTTCGCCGTGAGCTCCAGGATTTCATCACGGAAGAGTTGGACCGCATCGGGTACTCTCAGGTTTTCACCCCCCACATCGGTAAACTGGATTTGTACATGACCTCCGGTCACTGGGCTCACTACAAGGAGAGCCAGTTCCCGCCCATCCCGGATCCGGACGATTTCAAGAAGCTGCGTGATGAGAACGCCAGCTGCGCAGACCTTTTCAACGCTTTGGACACGAAGACCATCACCGGTTTCATGCTCAAGCCGATGAATTGTCCGCACCACATCCGTATATATGATAGTGAGCCCCATTCCTACCGTGATTTGCCCGTGCGCTTGGCTGAGTTCGGTACTGTTTACCGTTGGGAGCAAAGCGGTGAGCTCGGTGGTATGACTCGTGTGCGCGGTTTCACTCAAGATGATGCTCACATCTTCTGCCGCCCGGATCAGATTAAGCAAGAGGTGCAGCAGTGCATCGGCATTGTGCGCCATATCCTCGGCACATTGCAGATGAATGATTACCGCGTTCGTCTTTCCCTGCGCGATAAAGACTATTCAGATGCAAAATACGTTGGTACCGTTGAAAACTGGAAACTGGCGGAGCAGGCTCTGCGCGAGGTGCTTACGGAAAACGGCTTTGACTACATCGAGGCCGAAAATGAGGCTGCTTTCTACGGCCCGAAGATTGACTTCATTGTGCGCGATGTTATCGGCCGTGATTGGCAGCTCGGTACCGTGCAGGTGGACTACAATCTGCCGGAGCGTTTTGACCTCTCCTATACCGGGGCTGATAATAAACCGCATCGTCCCATCATGATTCACCGTGCCCCGTTCGGTTCCATGGAGCGCTTTACAGGTTTGCTCATTGAGCACTTTGCCGGTAAGTTCCCCACTTGGCTTGCGCCGGAGCAGGTTCGTGTTCTGCCCATTTCCGATAAGGTTGCCGATTTCGCGGAGAATGTTCGCGGGGCATTGGCTGCCAAGGGAGTGCGCGTAACGCTTGATGATGCTCCGGATAAGATTGGTGCTAAGATTCGCAATGCTCGCTTGGAGCGCGTTCCCTACATGGTTGTAGTCGGTCAGCGCGAGGCTGAGCAGGGCTTAGTCTCCATCCGCCATCGTGAGCTGGATGTCGTCGGTACCATGAGCGTTGAGGACTTTGTGCAGGCTGTCTCCGCTGAGATTGATGACCGCCTCATTCGCCCGGCCCTGCAACCTCAAGCAAAGGATAATGCCTGACTCTGAAATCTTTTTCAGCCCGGGATGCGTCATTGCGCATCCCGGCTACTGAAAGAAACAAATACTGAATAATCAAAGAACACACACACGTGCCCACCCCACAAAAAAACAATAATCCCGGCAATCGCGCTAACCGCCGCGATCAGAATGCCAAAGCCCCGCAGACGCGCGTTAATGACCGCATCCGCGCTCCCAGAGTCCGAGTCGTTACTGCTAGCGGTGAACAACTCGGTGTCATGTCTACGCGAGACGCTCTCGCGAAAGCTAAAGAAATCGGGCTCGACCTCGTAGAGGTTGCCCCCAATGCCGATCCCCCCGTTTGCCGCCTTATCGATTACGGTAAATATAAGTACATGCAGGCCAAGTTGCAGAAGAGCAACAAGACCAAAGCCGTACGTATGAAGGAAATCAAGCTGCGCATCGGTACGGATGTCAACGACTACAATGTCAAGATGGCTCGTACGGAGCAGTTCCTTGACCATGGACACAAAGTGCGTTTCCAACTGCGATTCCGTGGCCGCGAAAACGCCCACCAGCAGCTGGGCTTGGAGGTGATGGCCAAGGTTGTGGAGGATATGAAGACTATGGGTAAGGTGGACCAGCCTGCTAAGTTGGCGGGAAATACCGTTACCATGGTGCTCACGCCTCTGCCTAACGGGCAGCGTGTCAAAAAGTTCAAGAAGTACGAGGAGGAGGACTTCGATGCCGAGTCCGACGAGTTCGATGCTTCTGATGATGAATAAAGCCCCCGTCAGGGTGTTTGTCCCGTTTTATGTGCCTCTGCCTCGCTTTTGGGGCAGGGGCTTTTTACTTGCTTATGCAAGGCTAAATGAAAAAACAATGTTGACCCGGTGCCAAAAATGCTGTAGACTTTAGGTAGTCAATGCGGAATGCTATGGTCAAAGTGTTGAGCTGCTGTATTGTGCCGGGGCTGCTGTGCCTTGTGGGGTGCGGTGTGCCAATGCAGGTGGAGGTATGCGCTCCGGCTGCAGCCGGTGCTGCCGTCTCCTCGCCGGGGAGTATCAGCATTGTCAAGGAATGTCCCGGGCGCGCTGCTGTGGGGCTGCAGCAAGCGTTTAAGAATAGTTTGCAGAGCCGTGGCTATTCCATTGCACCCGCTCGTAAGGGTGCAGGGCAAATGCTGCTGATTCGTGACGTTGACATCCGTTGTGTGCATGCAGGAAAACATGCCCCCATCTTCACGGACCCGGATAAACAGCGTGCCTATTATGAGCGCCATTTTAACCGAGTGCACAATTCCCCCTCCCATTTGGAGCTGAGCGCCACGGTGGAGCTTGTGGCTCGCGGTAAAACGCTTTTCTGCAAGCGCCACCGCATCAATACGGTGAATTCGTTACGCATGCGCCCTGATTTAGCGGATGCCTGCAATATTTTTGTGACGGCTGTTCTTAAAGAAATGTTATCGCCGCGAAAAGGTTGTAACTCCCTGAAAATTGAGGCGGATGCGAGTATCCCTCAGTTGAAGTCTGCCGTGCGCGCTTGCCGTGCAGGGCAATGGATGCAGGCTCTGCGAGTTGCCAGGGAGGCTCATGCCCTACATCCCTCTCATCCTGAGCCCATTTACCTCATCGGCATCATTGCTTGGCAACAGGGGGACGCCGGGGCCGCTATTGTTTTGTTCCGCAGGGCCTATGCTCTCAAAGCTGATGAGCGTTACCGCCGTGCGGAAAATCTTTGCTCTGCTGCCCGTTGATTGCCCTGTCCGCTTTTCTTGACGAAAAAAACTCAGCCCGCATGCGCGAGCTGAGTCCTGAAAAAATCGTACGCTATGGTCTTAGCGGATGGTCTTAACGGTAACAGCCTCCTTACCTACGCGGTCGCGGAGGTAGTTCAGCTTGGCACGGCGTACCTTACCGCGGGTCACAACCTCTACCTTAGCAATCTTGGGGGTGTGTACGGGGAAGGAGCGCTCTACGCCCTCGCCATATGCGATCTTACGCACGGTGAAAGCCTCATTCACGCCGGCACCACGCTTGCCGATGACGATGCCTTGGAAAATCTGCACGCGTTCCTTACCACCTTCGATCACGCGGCAGTGAACCTTTACAGTGTCACCTACGTTGAAGGGCGTTACGTCGTCCTTCAGCTGTTCTTTTTCGATTGTATCGAGAATGTTCATCTTGTCTCCTTCTTGTTTTTGTAAATGTTTTAGGAGCCTTTCGGCTCTGGCGGTTGCGAGAGTGTACACTATTTTTGCGTGCTTGGCAACCCAAATTTGTGATAATGGCGCATTTTTTTTAATTTTTTTGTTCGATTGACGGATTTTTATCGCTGAGGAGCAGCGTTCCCAAGCTCCTGCGTTCCTCTTCCGAGTACGGTGCCGGGCTGAAATCGCCGTTGCGTCGCGAGGTGATGATGCGCACGGTGGCACTGAGTCCGTTTTCTCCGAAAATGCAGAATTTCCAGTGCAGGGAGGTGCTGCCTATCTTCTCTAACCCGGCTTCGGTTCGCACTTTTTCCCAGAATTTCAGGGGGCGTTCAAACTGCGCATCGGCGTGTACCCGCGGGTAGCGCATATCCATCCGCGAGAACCCCAAGGATGCCAGGGCATACACCTCCGCCTCCTGCGCATAGCGGAAAAAATGCGCAAAGTAGACGATGCCGGAGGCATCCGTATCCGCAAACGCTACGCGCGTATGATGAATGTATGGAGGCATGGCTTATTCAAAAACAGCGTTGTCGAAACGGTAAATCTCGTCTTCTAAGTAAGGGTGGCTGCGGCGTTTGTCTTCTGCCGTGTCCCATCCGTTCTCAAAGTATTGCGTAAAATTAATGTACGTATTCGGGTGCATGACCGGCGCTCCGGTGATTCTGTCTTTTTCAAAGGTTCTCAGGTTGAGCACTAAGACTGCAAGGTGTCTGCCGTCCGTAATTGTCAGGAATCTTGCATAATCTACGCTGGTTTTCAGTCGCAGTGGCATGTAAACAAGCTCTTCCAAGTCTTCATTGCGTATTGTTTTCCGGTATGCCGCCGTTGCCCGGTGCAGTTGTATCCGTTTTTCTGCTTCTTGAACGGTTATGTTTTCCAGACTGCGGTTGTCCGTTACATATTTCATCACGCGCAGGGCAGCGTATACAGCGCGCGTGGTGCCGATTTCATTGCCGTCAGCATCCGTTGTTGTTTGGTACATGGCTTCCAGGTCCCGCTCGAATGCTTCCTCGGCATTCGGTTGCGGGTACAGGTAAAACCAAGCAAAAAACAAACTTACTACTCCCAGTATGCACAGCCCTTTTACCGTGCGCAGGTATTGCAAACGCAACAGCATGGCTTTTATGCGCGCCACCAGTCCGCTGTCTGCCTTGCCGAACTTAAATTGAGGTTTTACTTTTTGCGGGTTTGCCGCTATCTCCTTGACAGTTCGGGCATTTTCCGCATCAGGAGCTATATCTGCCGCATCCACATTGGTGTATTCATTGTCATCTTTCTTTTCTTGCAGGCTCAACAGATAACCCAGTACCACCAATCGCAGAAATGCGCTCAGCCCGAGCAGTATCCACAGTATCGGAAATCCGAAGCTCAGGCAGCGGTCTCGGTAGGCTGAGTCTTCATGCAGTATTTCTATTTGTTCCAGCTGTTCTCGCAGGTCGATGTTGAAGACCATTTCTCGGAATGCAGGGTCTATCAGTTCCGGGCGCGTTGCTTGTATGATGGGATAGATTACCATGGTAATGCCTATGACTCCCACTAATCCACTGAACCATACCAAGTTGCGCCGTTTTCCCGCTATGGCTGCCACTTCCATGAGTAACCACGGTGCAAGCCACAGCCAGTTCTTCCATTCCACCAGAAATGTGTGCTTTACATGTGGTATGCTGACTGTTGCTTCCGGCCCCACCAGTGCGCTGGGAAACGCGGCCAGCAGCATCAGGAGCACTGCTCCCGTCGCAACGATGAGGATGCGCACACCTATGCTGATGCCTTGCACCAGCCCTCCGATGGATAATCTCCCTGCCATGCTTTTATTTTATACATTCTCCTCCCGTTTGTCAATGACTCATTGAGCCTCTTTCAGCGACAGTGAATGGAAAAAGAGATTATTATTACTCCTCCGGCTCCATGCGTTTTGCCTGTTTTGCTGTGGCGTCAGCTTTTTTAGCTCGTTTTCTTTAATTTCATTGTGAACGCAAGCGTCCTATGGTGCAAAAAAGCGCCCCCAAATGGGGGCGCTGAACTTTTGATTGCTTCCGGTTTTAGAAAGAATAGCTTGCGCCTACGTTCAGGCTGTGGCTGGTTACATTCTGCATGAGCTCGAAGGAGTAGGAGGCGTTGAGGCTCCAGTCGTCGGAGAGACGATGGGCTGCACCTACGCTCAGGTTGATGCCCGCACGGCCGGGATTGGAGCCACGCAGACGCATGCCTCCGAGGTCGGCGGTGGGGTTGTTGCGCACCATGTCGCCCACAAAGCTCAACTCACCGAATACCAGCGTGCTGTCGCTGCACTTGTG
>JAFQDN010000007.1 GCA_017415995.1 Akkermansia sp. | reverse complement strand
TATCTGCATGGATAACGCATGGTTGCGAGCAGAGGGATATATCTCGTTTTATCAACTCCTCAAACGCTGATTGGAAACCGCCGTATGCCATAAATGGCACGTACGGTGGTGTGAGAGGGGGCGAAAGCCCCCTACTCGATCGTTCCGCCGCGCCGTTGACACATTATTGTAGTTGGAAAGGAACTTTGCACTTGCGATACCATACTGAAAAATGATAGTATGTGCACATGAACAGAGTTCGTGCGATGATGATATCCGCAGTCCTGTTATCCGGGGCTGCATTCGGACAGGGAGCCATGCCACTTGACTCCGGAGGTAGCACCGGTGTACTCACTTTCGGGTTCGGGCGCACAAAAGCCCAACAGACTGAGTACTACACCATCTCAGCAAAAGCGAGTGTAACATCTTACAAAACGGGTGAAAGTTTCTACATAGCACTCCGAGGAAAGGTAGCAAACACCTACCACGCCTATTGGCGCAATCCCGGAACAGTGGGCGACCCCGCCACGGCCTCACTTCAAGCCCCTGCCGGATTTAAGGTAGAAGGCCCGTATTGGGAGGTTCCGCACCGCGTGAAAGGCGGATTCAGCACCTCTTATTCGTATGAAGCCCCCATTGTCGTTTGGAAAGTAACGCCTGAGGCCAATGCCCCGCAACAAGCTCAATTTACGGTAGAAAGCTCCGCTCAAACATGTAATGACAACGGTTGCAATGCTGCGGAAACCAAGACTGCACAGCTTGTACTCAACGCCGGAGACGGAGCCCCCCAAAGTGCTTGGGAACAAGAGCAGCAAAAAGTGGAAACCCTCGGCGATTCCCCCGTTACCGTATCTGCTACACAAACAAAGGATACCGTAACCCTCCTCATCACCGGGCAGGACTCTATTGAAAAAGCCTATTTCTTCTCGGATGACAACTCCATTAATCCCGCCGCGGAGCAGCAACTCAGCAAAACGGATGCAGGATATGCTCTGTCCCTGCCCCGTAACAACAATGAGGATGTTATGCATCCTGTTGTGGATGAATCTACCGTGGGCAAAGAGCTCAACTCCCTCAGTGGCATTCTCACTTTTGACGGCAAACATGCAAAAATTACCGTAACTCCGGCCGCCGCCGATGCCTCCCCTGCCCCCGCGGAATCAACACCGACGCCTACAAATGATGAACAGGACGAGGCCGTAGAAGACGAGGAGGAAGACGAGGAGGAAGAGACCGCTACCGGCAGCTTGTTCGATGGTGGCAGCAGCTTGTTCGGGCCGCAAGCGGAATCCGCCAAGCCAAACTATACCGCCACGGCCAAGGCAAGTGTCACTACTTACAGCCCGGGTAAGAGCTTCTACATTGCCATGAACGGAAAGGTTGCGGATACCTACCATGCGTACTGGCGCAACCCCGCCACTGTAGGTAATCCGATAACGGCAACTCTCACGGCTCCGCAAGGCTTTAAGGTGGAAGGTCCGTACTGGGAGATTCCGCACCGGACAAAGGGTGAATTCAATGTTTCCTATTCCTACGAGGCGCCCATCGCGGTTTGGAAAGTAACACCGGAGGCAGGTGCGCCGCAGCAAGCACAGTTCAGCATCGAGAGTTCGGCTCAAACCTGCAACGACACCGGTTGCAATCCGCCGGAAACCGTCACCGCTACACTCGAGCTCACCCTCGGTGAGGGCGTTACTAATGCAGATTGGCAAGAGGAAGAAAGCCTCGTAGAGGTATTGGGCGACAGCACCGCCACTGTTACAGCCACGCAAACGCTTGATTCCGTAATCCTGCACATCAGCGGTGTGCAGCATATCTCAACCTCCTACTTCTTCTCTGATGATAACAGCATCAATCCGGTGGCGGAGCAAACTCTCACCGCTACGGAAAACGGCTTCACCCTCACCCTGCCCCGCAACAACAATGAAGATACCATGCACCCCGTTCAAGACGAGGCTGTTGTGGGTAAAGAGCTGCAGAGCATCAAGGGCATCCTCACCTTTGACGGCAAACACGTCAGCATCAATATTGACCTGACGCCTCAGACTGAACAAACTCCGGCTGTTGAAACCAAGCAAGAACCTGCACCGGCCAAGGCTGCACCTGCTCCGGCAAAGACCGATGGTCCCACCGGTTTCTGGGGCATCCTCGGCTACCTCTTCTTGGGTGGTCTTATCCTGAACTTTATGCCCTGCGTATTCCCGGTTATCGGTCTCAAGATAATGGGATTCGTGGAGATGGGAGGCGGTGATCGCCGCAAGGTATTCATGCACTCTGCCATTTTTGCGTTGGGCATTATACTCTCATTCTTGGTATTGGCACTGTTGCTACTGGTATTCACCAATGCAGAGAACCGCAGCTGGGCCATGTGGATGCAGAACTCTTGGGTGGTATACGGCATTTTGCTGTTATTCCTTACGCTGGGGCTGAGCATGTTCGGCGTGTTTGAAATCGGCGTAGGCGCAACCGGTATCGGTCAGGGGCTCCAAAACAAGCAAGGCATTATCGGTACTTTCTTCCAGGGTATCTTCATCACCATTGTGGCTACGCCGTGCAGTGCTCCGTTCCTCGGTTCAGCCATGCCGATGGCGCTTTCGCTGCCGGATGCCGGCATGGTGGTGTCCTTCTGCTTCATGGGCTTGGGACTGGCATTCCCCTACATCATACTCGGGGCATTCCCGTCATTGTTAAAGTTCCTGCCCCGTCCCGGTGCTTGGATGGAGGCTCTCAAGCAAGGTCTTTCCTTCCTGCTGTTCGCAGCCGCCGCATGGATTCTGGACACCTATCTGGAAATGATTGACGGCGACAAGCGCATGGTCATGCTCATCGGTCTGGCTATCTATTGCGCGGCCTTCTGGGCATACGGGCGCTGGTGCCCGATGTACCAGAGCGCTAAGACCCGCATTATCGGTGCACTTGTGGCGCTGCTTCTGCTCGGCGGTGGTGTATGGTGCTCCATGCCGCTGGAGGAATCTGCAAGCGTTGTCACCGCTTCTACAAGCAAAAACCGTGAATACACCGTTGCCAACGGCGACAAACCCATTTGGAATACTTGGACCCCGGAGCTTATGCAAGCCGCTCTTGCGGACGGACATCCCGTTTATGTGGACTTCACTGCCAAGTGGTGCGCCACCTGCCAGGTAAACAAGAAAGTTGCATACTCGGAAGAAGTATGTCGCAAGTTTGCCGACAAAGGCGTGGTCCTCATGCGCGCGGATAAAACAAAACCGAATCCCGCCATTGATGCTGAGTTAAGTCGCCTCGGCCGCTCTCAGGTGCCGACCAATGTTCTTTACATCCCGAAGAACGCGGCGCAAACCCACATCACCACCGAAGTATTTACGGCGGATTACCTCAGCAACTTCATCTCGGAGCACCTCTCCGACGCTGAAACTCCGGCTGCTGACAAGTAATCCCCCACTGTAAGCCGTATTTCAAACGCCCGCTTCCGTTCTCCGGAAGCGGGCGTTTTCGATTGAGGAATAGCAGACGGTCAGCGAGGTTCAGGCCGGCTCAACTCTTTCAGGCGTTCAACCCAAGCTCGTATTTCATCCGCATGAGCAGCGGCATCATGCGTTTGCAAGTATGTGATGTAATCTTTTATGGCTGCGGGATAATCTTGTCCGGCGGATAGTTTGAGCATGGACACGCCTCGGGCTTCATCCTTTTCAACCCCGGCACCTTGAATATACATAAGCCCGACCAAGTGCAAAGCGCGCGGGTCTCCTGCATCGGCGGAGCGTTTGAACCACTCTACGCTTTGCGGAAGATCAATTTTTTCCCCGGCCCAGCCTTTCTGGTACACAACTGCCATGGTGTATGCAGCGCGGGCTACAGTGGCAGCTCGGTCAGAAGTTGCCGCTTTTCGGATGTATTCCACGGCTTTCACATCTCGTTGCTGCAATAAAATACGCCCGAGCAAATATTGCGCTTCCGGCACACCGGCATCGGCAGCGCGTTGTAAGTATGGAACCGCAGCCTCCACATTACCTTCCTCATAGCGTATAAACCCTTGGGAATACACAGCTTCAATGCTACCTGCCTCGGCGGCTTTGCGGTACCAATCAAACGCAACTATTCTGTCTTTTTTGATGGAACCATCCTTAGAGCCTCCCAAGTATATACCGGCTAGGTCTACCATAGCAGGCACATAGCCCTGCGCAGCTGCCTCACGCAGCAATTGAATCGCCCCTTTGTAATCGGAGGCGGGAAGCTCTATACTCGGCTTTAATAAGGCCTGTGCCTTTTCATGCTTTTGTTGTGGCGTGAGTGGCGCAGACCCCGGTGCATCATCCGTGCATCCGACAAACAGTCCGCTGAATGAAAAAAGCAACAGAAGCGAGGAGACCGGAAGTTTCATCTTTCTGTTGCTTTTTCAAAAGTTTAACAGCTCGGGGCTTAGGCCTTGTAGCTGTCTACCAGCATGTGAGTACGCTCATGTACCTTTGCCACGCGTGCCTTGAGCTGCGCCTTGTAGGTCTCCTTGTCCGGCATAGGCTTGCGCGCAACGCCGGAGATTACGGCAGCCTCTGCAATAGCGGGAGCCAAGTACTCAATCATGCGGGAGTCAAAAGGCTTCGGGATGACGTAATCGCGCCCGAACTTCAAGGGAACACCTCCGTTGGCATCCACCACTTCCTGCGGCACCTCCTGACGCGCCAAATCTGCCAGTGCGCGGGAAGCGGCTATCTTCATCGCCTCATTAATGCAGGTTGCCTGCATATCCAATGCAGCGCGGAACATGTACGGGAAGCAGCTGACGTTGTTCACCTGATTGGGCCAATCACTGCGGCCGGAGCCCATAATGCAATCCGGACGAGCAGCTTTAGCCTCATCATACGTGATTTCCGGATCAGGATTCGCGCAGGCAAAGATGATGGGATCCGGAGCCATAGTCTTAACCATTTCCGGCTTCAGCAAGCCTTTCTTTGAAAGCCCCAAGAAAATATCCGCCCCTTGCAATGCCACCTCAAGCGTGCAGTCCTCACTCTGTGCAAACATAGCTTTGGTGGGGTGCAAATCCAAACGGCCGGTATGGATAAGTCCCTTGGAGTCAAACATGTAAATATTCTCACGGCGAATACCGAGAGCCATGTAGAACTTGGCACAGGCAATTCCGGCAGCTCCGGCTCCGCATACTACACACTTCATATCCTGCAGCAAGCGACCGGTCAGGTGAGCGGCATTCAACAATGCTGCACCGGAGATTACCGCTGTTCCATGCTGGTCATCATGGAACACGGGGATGTTCATTTCCTCTCGCAGACGTTGCTCTACGATGAAGCATTCCGGAGCTTTGATATCCTCCAAATTGATTGCGCCGAAGGTGGGTTCCATCGTCTTGATGACCTCAATGAGCGTCTCGGGCTTCTTGATGTCCAGCTCGATGTCAAAAACGTCCACATCCGCATATATCTTAAACAGCAGCCCTTTTCCCTCCATAACAGGCTTAGAGGCATGGGCTCCGATGTTGCCTAAACCGAGAACTGCTGTGCCGTTGCTGATAACGCCCACCAAATTACCACGCCCGGTGTAAAGCGCAGAGGCACTTTCATCCTCTGCAATCCGCAAACACGGCTCAGCTACCCCCGGAGAATATGCCAGAGTCAAATCATCAATGGAGAAACATGACTTACACGGCAAAACTTCCAATTTGCCGGGACGGGGTTCCTCATGATACTGCTGTGCTCTCTGTGCTAAATCGTTACTCATAATCTTCGGATTTGTGAGCCGTCATTATACGCTTTTTTTTTTAACTTGCAAGCGCATAATGAACTATAGTACACTCTATCTTTGTCAGCAGTTTCGTGCGCGTTCTGCATGCTTCCACCCTACTTTTGAACACTGAGCAAATTCTGGTTAAGCCCGGATGAGCGTCCGCACGGCACCTAACAGCGTGTTGGTTAACCTACTCGCCCCCCCAGGCTCGATTGGGAAATCTGACTGCCGGCACAATGGGATGACAGAACCCACGCTCTTCCGGGAAACAAATAATGAAAAAACAGTTGCATCGGGTTCAAAAAAATGCTAACCTCAATTTGGTCAAACAAAAATCATCACTACTTAGAAGCCCCCTACAATGTAATTATGAAATACTTTCTTTTAGACAGCAATACAAATAGTTGGAGTGAGGAGTTATACTCATTGGAAGATTTGTTATTCATGAATTTTCTTGATGATTCTTCAGTTCTGGCAACTGAAGATGGGAAAACGACTCTGACTCTTGGAGAGGCTAAGGCAGCCAAGCCAGTGCAACCGGTTCAGAAACCGGTAAAAATGTTTACCAATCAGCCACATCAGGAAAGTGTAAAGTTATTTACGAGTTCTCGCCCCGGCGCAACAAGTTCAGGAAAAAAAGAGTACAAAGTTTTAAGCCAAAAGGATAAATGGTTTTCAGGTAAATTTGACCCCGAATTACTTGAAAAGGCATTAAACGATTATGCCGAGATGGGATATCAAGTAATATGCAGTTCAACAGCTACTATACAGGGATTTACAGGAGTCCGGGAGGAAATGATTATCATATTAGAAAGAGATAAAAAATGAAATATACAGTGACAGATGGCGTTGCCTTTTTTGAGGGTAGAGTTTCATCCGCTGAGATTATACAGGGGATAGAAACGAGTATGGATAGGATGTTTAGCCAAACACAGCTAAAAAGCTTGGAGAGTCTGAAAAAAGCGATGGCAAAGAGAGCAATTCAACTTGGAGGTAATTGTATTATGTGCTTTGAGTACGGACAGAAACATTCTTCTTTCTTTAAAGCAATTTTTTCACTGGATGATATCTTTTGGCAAGGCAAAGGTATAGTTGCTATAGTTGACCCTGATAATCTCGATTAAAACAGGTAAATTACCATAAAAGCCTCTGTCATAAGCCGGCGAGGAAGCTAATTTAAGCCTCTCCTCTTGTGTGCATGTGGCGTACGTATGACTGAAATCATTCTATACCCTCTGATATCAAGTCATTTTGGGTGCGATTTTGAAGCGTAGGCAATACGGCAGTTTCAAAATAAAGGAAGAAACACGCATTGCTCAGGAGCGAGTAAAAAAACATCCGCCCAAATGCGCGGATGTAATATAAGTCAGGCCGGAAAAGGCCGGGGGATTTGTAAGCGCTGAGTACAGCAAGCATTACTTCACCCAAGAGCCGTTACCTTTGGGGAGTTCGCCCCAGCCGACGGGCTGGTATTGTGTGGACTCAGTGTTACCCCAGAGAGGGACACCGAGGGATTGGCGCCAGACACGGCTCATGCTGTTGCCGGTGTAGCAGCCATAGCTCCAGCACTCGGCATTGGGAGCAAAGGCGGAGGGATTGAGCTTGGTGGCGAGGTCTTTTTCATGAATCCAGTGTTTGGAGACACCGATGATTTCGCTGCTGTAGTCGAGCATGAACGCATAGGCATTAGAATGCCCGAAGTAGAAGAAAGAGGAAATCTTATCGCTACCCTTGCCGGCGTTGTTGATAGCAGCACATGCTTGGTTGGCAGTATCAACAAAAATGAGTTTAACCTTACGTTTGGCAGCTTGCTCACGAATCATAGCAAGGTAATTTTTCCCGTCTTCGCGGCCACGATTAACGTAGGCGGGTTTGAAAACAATCCACACAATGCGGGCGGAGGGATTCTTTTTCTGCAGTTGGTCGATGCGGACGGTGGCGCCACGGATAAAGTTAGCCCACCAGTTATCATGAGCATTGGGACCACGCAGTTTTTCCCAGGATTTGACGGCTACCCCACCGGACAACACAACATCCACAGCGGAGGCAGTGCTCGCAAGAAAAGGCAGCAGCAGAGCTGCCGGCAGCATGTGTTTCAGATTCATGTGCGAGAGGATATTCTTTTTCCGAGCAATAGTCAAGAAATAAGTTATGGGAAACCAATCGGGAACGGATTTTTGATTCGGCAATTCAGGTTTTGGCTTGCGTGGGGTGCAGCAACATGGTACATTAACGGGGAAACAATGAGCCAAGGGATGCACAACGTACTCGAAGTGACAAAACTCAGCATGCATTTTCCGGTGCGTGGCGGCATATTTGCGAGAAAAAAAGGCGTGGTGAAAGCGGTGGACGATGTGTCATTGAGCATAGCACCGGGCGAGACCTTGGGCTTGGTGGGAGAGAGCGGATGCGGAAAGAGCACGATAGGGCGTTGCATCGTGAGGTTGTTGGAGCCTACCTCCGGGAGCATACGATTATTGGGCAAGGATATTACCCACAAATCACAATGGGCGTTACGTGCCATACGCAGTAAGGTGCAGATGGTGTTTCAGGACCCGGCAGGCTCGTTGGATCCGCGTATGTCCGTGCATCATATCATAGCGGAGCCCTTGCAGATACAGAACGCGTGCTCACGCTCCGAGAGAATAAAGAGAGTGAATGAGCTGTTGGATATGGTGGGGCTTCCGCAAACGGCAGCGGACAAGTTTCCGCATGAGTTTTCCGGAGGGCAACGGCAGCGCATCGGCATAGCAAGAGCGTTGGCGCAAAAGCCGCAGTTGCTGATACTGGATGAGCCCGTGAGTGCTTTGGATGTATCCGTGCAATCGCAGGTGCTCAACTTGCTGCAGGATTTGCAAAAGGAGCTACGCTTGGCGTACCTGTTCATCTCGCACGATTTATCGGTAGTACGGCACATATCGGACCGAGTGGCGGTGATGTACATGGGAAAAATCGTGGAAATGGGGGGAGCGGATGCCATGTACCATAACCCATACCACGCGTATTCCAAAGCATTGCTGGCAGCCATACCCAAGGCGGACCCCACCAAGCGCACGCACACCCCGGTGCTGCCCGGAGATGTTCCCTCCCCCATAGACCCACCGCCGGGCAGCGCGTTCGGCAGGCGGGTCAACCATCCGTACTTGGAGGCCACCTTGGGCATGGACCTCACCCCGATGGAGATAGAACCCGGGCATTGGGTAGCCCCGGACCCGTGTGCCATCTCCCTTACCGACCTGGCTAAGCTGGGTATTGATATTTACCAGTAAGCCCGCACGGTAGACATGTTTTTGCTCAAACAACTCTTCCGGGTACGAGAAAGCCTGCAACATCCGGCCGACCAAGCAATGGGCGAGATGGGATTTTTAGACCACTTGGAGGAATTGCGCGTAACGCTGATACGGATGGTGCTGACGGTACTGGCAGCCATGGTGGTCTGTTTTTGCTTTACGGAGGAAATAATGGTAGTGCTGCGGCAACCGGCAGAAAAAGTGTGGGAGCAGCATGAGAAAAAGCATTTACCCCCCGGCATCGATGCCCAACACTGGCTACAGGCCAAGGAGGCTGCGAGAATACGCAACAGCCTCTCCCCGCAACAGTATGAGGCGCTGAACAAGCACTTGCCGGAGCAGATTATTGACTTGGCGCATACGGTTCCCCTGCTGCAAGCAGCCGCCCTGTTACCGGAAGAGCAGCAACTGCCTTTTTTGGAGGGAGCAGCAGCAACTCCGCAGCAAAAAACACTGCTGCTACAACTGCATAACTGCGGAGCAGAGCTTGCGCCGGCAGAGGACAGACGCACCCTGCGGATTATGGGTGCATTCCAACCCGGAGAGGCATTCATGCTCTCCCTGCAAATGGCATTTTTCGGCGGGTTGGTACTCTCATTCCCCCTGCTCATGTACTTTTTGATGAGTTTTGTGGCTCCCGGGCTGCATGTGCATGAAAAAAAGCTACTGTTTAAGTGCATTATCGGTGGGTTTGTGCTTTTTATCGGCGGGTGCGCTTTTGCCTACTACGGCGTACTGCCACGCGTGCTCTCATTCTTTTACCATTATTCCCTCGGCATGGGGATTGAGAATGATTGGCGCATTGGCTACTACCTTTCGTTTGCGATTAAACTCATTTTTGTCTTCGGTGTCATCTTTGAGCTCCCCGTCATTATCATTCCGCTTATTCATTTAGGATTACTGCCTTACAAGCGAATGAAGAAATGGCGAGGCGGCGCTCTTGTTGCCTGTTTTGCCACGGCACTTATCCTTTCCCCTGCTCCGGATCCCGCAACCATGTTCCTTATGGCCTTGCCCATGTACGCGCTTTATGAGCTTTGCGTCCTGTTTGCCTTCATTTCCGCCCGCAATAATAAAAGCGATGTTGAGGTTTCCTGCTGAGGCACCAACGCTATCAATGTTAATTTGCGGCCACCGCGTACGCTCAAGCGTTGCCCTATACAACAGCAACGACATTGCCTTTTTTACAAAAAAGTTAGCGACAGCTAATTATTTTTCTTGCATTTCGTCATTTTTTGAATAAAATAAGCGCACAAAGTTAGCCTTCGCTAACAACAAAGAAATTTTCACAACAAAGCAAACAAACCATGAAAACAGCAATCGACAAGATCGTAGCGCGCGAGGTACTGGACTCTCGCGGGAATCCGACAGTGGAGGCGGAAGTAACACTGGCAGGCGGAGCAAGCGGGCTGGCAAGCGTACCGAGCGGCGCCTCAACCGGAGAACATGAGGCATGCGAACTGCGAGATGGGGACAAAGCACGCTACCGAGGGAAAGGCGTACAAAAAGCCGTGAGTTACGCCAACGGAGAGCTCGGGCAAGCCCTGATAGGGGTGGATGCCATGGATCAAATAGAGGTAGACAAGCGCATGCGCGAGGTAGACGGCACGGCAAACAAATCGCGCGTGGGAGCCAATGCTGTGTTAGCGGTATCACTGGCAACGGCGCGCGCAGCAGCACAGGCAAGCGGACTGCCACTGTACCGCTACTTGGGAGGCGCCAATGCGCACATACTCCCGGTACCGATGATGAACGTACTGAACGCCGGAGCTCATTCCGACGCGCCGATAGACTTCCAAGAGTTCATGATAGTCCCCAAAGGGCTGCCAACATACCGGGAAGCACTGCGTTGCGGGGCGGAGGTATTCCACGCATTGGCCGATGTACTGCGCAAAGCCGGGCTGAGCACCGCTGTGGGAGATGAAGGCGGATACGCGCCGAATCTGAAAAGCGCAGACGCAGCCTTGGACGCAATAGTAAGCGCCATCAGCAACGCCGGCTACGAACCCGGAAAAGACGTATTCCTGGCACTGGATGTGGCTTCCTCAGAATTCTATGATGCGGAAAGCGGACTCTATGTATTCAAAAAAAGCAGCGGAGATAAACTGACCGCAGCGGAACTGACCGCTTACTATGCGGACCTCATGAACCGCTACCCCATCATATCCATTGAAGACGGCTGCGCCGAAAACGATTGGGACGGTTGGAAACAGCTCACAGACAGCATCGGCAACCGCTGCCAACTTGTCGGCGACGACCTCTTTGTCACCAACGTAGATTTCTTGCGCCAAGGCATAGATAAAGGAGTCGCAAACGCCATACTCGTCAAACTCAACCAAATAGGCTCCCTGAGTGAAACCTTTGAGGCGGTGCGCCTTGCCAGCACAAACGCTTATGCGGCCGTCATCTCGCACCGCAGCGGAGAAACCGAGGACTCCTTCATAGCCGACTTGGCTGTAGCAACCAACGCCGGGCAAATCAAAACCGGCTCACTTTCCCGCGCTGACCGATTGGCAAAATACAACCGTCTGCTGCGCATAGAAGAGCAACTCGGCAGCAATGCCGTGTACGGCTGCCGCTAATTCTCCCGGCTCTGATATATAAGCCACGCAAGCCCCGATTTGTCCCCTCAAATCGGGGCTTATGTGCAAATGTTATGGCAACACACTACTTGTTTAACATTTCCGAGTAGCATAATAATTCATTTTTTCTAATATTTTTCTGGACAAATCTTGCAAAATGTTTAGAATAGGGGCGTATGACAGTACACCAAATGAAACCGCACGATGTTTTCATGAAGCTGCTGAACGTGACTGACGACCTACGGCGCGACAGTTTCCGTCAGACTCCGGCCATCCATCTCAAAAAGATGCTTGGACTTACCTTGCGACAAGGTTCAGCCATAGGCCAAATTCGCATTCTGACCAAAGACTGCCCCCAAGGCATTGCACTCAAAACACTTGCAACACACCTTAACATGACGGTTCCCGCCACCTCTCTCTTGGTGGAAACAATGGTCAACAAAGGTTTTTTTGAGCGCACCCCCAACCCGGAAGACAGACGAGCCATCTGCATCCGACTCTCGGAAAAAGGCGAGGAACTGTGCCAGGACGTCAACGCCCGCATGGAGGCCGAGCTGGACCGCCTGGCAGCACAAATCACGGTCGAGGAATTGGCCGCTTTGGAATCCATTACAGACAAAATGAGCTCCCTGTACTACAGCGAGAAAAAAAAAGAGCAATAAAAAATACGCTCACATTTGCTTGACTATACTCCAAGATACGTGTAGTATAGTGTACAGACACGGGCACAGGAGTAGCGTGCCGGAGTAGAAACCTTTTCACACAGTCTATACACATATGTCAGACAAGATGAACTTACTGGCGCTGGTACGCCAACACCTCCTCAACCGCAATGAGGACTACCAGTGGGTAACCATGGGAGCCCATGCAGAGAAAATCGGGCTGGCTTACCTCCCCATCGACGCGACAGGCATGCCCTGCACCTTCATGTTCACGGAGTTACACGAGCCCTGCAGCTTGGTATTCGACGTACACTTCGGCTCTCGCATAGCAACGGAGGACCAACAGGAGCTCAGCTTGCTGCTGCTTACGCTTAACGCCAACTTGCCGGAGGGTCAGCTACTTTTGGACACAGAGGGCGGTTACGTGTACTACCGCCTCAAGTACGTGCCCACAGACAGCAACATAGCCCCGGAGGCCGTTTTGCAGCAGATTGAGCACATGGAAAAGGTAGGCATCAGCATGACCCAAACTTACGCCCGCATCATAGCACAGGAGTTTCCCCAAAGCCCCTTTCACATCTAATCAACCATAACACACACATATGTCACTCGATAAACCCTTAGCAGGAAAAGTCGGCATCGTCACCGGCGTTGCCAATAAGCGCAGCATTGCCTTCGGTATTGCCAAGGCTTGGCATGAGGCAGGCGCCAAACTCATCTTCAATTACCAGGGTGAGCGTTTGAAGGACGGCGTTATCAAGCTGGTGAAGGAAAACTTCGGCGAAGATACCCCCGTATGCGCCTTGGACGTATCTGATGACCAATCAATTGCCGATTTCTTCAGCTTTGTCGCTGAGCACACGGATCGCGTGGACATGCTGCTGCATGCCATCGCCTTTGCTCCGAAGGCTGCCGGCACACTGGAGGGGCATTTCTCGGATATTCCGCGCGACGCTTGGAACCTCTCTTTGCAGATTTCCGCTTACTCCCTCATCGCCTTGTCCCGTGCTGTGGCTCCGTTGATGACCAACGGTGGCTCCATCACCGCACTCACCTACTACGCAAGCCAGAAAGTTGTACCCAATTACAACCTTATGGCCGTCTCCAAGGCGGCTCTGGAAACCAGCGCTAAGTACCTCGCATTCGACCTCGGCCGTCGCGAGGCTCCCATCCGCGTCAACTGCATTTCTGCCGGTCCGGTACAAACCTTGGCAGCACGTGGCGTGTCCGGTTTCACGGGCATGTTCAAAGTGTACGAGGAGAAGAGCCCGCTGCAGCGCTCCTGCACGCTGGAAGAACTTGGCGCCACAGCCACGTTCTTAGCTAGTGACGGCGCGGCCAGCATCACTGGTCAAATTATTTACGTGGACGGCGGTTACGAAATCGTCGGCATGTAATTTTCCAAACGCAAGCAACACGTTATCCCCGGTTATCCACTCGATAACCGGGGACTTTTGCATACGGCAAGAAAGCCAACTCTTCTTCAGTCTGCTCATTACATCGGGCACTGCGTCAAGTTCGTAACATGCGTGATAGATGGCAGCACCGGAGAAATCCTCTGGCTTAAGGAGGGTAAGGGAACTGCAAGTCCGGATGGATTTTTCCGTAATCTGACTCCGGAGCAGAAAGAAGATATTGAGGTAGTGAGCATTGATAGAGGAAATGCATATCTCAAAGCATTGCGTGAACATCTACCCCATGTTAGCATATCGTTTGATCCGTTCCATATCATCAAGAACGCGAATGATGCCGTAGACGAGGTGAGAAGGGAACTGTGTAAGAGCCTGGAGAAAGAGGAGAAAAAGCTAGTCAAAGGAAAGCGTTACTTATTTCTCTGCGGGGAGGAGAATCTGGCTGAGGATAAACGAGAAGAATTAGATAAGATACTGCAAATCAATCAACCATTACAGGAAGCATATCTACTCAAAGAGAAGCTCAGGCTCGTATTTCAGTTTTCGAGCTTCAAGAGGTGTGCTACTGCTTTTGGGGAATGGATAGCATTGGCCGAAGCGTCAACTCTAAAGCCATTCAAACGTTTAGCGAAAACGCTTTCTAGGCATGCACAGCAGGTGCTGAACTTTTTCCGCTTCCGGCTAACTTCGGGGCGTATCGAAGGCATGAACTCGATGATTGCCCGCATCCAACGCAAAACCCGAGGGCTACCCTCCGTTGATTATCTCCGCCTCAAACTCAGGCAGCTAACCTCCCCGTCATTCACGCGACTTTTTTGACGCAGTGCCGAATAGAATCTACTGGTGCATAATATCAGAAATGCTGGAGTTTAAAAATCATTGTGATATGATGCTTCACAAAGGTGATAAGGCAACGTCACAATGTTAGGATGTCTTGACGTTATTATTCGAATAATATTAGAGATATATAATTGCCATTCCGGATTATATCTAATAGTCAAAACATAGCTGTCAAAGTATGGAAAATACTCAAAAACATCTAACTCGCAATTATTGATTATAATAATTTCTGCTATGCATTTACCTTCTTTAAAGAAAGGGTGGACGCAATTGCTATAGCTATGGCTTGTATCATCTTTAGTAAAAAAAGAATACCAACGAGAAAAATTAAAATTTACATTCATCAATTCGCATATATACTTAGGAATGTTGATAAAAGGCTCAACTTCATTCGGGTTTTTGTCAGGATGCAAATATCCCTGCACAAAATCTATCGATCTTGTTTGTTCGTTTGTCAGTATAGGATATCGCTGCATTATATGCTTTTGTTCTACAAATCCGGGAAATACAATATATGAACGATTAAAAGGATAGTCTTCGAATGAAGATATTCCTATCTCTTTATACATATGATTGCTTTTTATAGCATGCAAAACAAGGCCTATACGACGGGAATGTTCTTCAGTAAAAAAATATATATTTTTTCTTAATCCAAGATTCTTATGTATTATGTATATAGTAGCACCATTCTCAAAAAAATATATAGAATCGACTTCCGAGTAATATCCGCCCAAAAGAATCCCCTTGTGCTCATTTGTTGGAAAATCATTTTTTTGTTTTTTATGAAATATTTTGAAAAATCCTGCCCAATTTGAATATTCGCATGCAGCTGGCGGTAACTCTTTTAAGTGCTGTATTTCCCCTTCTTTCAATGCGTATATTTCCTTTCCACATCCAACAATTACTGAAATTTCTTCCCAAAGGGGAATTGAATATATTTTATCAATATTCATATAATCATGTATTCTGATTTTACATCGTTACTTTTCGAAACTTCGGAAATAATGATTTAAGATCTCCATTATTTCTGTACATCTGGCGTGATGCTATACTTTTTTTGTATCATTATTACTCCATACGCGTTGGTATAATTAAAAATTAGAAACTATAATTTGAGGTGCGCCCCGTTTTCTGACCACCGGCTATGTTGTTTAAGGAATTTTGGAGCCGATGCTTGGAGCTGTGGTTAAGTTACTGCTTTTTGCGATGATTGTCAATCCTAATTTTTTGGCGATTTTGTAGCGGAGCATAGCTGTCCAAAATAGGTATGCACCCAAAAGTAGAGCATACCTATATCAAAGGATAGCGAAAATCATCAGCCGTTTCTTGCAAATAGATCCCCCTGGTGCAAATCAGGGGGCTTTGCATGTATGCTCTTATATGGGTTGTAAAGCCAATACCATAGATTGGTTTTATTGAGTAAATTCAGCCGTAAAAAAACAACAAGATTGGATGTATTCCACTTAATTTCTTTCTGTTTTGCAAGTGTTTGAAGATATCTAACCAGCAGGAATGCTATCATTGCCGTCCAGACTTGGATTAACACAGCATTCGCACTTGTTCCCATAAAGCTTTTAATTCGCAATAGTTGCTTGATTTCTTTGAAAAAGCTTTCAATGTACCAGCGATCTCTGTAAAGAGCTGCAATTTGGTGACAGTCTAGCTCAAAATCATTGCTGAGTAGCTCAACATCATAATTTCCATCATCGTTGTGCGCCACAACGCGCCGCAGGATATCTTTGTAGATTTTGCTTTGCTCACCTTGCATAGCGATGACCTCATCCTTGAGCACATTTTGATGTTCTTCTGGCAAATCCCACTCTTGGATGGTTTGGAAATTGATGCTTTTGGTGTGGCGAACTACAAACTTGACACCGCAGCTGTCCCAATGTTGCAGGAGCTTAAAATCCACATATCCCCGGTCTGCAACCACGATGCAGCCTTTAGGCAGATTAATCTCTCGGGCTGCTATACAGTCCGGAACATTGCCGTTTGTCAAATGTACAAAATCCGGGGTTGACTGCTCAAAATCCAATACTGTGTGCAGTTTAATGCCTCCTTTTTCGTGTTGATACGTCGCCCAAGGAAAGGAATTGAGCGAGAGTGTGATAGTGGAGGAATCCAAAAGCTTGATGCGTCTGTGTACTTCCGGAATGTTGTAACCCTGTTTGAGATGCTGTCCCAAAGATTTTCTGATTTCATAATAGGCATCACGGAATACCTTCCAGCTGCGATGGTGATTCTGATAAGCAATGGTGGACTTCGAGGGTGCCTGCTGCCCGCCTAAGTGGTTGATGCTTCCTTGTAAGCTGCTCATAAGCCCGGCGATATCTCGAATACCTCTGCAACCGGCAATATGACTGAGAGTCATCCATACAAGGTGATTCCAGGAGTTGAACTTTTTGGTATTTCTGTCAGAATTGCAAGTCTTGACAATGGAAGAAAATGCAGTATGGCTTATCAAATCATTGACAAGTTGTGCACACAATGGTAGGTTACTGTTCGGAGATTGGTTCATTTTTTTGCACCGCCAGTTTAATAGCTGGCACCCCAGAACGCAATCTCCATTTTTGTTTTCTTTTATTTCGTTGATATTTTTCTCCTCATAACCCCCTCTTTCTTTAGATCGCTTTTTGGACAGCTATGACTCGATAGCGGATACAAGTGGAATGGCGAGGTTTACCCCACCCTCACACATATCAGTTGGAAAGCCACCGGCTACCAAATCGGAGGTAACAACTTCTTCGGGCTTCCAGTCAAACGCCGAGGGGAATAAGGTTTGCCCACTCCACCCTACGGGTGTCGTGGATTTGAATCTGCCCATGCAAAAACAAACTGCGCCGATTTGAGAAAAAATTAGTTTGACAAGTCTCGAAAATTATGTTATGCGAAAGTTTATATGAGGAGATTAGAGCGAAAAAAAATCATGTATTCAGGTTTTGTAAAATATAACCCCGAATATTCTAAAAATGAAAATAACGTGTCAACTAATCATCATTTAAATAGTTTTTTATTGAAGCTTGTTATTTTTTTTCTTTCGTTTATGTGTATATTAAAATGTGAGTCAAAAGCAGACGAGGTTTCTCATATGAACGATAAAATTGTTTGCAAAGTGTATGAATATATACAAGTAAATCAACAAGGTTTTAAAGTAGGCCAATCATGCGTGCAGATATATATTAATGACATTTTGTTAGGGGGACTTCCCGTTGTAGGCGATGTTTTACATATAACAATAACACAAAATAAATTGAGCATCCATTCCAGACATGAGTCTGTTGAAATAAACATGTCTAGCAAATCATGCAAAGGGTCTATTAGGGGAGAATTTAAGCTGTGGGACGATTATTTTGGCATTGTAAAAGAGTCGCCCAGTTTTATAAGAATTGTGAGGGAGTATCATATATTGCCTAATACGGGAAAATGACGCCAGTTTATAACTTGACGAGAATTAATCGTGTAGGGGGACTTTCGTCCCCTCTCACACCACCGTACATGCCATTTATGGCATACGGCGGTTTCTCGGCGTGTGATTAGTCCCGGAACCGATGTTCCTGCCGCAACTCCTTTATCTCTCCTCGCCGGATACCCTGACAACTCCTCCGCACCGTTACATGGATTCGGACTTTCACCGCTTTCCCTTCCTCGGTCGAGGCTTCGTACATTTCAACACTTCTTGGCTCTGCTGCTATATGTTCTAAGATTCGAGTGGTTGCCCACGCCGGATTCAGCCCTTCCCACCGGGGTTGTTCGTTTTGGTGGTACTATGGCTTCTGCTGGTTCCCTACAGACAGATTACTCCGCAGCGCTTTCACGCTTTAGTAGGGTCTCTCAGGATAAGGCACGCAGCTTTCACACAGTGCAAGCCGAATTTACCATTCGCACTCTTGACAGAGTATCGGGCGTAAGCATCCAGTGCTGCCTCACCTCGTGCGCTTTGGCCTTGTATTCGGTTCTTGTTCATCCTGTCTGTGTTTCGCCTCCGGCTTCCTTCCCACCCCACATTACTGTGGCGCAGTTGCCTTTGGCTATTTGATTCCGCCCTGTCAGCGGCTCATTGGGGACTTCCTCCCCAGTTACGCGTCATGCCTGACGTACACAAAAAAATCAAGGAGCCACAAGAAAAACTCGTAACTCCTTGATTATTAAGGCTGCTCGAAGGGGGACTCGAACCCCCACGGATCGCTCCACTAGATCCTTAGTCTAGCGCGTCTACCAATTCCGCCATCCGAGCATCGGACTTTGCACTTGGTGCGGGGGCATTCTACATGAATTTCTGTTCCAATGCAAGCCTTTTTTTGTAAAAAAGTGATTTTTTTTGCTTTTTTGTATGCAGAACGGCAAAAAAAAGCAAAAGCAATCAGTGGAGAAGAGGGGCAGAGCACGCCGAGTCACTCAAAATTGCATGAAGAGCGTGCAAGGAATCGGCCACAAAGTGGCGGAAGCGCACCGTGGGGATATAGGGGATGGGCTCAAAATGAGTGTAGATCATGCGCGCAGCCTCCTCATCACCCTGGTTAGCAGCTTTACGCAGCCAGAAAACGGCGCCCTTCTCAGCATAGCTACCACTACGAGACACGGCGTAATAAATACCGAGGTTTACCTGCGCATCCACATGGCCTTGCTCGGCAGCCTGAGAAAACCAGCCGAGGGCGATGAGGGCAGACTGCTCCACCCCATGACCCATGTAATAGCAATCCGCCAAGTTGAACTGAGCTTGGGCATCACCTTGCTGCGCAGCACGGCGGTACCAATAGACGGCCTGAGAGATGGACTGCTCCACCCCTTGCCCGAGCTCATAGCAGCAAGCCAAATTGAACTGAGCATCAGCATACCCCTGCTCTGCAGCCTTGCGATACCAAGCGGCAGCCGTAGCATAATCCGGCGCAACACCGCAACCGATATCATAACAAACCCCTAATTTGTACTGAGCTGCGGCATAGTCTTTCTCCGCAGCAGCGCGGAAATAGGCATATGCCGCAGCCCCCTCCTCCTTTTCCATAAGCTCCACCCCGCGGGCATACAAGGCCGGCGCAGAGTCTGTAACAGGCGAGGCAACAGAACCATGCGCCATAGAGGGCACGGCTGCAACTGCGGCTGCAATATAACGGAAAAGAAGGCGCTTTTTCATGTTATGGCGGATTACGGATGTTAATAATAGAGGCTTACACCATGTTGATGTGATAAATGGCAAAATCGTTCAGTACTTTTTTTGCAAAATCGTCAATCAAATTTTCCATGGTGAGGGGAGCTCAGCTTCCCAAGGTGTTGAAGGTCCCCATGACGGAGTCCTCGGCCTCGCTTTCCCCGGTGGGCTTGGCGGGGGATTTTTTAGGCGTGGAAAGTTTGCGCAGCTCCCGCTTAGCCAGTTGATTACCCTGAGCCGCCGACTTGCGGTACCAAGAGCGCGCTGCGGATACAGATTTGTCAACCCCTATCCCCTTATAATAACAAAAAGCCAAGAAGCACTGTCCCTTATCATTCCCCTGCTCAGCAGCCTTGCGGAACAAGATAAAGGCTTGGTCATAATCCTTGGGCACCCCACGACCCAACGCATAACATGCGCCAAGCATAACCTGAGAAAGAGCATAACCATTATCCGCAGATTTGCGATACCACATGGCAGCTTGTTCATAATTCTTTGCTACGCCTTCCCCCTTATAGTAGAGGGTTGCAAGCAAATACTGCGCACGCATAAACCCGGCATCAGCAGCCTTGCTGTACCATGCAAAAGCGGTGGATGCAGAGCGTGGCACCCCCTTACCGCACTCATAACACAAACCCAACAAGGTTTGAGAGTCGCCATCACCATGTTCCGCCGCCGGAGCCAGCACCTCTACAGCCTTTGCATAATTCCCCTGCTCAAAATACTGAGCGCCGAGGCGAAAAGCCTTTTCGGAGCTTGGAGTCGGGGATGTCATTGAGCTCGGGGAATCAGATACGCAGCTGATAAGAGCTAACGGGGCTAACAGGAGTGTGATAAGTGTTTTTTTCATTGTTACTACAGATTCGTTTTTTTGTTCAGTTGTATCGCTTACGTTAAGAAGACGATGCAAAGGACAAATCTGTTCGCATATTTTTCAAAAAAAATCAACTTCTCGTTTTCGGAGGGTCAAATGATGGAGATGGGGTGCGTAAGCCTCCCTTGCATTAAATGAGGTGCATACGGCACCTCATCTATGCAAAGCCCCTCCCATACGCCGATGCGGCATAAGGGAGGGGCCGGAAGCTCAGAAAGAATCGGTAAAAAGCTTACTCCTGAGCGGGTTCCTCGGTGGCATCAGCTACCGGAGCCTCTGCGGAGTCAGCGCCCTCCTCATCCTCGGGGGCATCAGCATTGTCATCCTCGTCATCGGGGATGACAAGGGTAATCTCCTGAATAGCCTCCTTATCATTAAGAGTAATGAGCTTGACACCTTGGGCCGTACGGCCGGTCTCACGGATGGTGTTGACCTTCATGCGCACGGACTGACCGCCGCTGGTCATAATCATAAGCTCATCGGCATCCGTTACGGTGGAGGCAGATACAACCAGGCCGGTCTTCTCCGTGCAGTTCATGGTCTTGATACCAATACCGCCACGGCTCTGGAGACGGTAGGCGGCAAACTTGGTACGCTTGCCCAGGCCATTCTCGGACACCACAAGGAGGGAGTATGCGGAGGAGGTATCATCCGCGCTGTCCTCCGCGGATTCCGTCTCTTCGTTCAGTACTTCAGCGGCATCCTCGGCGTCATCTGCGGCAGGAACGGCAGTTTCGCCCTCAGGCACCACGGCCATGGCCACCACGTAATCACCCTCACGGAGTTTGATGCCACGCACACCGATGGTGTTGCGGCCTTGGGTACGCATCTGGCGCTCGGAGAAGCGAATGCTCATACCGTTATGGGTAACGATGATGACATCTTGCTCACCGGTGGTGAGCACGGCGTTGACGAGGGAGTTACCCTCCTCCAGATTAATGGCAATGATACCGGCCTTGCGGTAGTTGACGAAATCATGGAGGGAAGTCTTCTTTACGGTACCGTCCTTGGTGGCAAATACCACATTACCGGATCCCTCCGCGAAGGTGATGTCCTTGCCGTCCTCGCTCACCTTGCGCTCCAAGCGCAAAATGGCGGCGATGCGCTCCTCGGTCTGCATATCCAGCAAGTTCTTGATGGAACGACCTTGGGCACTGCGAGCGGCCTCATCAATCTCATACACGCGTTCCACGTACACACGGCCGGTGTTGGTGAAGAACATGATGTAGTCATGATTCTGGGCTGCGAAAAGGTGCTCCACGTAATCATTAGCATCCTTCTTGCTCTTGGTGGTGGCAGCCTTGATACCCTTACCGCCACGAGCCTGCAAGCGGTACTCATCGGAGTTGGTGCGCTTGATGTACCCGCTGTGCGTAATCGTCACAATCATGGAGTCATTGGGGATGAGGTCCTCAATGGCCATATCACCCTCAAACGGGATGATGTGGGTCATGCGCGGAGTGGCGTACTTCTCCTTGATGGTGCGCAGCTCATCCTTCACGATGCCGAGCACACGAGCCTCATTAGCCAAGATGTCCAAGTAGTCCTCGATAATCTCCAGCAGTTTTTTGTACTCATCGGAAATCTTATCATTCTCCAGAGCAGTGAGCTGGTAGAGGCGCAAATCCAGAATAGCGTTGACTTGGCGCTCCGTAAAGATGTAGGAGTCCCCCTGAACGGAAGGCTGGCTATGGATGAGGATACCGAGCCCACGGGCAAGCTCCACCGGGAATCGGAAAGCCATAAGTTTGTTGCGAGCCTCCTCACGGTTGCGGGACTCACGGATGATGCGGATGAACTCATCCAGATTCGCCAAAGCAATGAGGTAGGCCTCCAACACCTCGGCGCGATCCTCGGCCTTACGCAGCAGGAACTTTGTGCGACGCACCACCACCTCGCGGCGGTGTTCCACGTAAAAGTTGATGGCATCCTTCATGGTGAGCACCTTGGGGCGCCCCTCATGAATGGCCAGCATATTGACGGAGAACGAGGTATCCATGCTGGTGAGCTTGTAGAGCTGATTGATGACCACCTGCGGGCGGGCATCTCGCTTGAGCTCAATTTCAATGTAGTCCGTCAGGTCGCGCATACCGGCAATGTCGGTAATCACCTTATCACGCACCAGCTCAGCAATGCGCTCTTGCAACACGGCGCGGTTTACGCCGTACGGGACGTCGGAAATATGCAGGAACTCACGCCCGTTCTCATTGTTAACAACCTCAATCTTACCACGCATGCGCACGCTGCCACGCCCGGTACGGAAGTAGCTGTCAATCCCCTTGTAACCGAGAATATAGCCACCGGTCGGGAAGTCCGGACCCTTGATGTAGGCACGCAATGCCTCGGAGGTAATCATGGGGTTATCAATGAAGGCGCAAATGCCGTCCACAACCTCACCCAAATTGTGAGGAGCCATGTTGGTAGCCATGCCCACCGCAATACCCGTACCGCCGTTCACCAGCAGGTTGGGGAATGCAGAGGGGAACACCACGGGCTCTGTAAGGCGGTTGTCGTAGTTCGGCTGGAAATCCACGGTATCCTTATCCAAGTCATCCATGAGGGCTACACCCAAGTGGCTGAGTTTGGCCTCCGTGTAACGCATGGCTGCAGGAGGGTCACCTTCCGGGGTACCGAAGTTACCCTGTCCCTGCACCAACACATCGCGCATGTTCCAAGGCTGTGCCATAGTCACCAGCGTACCGTAGGCAGACTGGTCACCGTGCGGGTGGTAGTTACCGATGGTATCACCCACGATTTTACCACACTTGATGGTACCCTTGGAGGGCACAAGCCCGAGCTCATGCATGGCATACAAAACACGGCGTTGGGAGGGCTTGAGGCCATCTCGCGCATCCGGCAAAGCACGGGAAATAATGACGGACATGGAGTAGTCCAGGAAGCTGCGGGAGACCTCCTCTGCCACGTCCACCGGGCGAATTCTAGTTTCACTCATAATTCAGATAAAATCGTTAAAGGGTTACACATCGAGATTGCGTACGTTGAGCGCATTGTCTTCAATGAAGCGACGGCGGGGTTCAACAAGGTCACCCATAAGGATGGTGAACATCTTGTCTGCCTGCACGGCGTTGTCATCATCTAAGCGCACGCGGAGCAGCTCGCGTTTTTCAGGGTCCATGGTGGTGGCGTACAGATCCTTGGCGTCCATTTCACCAAGACCCTTGAATCGGGTAATGGTAACGCTGCGACCGCCAATCTCGAGCACCTTGGCAAGAATATCACCCACAAAGTGAACGGGAGTTACCGTATTGCGCGAGGTCTCCACCAGTTCATACACCGGAGCATCATCGGAAAGCAGGCGCGAGGCTTCAATGCCCAGCTCCTCCAAACGGGTAAGCACGCGGGTAATAGCCTTGGCCTCATGCAGCTCGTGCAGCAAGGCACGGCGACTGGGGCCCTCGCGGACGGGCAACGGGTTGGCTGCCAGCTCCTCCTCCGTGGGCTCGCCGAAAAGGAAGAGGTCTCGGTTCTCATCGGAGAAGGCGGAGAGATCTTCCATATTACGGAAGTAAACCACCTCCTCATCATTACCACAGCGCACCTTAACAAGGTACTGCGGGAAGGCGCCGTCTTCCGCGCGGTGGCGCAGCAGGTCCTTGAAGTCACCACCATGCTGGGCTACGCTGCCCTCATACTTCTGGAGGTTGATGAGCGTCTCAAGAATAGCCATGAGGGAGTCCGCATCAAACTCCTTGCTCTTATCCGGCGTGCGAAGGATAACATCACCCGCGCCCAAGGAAATAAGTTTGCGGTTCAGGGAAACCTCATCCTGCACGTACTGCTCCACCTTGCGGTGAATCACGCGGTACAGCGGCGGCTGAGCAATGTACAGATACCCCGCGCGCACCAGCTGTGGCATATGGCGGCAGAAGAGCGTGAGCAACAGGGTGCAGATGTGGGAGCCGTCCACGTCAGCATCAGCCATCAGAATAATTTTGTGGTAGCGCACCTTGTTGATGTCGAAGGAGCCCTCACCCTCACCATCACCGATACCGGCCCCGATGGCGGTGATGATATTCTGAATCGTCTCACTGCCCAAGGCCTTGTCAAGGCGAGCTTTCTCCACGTTCAAAATCTTGCCGCGCAGGGGCAGAATAGCCTGCGTGCGGCGGTCGCGCCCCATCTTGGCGGAGCCACCTGCGGAGTCACCCTCCACAATGAAGAGCTCACTGAGCTTCGGATCGCGGCAGGAACAGTCAGCCAGCTTACCGGGCAAACCGCCACCCACCGTCATGGCGCTCTTGCGCACGCTTTCGCGGGCCTTGCGGGCTGCCTCACGAGCGCGGGATGCAATCAGGCAGCGGTCAATAATCGTCTTGGCAACCTGCGGATTTTCCTCAAAGAACTCTTTGAGTTCCTCATACACCACGCTGCTGACCACACCTTCAATCTCGGTGTTTACCAGCTTATCTTTGGTCTGGGAGGAGAAGCGCGGGTTGGGCATCTTCACGGAGATAACGGCTACCAAGCCCTCGCGTACGTCGTCACCGTTAAGGCTGGGGTCCTTATCCTTGAGCAAATTGTTACTCTTGGCGTAATTATTGATAGCGCGCGTCAGCGAGCTGCGGAAACCGGAAAGGTGCGTACCGCCGTCCGCATTGAAAATAGAGTTGGCGTAGCACTGTATTTGGTAGCGGTCACTGTCGTTGTACTGCATCACCACATCCACAATCACATCATCTTCCATGGTCTTGCCGTCGTACTCCACCTCAATGTGGCGTACACCGCTCATGGCGATGGGTTCTTGGGTGATGAGGGTCTTATTCTCACCCAGCTGCTTCACAAACTCACGGATGCCGTCCGCATAGTAGAACGTCTCAGTACGCTCTTGCCCGCTGCGCTCATCCACCAGCTCAATCACCAAGCCGGGGTTAAGGAAGGCCAGCTCACGCAGGCGGCGCCCCAGCAAGTCAAACTTGAACTCTGTGGTGTCTGTAAAGATGGTGGGATCCGGCAGGAAGGTGATGGCCGTACCGGTCTGCCCCTCGGGGCAAGTGCCTACCACATGCAGCTTCTCCGTGGTCTTACCACGCTCAAAGGTAATGACGTGGCGCTTACCGCCTCGGCGAACCTCCGCCTTGAAGAAGTCGGAAAGCGCATTTACACACTTGGCACCCACGCCGTGCAAACCGCCGGAGTACTTGTACGCACCCTGGCCGAACTTACCGCCGGCGTGCAGGTTGGTCAGCACCAACTCCACGGCCGGTATACCGAACTTCGGGTGTATATCCACGGGAATACCACGGCCGTTGTCAATCACGGAAATCGTGCCACCCTCGTGAATCTGAATGATAATCTTGCTGCAATACCCGGCCAAATGCTCGTCGATGGAGTTATCCAGCACCTCAAATACACAGTGGTGCAGGCCGCGCTCATCCGGGTCCCCAATGTACATACCCGGGCGTTTACGAACAGCCTCCAAGCCTTCCAGCTTGTCAATCTGCGCCGCACCGTACTCTTGTTGCGCTCCCGTTGTTACCACCTGCTCGGTGTCCTCAGGAGCCGTTGTGTTCTCTGTCATACGCCCCCATTCTACACGCGTATACGCGCGCGCGTCAATTATATAATATGTCATAACGATTTTTTATGCATAATAGCCCCTTAAAACCGAGATTAGGTAAAAACCTCATCAACACCTTACCTCGCGCCCGAAAATGCTCTACAGGGGCATACAGCGCCCTTATACGGCACAATTCAGAACGAATGCTGAAAAAAATCTTTACACACCCCAAGTTCGCACATAAAATATGGGCATGAAACGATTTTTCATCGGCATAAGCCTTCTTTTACTCATATTCAGTCAGAGTGTCCGAGCAGACCGGGCAGAAGACACCGCGCAGCGCAATGAAGGGCTGGCTGATTACGCAGCATTGCATGGCATGGTACAAGATACAGAGCAACCTATGTTCTGGTTATTCGTAGGTGACAGCATTACTCACGGGTGCCTGCATACGCATGGCGGACGCAGCTTTGCAGAGCACTGGATGGAAATCATCAAATGGGAAACCATGCCGAAAAAAGGCATCCGCCGCACGAATGATTTGGTACTCAACGCCGGGGTAAGCAGCGAAACAGCCACCGGATTCCTGCAACAGACCCAATGGCGACTGCAACAGTTCCGCCCTCATGTGGTGTTCATCAACTTCGGCATCAATGATGAAACCCGCTACGGCGATTTGGATAAATTCTGTACCGACCTCACTGCCATTGTACAGCTGGTACGCGCCCAAAAAGCCATACCCGTACTGCAAACGCCCTCCCTCACCCTGCGCGCAAAGCCCATGCGCCCCCACTACGCCGCAGCCATACGCGAGGTAGCCGCTGCGGAAAACGTATTGCTGGTAGACCACACAGCGGTATGGGAAGAGCTCTGCGGGCATTCCGGAGCATCGTTCAGCACCACTCCGGCCTCCATAGCGGCCCCCGGCGAACTCATGAACAATGATTTGCACCCCAATGCAGCCGGACACCTTCTCATGGCACAAACCATAGCCCGTTGCTTGCGCTTGGCGCCGAAAAACTCTCCCACCATGGCTCGCAGCACTCCATTATTTAAGACAAGATAAGCATTCTACTGTTCCTCCGGCACTACAATATATCATTGTTTTTTTGGGGGGTAAAAAACGTTACAATCCGTGTAGCCAGCAGAGTTTGCAGCATATGCTGCACTACTACTTAACGCGCGGAAACGTAAAAAACGCTTGCAAAACACGATAGAATGCGCTAAGCTAGCGCGCCTTTTCTGACAAAAAGACTTATTTATTATATGAAACACGTTCACTTTCTCGGTATATGCGGCACGGCCATGGGGGCTGTGGCCTCAGCCATGGCTCGCAAGGGCTATGTGGTAACAGGCACGGACGCTAACGTATACCCGCCTATGTCCACCTTCCTGGAAAGTGAAGGAATCCGCATCTTCCAAGGTTACAAACCGGATAACATTCCGGCCGAGGCCGATTTGATAGTCATCGGCAATGCCATGAGCCGAGGCAACGTAGAGGTAGAGGCCGTGCTGGAGCGCAACCTGCGCTATAAGAGTCTGCCGGAAACCATGAAAGAGTTTTTCCTGTGGGGCAAAAAGAATTTTGTTGTCACCGGCACACACGGCAAGACCACCACAACATCCATGCTCACTTGGATGTTGCAGGATAACGGTTTGGAACCCAGCTTCATGATTGGAGGCATTGCGCGCAACCTTGGCCGCGGCGGCAACTTTACGGATTCTGACTACTGTGTCTTGGAGGGCGATGAATACGATACCGCTTTCTTTGACAAACGCTCCAAATTCCTCCATTATCTCCCCAAGGTCGTTATCATCAATAACATTGAGATGGACCATGCGGATATTTACGCCAATGTGGAGGAAATCAAGCTCTCTTTCAAGCGTCTGCTGCGCGTTGTTCCGCGCGATGGTGTGGTATTCATCAACGCGGACTGCCCCAACTGTGCAGATGTCCGAGAGCATGCTGCGCAAGAGCTCCGCATGGTCAAGCTCGTCAGCGTCGGTATGGGAGAAAATGCGGACATCCGCATTACCGACATAGAGCACCGGACGGACGGCAGCAGCTTCTCGCTTAACGGAGAATCATACTCCGTCCCCATGGTCGGTGATTTCAACATCCGCAACGCAGCCATGGCAGCCTGCGCCGCCGGATACGCGGGGCTTACACCGGAGCAAATCCGCGCCTCGCTCCTCAGTTTTGAGGGTGTTGCCCGCCGCCAAGAGGTGCGCGGCACCGTCAACAGCGTTACCGTGGTGGACGATTTCGCACACCACCCCACAGCCATCAAGCAAGCAGTACAAGCACTCCGCCAGCGCTATCCTAAGGGACGCCTCTGGGTTCTTTTTGACCCGCGCAGCAACACCACCATCCGCAATCTCTTCCAAAATGAGCTGGCAGAGGCACTCTCTACAGCAGACTTTGCCGTTCTCTCGCCGGTGGAAAACCACAAACGAGTGGCCCCGGAAGACAGACTGGATGAGGCGCGGTTACAGGCGGATATTGCCGCCACCGGTACGGAATGCTACTTAGGCAGCGGAGTGGATGACATAGTAGCGCACGTGGTTTCACGCGTACACCCGGGAGATGTACTCCTCGTCATGAGCAACGGTGGCTTCGGTGGCATTCACGGCAAGCTTCTCAACGCTCTGGCTCAATAAAGCCGGAAACAGCCTGTCGAGCTGCTGCACAACGGAGAGTTCGACAGGTCTATGCCCTGCGGCCGGGGCTCACTCATTTTTTCTTCAGCTCCTCCATCAGAGCATCAAATTTGTGTTGCAGCGCATCAAACTGCTTGCGCAGCCTGCGGTTTCCGCGGGTAATGGAGATGAGCGAAAAGAACACAATCAGAGTCACCAAACTCAAGTAACCGATAACGGACCAACACAAGGCTTGGAGAGCCGTGATGGAATCCCGAATTTTCGGATCCTCACGCACACGCTCCACCAGCTTGTCACCCAATTCCTTAGCATATTCGCGACCCTCATCTTTGTACTCTTCTTTATACTCATCAATCAACACATCCAGTGAGTCCTTCAGAGAAAACGCCAACACCTCCGACAAACTCTTATCTCCGAACTCATCCGCAGCCGTAGCCCCAAAGGTGCCCAGCATATCCCACGTCCGGTCCTTCCACGTCCGCTTTTTATCCTTGCCCTTTTTCTTCTTATCCGCCGCCTCCTCAGCAGCAGCCGTCTGCGGTGGCGTCTTCTCAGCTTCCTTCTTAGCACGTGCCGCCTCTTTCGCCTCACGTTTATTAATCTCATGCTCCAGCACCCCTTGCCCCAACTTCAGCAAACCATCCACCACCTTATCGGAGCCCTCTGCCCCGCCACATAAGAGCATCGGCAGCATTGCCAATATTACACAAAGCTTTCTCATACCTCATTTCTAACACACTCCTCCCACACAGGCAAGAATAAAATAAAAAGAATGCATGATATACGGGCTATGACAGGCGGAGTCCAAAATTCAGGATTGCCAGAGGTGGGGTATGTGTGGTAGAGTGTGGGTATGCAACGCATCAACAACCGCGGGCTGAATGAGATGCGCCCGTTAGAATTTGTGCCGGACGTGGCGCCGCATGCTACGGCGTCCGTGTTGTCGTGTTTCGGGAATACGCGCGTCATTTGCGCCGTAACGATTGAGGAAGATGTACCGCGCTGGATGAAGGCCCAGAAAGTGGAAGGCGGCTGGCTGACGGCAGAATACGCCATGCTCCCCTACTCTACGCTGGATCGCAAGAAGCGTGATAGCGCAGCCGGAAAGCAAGACGGACGCTCCGTGGAAATTCAGCGTCTCATAGGCCGTTCCCTGCGTGCCGTGATGGATTTGGACGCCCTGGGGCCACGCACGGTTTGGGTGGATTGTGATGTACTGCAAGCAGACGGCGGCACGCGTACTGCCTCCATTACCGGCGCAGCGGTGGCTCTTTCCATTGCCATTAACCGTTTGATGGCTAAGGGTCTGATTACCACAAATCCCATGCGCCAGCTGGTCAGTGCCGTATCCGTAGGCAAGCTTGAGGGCACCCCGTTGCTGGACCTTTGCTATGTAGAAGACCGCGATGCGGAGGTGGACATGAATATTGTGATGACGGAAGGCGGTCAATACGTGGAGGTACAAGGCAGCGGTGAGGAAGCCGTGTTCACGGCAGAGGAAATGGCACAAATGCTCACCTTGGCATCACAAGGCATTGCTGCCATCACAAAGGCTCAAAAGGCAGCCATTGCAAAAGCCGATGAACCCACGGCCGAGGACTTCAATTCCCTGAAGGATTTCTTCGGGAACAAAAAATAATGGATTCAGCTGCGCTTACGCTCGCAAGCAGTCCTCGAGCGTAAGCGCAGCCGTATTTTAACTTAACACCCGTAACTCATAAGCGGGCACTACATTCCGTTTTATTGAACGCGGAAGGCAGATTAGCCTGTCTCATCATCATGCCGACGGACGGTATCGATGAGTGGGCGGTAGGAGGGGAGCTGCCAGTTGTGGTACACGGCAGCCATGCGCAGAATGAAAACAACGGCCACGCAAACAATAAAAGCGGTGGCGTAGGGGCATTCCAAGTACATAAGCAGCACAAAAAGCGCACTGCCGGCAAAGGAGGCTGTGGCGTAAATTTCGCCGGGGCGGAAAACGTAAGGGACGTTGCCGGTAAGCACATCACGCAGGGCACCGCCGGCCACACCGGTACATACACCCATAGCAATGGAGATGGCAGGGTCACACCCAATCCAATAGGCTTTAGCCGTACCCAGCAAAGTGAAGAAGGCCATAGCGAAGGCGTCCGCCACGCGAATAGTACCGACCGGAGGCTTGATGAAGCGCGTCACAAAGAAGACGAACAGGGAGGTCACAATGGCTTGGTAGAAGAACACCACATCACCGCCGGCCATCCAAAACACAGTAACGGACGCACCATTGGGGCGGGTCATGCCGGAGAGGAGGAGGTCACGCACGGTACCGCCCCCCAAGGAGGCAATAGTACCACAGGCAACAATGCCGAACATGTCCATGCGCACACGGCTGGAGGCAGAGGCACCGGCCAATGCACCTACTATGGTACCGAAAGAACAACAGAGGTAAAAGAGCATGTGCTCATCAAAGCTCTGTATCTCTTGCAAAGTAGTGGCTAGGGGAAGAATCATCGGCTGATTATACGGTAGAGCATCCACAAAAGCAGGAGACAAAGGAGTACGGGCCACAAATATGCAGCTACCGTCAGCAACATCACCACAATAATAAGCAGGAAGAGGAAAATGGCAACCTTCAGTCCCGGGGATAAATGGCGGAAGAGCAGACTCCAAAGGCTACGGGAGGCCTCCTTCTCGCGTTCCTCTCGCAAGTCTGTGTTGCGCAGGGGGCGCCAAGTGGCGGAGTCCTCCCTGCGCACCCAAGTATTGTCATCAATCTCCCCCTCGGCGCGCAGACGCAAGAGCTCAGCTCCCGTCACAGGGCCGAGTTTCTCTTCGCCGTTATCGTAGATGAATTTGCGCGCCATGGGGAGAAATACAGCAATCAGGCGTGGATAGCGCGGCCATCGGCAGCGAGCACAGCCTCATGAATAGCCTCGGAGAGCGTGGGGTGAGCGTAAATCATGGCGTTGAGGTCCTCCATGGTCAGCTCGCTGCTCATGGCAAGCTCCGGGTGAGCAATAAGCTCCGTGGCAGTATCGCCCATAATGTGGGCACCCAGCAACTCACCGTGTTCCTTGCCGAAGATGAGCTTCACAAAGCCCTCCGTCTCGCCGGTGGCAACCGCCTTACCAATGGCTTGGAAAGCAAACTTACCGACCTTGTACTCCACACCGGCATCCTTGAGTTCGCGCTCGCGCTTGCCCACGCTGGCCACTTGCGGGTGGCAATACGTACAGCCGGGCACTAACTTGGCCTGCAAGGGCTTGTGACCGGGTACAAACATGCCTTCCACCGCCTGCTCAGCCTCAAAACTGGCTGTATGAGCCAACATAATGCCACCGATGCAATCACCCACGGCATACACGCCCGGGAGATTAGTGCAATAGTTGGCATCCACCTTAATGAAGCCGCGCTCCGTAAGTTCCAGCCCCTCAGCCTCGGGCACCACCGGCACCACACCGATGGACACCAAGCAAACGTCTGCCGTTACCTCCTGAACCTTACCGTTTTTTGCAGTAATAACAGCCGTTACGCTGTCACCGTTGTCCTTAAGGCTTTCCACCTTTGCGCCGGCCATGCAGGTAATACCCTGTTTTTTGAACGAGCGCTCAATGGCAGTGCACACATCATTATCCTCATTGGGCAGGATGCGGGGCAAAGCCTCCACCAAGGTAATTTTGGTACCGAAGCAGTGGTAAACATAGGAAAATTCCGTACCGATGGCACCGGAACCGATAACAATCATGCTCTCGGGGCGTTTTTCCAGCACCAAAGCATCACGGCTGCCGATGATGGTCTTGCCGTTGAAGGGGAAAGCGGGGACCTCGCGCGTGCGAGCACCGGTAGCAATGAGAATATTCTCACCTTCCACCACGGAAACAGAGCCATCCTCAGCCGTAACCTCCACCTTACCGGGTGCAAGGATGCGGGCGGTGCCGCTCATGCTGGTAATTTTGTTTTTCTTGAAGAGGAAAGCTATACCGTTGGAGAGGCGATCACTGATGGCGCGGGAGCGAGCAATAACAGCAGACCAATCCACGCTGAGCTCGCCACAGCTGATGCCGTACTCCGCGGCATGGCGAGCCATGGTATTGTACACCTCGGCATTCTTCAGCAATGCCTTAGTGGGGATACAGCCCCAGTTGAGGCAGGTACCGCCCACGCGTTCTTTTTCAATGCAAACTACACTTTTACCAAGCTGCGCAGCCCTGATGGCACCTACGTAGCCGGCAGGTCCTCCGCCAATGACGATGAGATCATGCTTCATGTCCTCATCTTACTCTATTCTGCCCCGGCTTGCAATCACGAATTCAGTTCCGGACACACAGCATTATGTCATGCACGGAAGCGAAGACCGTGCAGGAAGCACCTCAATCAACGGGCAGGCCGTAAATCGAAATGTCCACCCACTGCTCCACACGGTATTTTTTCCCTTTGTACAAAATGGAATTAACAGTGTGCAGGTAGGTTTTTCCTTCCACTCGAATACGTTCCTGATCAAGCTCCACCACGGTGAAAAGAGCTTCATTACCATAAATACCGTAAAGAAGCCGAACAACGGCAGACGGAGCTTGGTGAGGCTCATTATAGGTAACAACCCATGCCGTTTCACGCGTAAAGCCCGTTCCCCCTTCCAAGTACAACTTATCCATCGGAGGCAGGCGTTTGTAGACAGCCGCGGCATGGGCTTCCAACGCACGCTGTAATTCAGGCTCCATGGGACTGAGGGGTAAGGCGGCGGCGGCAGCAAACTCGGAGGCGGGGTCTACCACAATATCTGCAGCAGATACAGCACACCCTACCGACAACAATGACAATACAAACAGTTTAGAATACATGGGATTTACCAATAAAACATTTCAGAAAGAGACTCGGAGCCGAAAAAGCCGAGCTCTTCCAACCGCAGGAGCACAGCATCCGACTTTTCTAGGGCCTCGGTATAGCCACTATCCGCTGCGGCTTTCTCATACTCAGTCTCACTCATGGCCGCAACCACATTTTCGCAGCGGGTGAAGGTTTCAATCATGTCCGCCAAGAGCTCAGCGGCAGCATCAGCACCGGATTTATCTTTTACACCCTCCAGAATGGTATTCATGCGCGCTTGCAACTGAGCCATCTGCTGCATGGCTTGCAGACGGGCGGTTTCAGAAAATGCCTCAGACACATCGAACCACTGCTCCAGCAGGTAGCGTTTGTCCTCCACGCGCACCACAATGCTTAAAACGGCGTAAAACTTATTGTTATCGGCATCTGCCACAAGGTTTTCCTTCAAAATGGAGGGAGAATACCCTTCCCAAGCAGCTAATAACACCGCACAGGTCTCATCAGCAATGGTATCAGTAGCTGTTACCGGCAGCCAGGCGGAATCGCGGGTGCACCCCGGTCCACCGCTGAGTCCGGCACGCTGCAACACTTCTGCCGACAAAGCCTCCAACTGCGCACGCAATCCATGCAAAAGTGACTCGGGCGGAGCAGCCGGCTCCTCCGCCTCCTCAGCCGTCTGCCCGCAAGCCTGAGCAAGTGCTGCAGAGCCGTAGTAATATACAGAGGGGAGCGCATCTACCACATCTTGGTTCCATCCGGACTGCCTCACCGCCTCTGCCTGTAACGAATCATCCAGCAGCTCACCATAAGCCGCAGCAAGCGCCACTACCGCCGCCACGGTCGGAGCAGCAGCATCCGCGCTTTCTTTATCCGCAACGGCCTCCAAGTGCAAAGCTGCCTCGCTGAGAGCAGCCACATACTTAGCATAGGCCAAGCGTTGCTCGGCCGTATACTGTACCTCCACCGCAGCCTCCTGCTGCAAGTCCGAAGCAAGCTCAGCTGCCGGAGCAACGGCTCCGGCCATGCAAACCCACATCAACACAACAGCAAACGTCTTCATCACACTCTCCTTATACCACAGCGCGGCAGGGCTTGCAAGTGTATAAGCTCACATTAGCCGCTTTTTCATACCGGACACACGATTTTGAGTTCCGTGAGCTATTTATATAGCAAACAAGAGGCGGCATGAGGGGAGAAGCCCTGCATGCCGCCCGATGAAAGGAACGAGAACCGATTACAATCAGTTGGAGGAGTGATACTCCTGAAGCGTGCGCACGGTAGCCACCTTATTCTTATTGTTGAGGATGGCAGCGGAGCAAGCTTTAGCGGAGGAAAGATCCGTGGTGTATGACACCTTATTATTCACGGTGGCAGCACGGATTGCGACCTCATCTTCACGGGCATCATGAGAACCGGGAGTATTGATTACGAATACAATATCTCCGTTTTTGATGCGGTCCACAATATTGGGGCGGCGCCCCTCCAGCACCTTGTAAGCACGCTCACACTCAATGCCGTTTTGCAGGAGGTAAATCATGGTACCCTTGGTTGCACAGATATCGAAACCGGCAGCGGCAATCTCCTGTGCAATGGGCAGCACGTGCTCCTTGTCTCGATCATTGACGGAGATGAACACCAACCCTGCACCGGGCAGCGGGTTGAAGGCTGAAATCTGGCTCTTCATATAGGCAAGATCCGGATCCGTATCAATACCCATCACCTCACCGGTAGAATGCATCTCCGGGCCAAGCACCACGTCAATACCGGGGAAGCGATTCCAGGGGAACACGGCCTCCTTGATGGTGTAGTACGGCGGCACCACCTCCTTGGTAAAGCCAAGCTCCTTGAGAGACATCCCGCTCATCACCTTAGCGGCCAACTTAGCCAACGGCACGCCGATGGACTTGGAAACAAAGGGCACGGTACGGGAAGCACGGGGATTCACCTCGATAACGTAGAGTTGCTCATCCTTAATGGCGAACTGGCAATTCATGAGCCCTTTCACATTAAGCTTGGCAGCAAGCTCGCGCGCTGCACGCATCATCTCTGCATGCATCTTATCGCTCACCTTGTTGGGGGGAATCATACATGCGGAGTCACCGGAGTGAATACCGGCGGGCTCAACGTGCTGCATGATGGCACCCACCACGCTGGTCTCGCCGTCGGCAATGACGTCCACGTCAATCTCCAACGCATTTTGCAGGAAGCGGTCTACCAGCACCGGACGCTCCGGAGACGCATCCACAGCCTCACGCATGTAGGTGCGCAGCTCTGCCTCATCATACACAATCATCATGGCTCGGCCACCCAACACGAAAGACGGACGCACCAACACCGGGAAACCAATGCGTTGTGCAACGGCCACGGCCTCCTCTTCATTGGTAGCGGTACCGGCCTCGGCTTGGCGCAAACCGATTTCATCCAAAAGGGCGGAGAAGTACTTGCGGTCCTCAGCCAACTCAATGCTGCGGGGGCTGGTGCCGATAATGGGTACACCACGCTCCGCAAGTGCAGCAGCCAGGTTCAGCGGGGTCTGCCCACCGAATTGGACGATTACGCCACAGGGTTTCTCCACATCACAGATGTTGAGGACATCCTCCAACGTCAGCGGCTCAAAGTAAAGCTTATCGGAGGTATCATAGTCCGTGGAAACCGTCTCGGGGTTGGAGTTAACCATAATGGTCTCATAGCCCAACTCCTTGAGGGCAAATGAAGCATGCACGCAGCAGTAGTCAAACTCAATACCCTGACCGATGCGGTTGGGGCCACCGCCGAGAATCATAATCTTCTTGCGGTCGCTGATGCGGGCTTCATTTTGCACACCATAGGTGGAGTAGTAGTACGGATTGCGAGCCTCAAACTCACCGGCGCAGGTATCTACCAAGTGGTAGGTGGGCACAATGCCCTTAGCCTTGCGCTCTGCGCGCACATCGTCCTCGGAGCAACCGCGGGCAAGGGCTATCTGGCGGTCGGAGAAGCCGAGTTTCTTGGCCTCCAGCAAGTCCAGCTCGGCAAGCTTCATGCCGGCTTCTGCCAACTGCTGTAACTGCTCAATAAACCAAGGGTCAATCTGCGTGAGGTCATGAATTTCCTCCGCTGTAAACCCGTTGACAAATGCCGTCTGAATCCAGAAAATACGGTCGGCATTCGGCACGGAAAGCTTGGCAGAAATCTCATTACGCGTGGGATTCTTGGGATCCTTGGTGTCAAAACCGAAGCCCCAGCGTCCGGTTTCCAGAGAACGCAGAGCCTTTTGCAGGGACTCCTTGAAAGTGGTACCGATGCTCATCACCTCACCCACGCTCTTCATGGCCGTTGTCAGGCGTTCATCAGCCTTCTTGAACTTCTCGAAGGTGAAGCGGGGCACCTTGCACACCACATAGTCGATGGTGGGCTCAAACGAGGCCGGCGTGGAGTGGGTAATATCATTCAACAGCTCATCAAGCGTATAACCCACAGCAAGTTTGGCAGAGAACTTAGCAATGGGGAAACCCGTTGCCTTGGAGGCCAGCGCAGAGGAGCGGCTCACGCGGGGGTTCATCTCAATCACCACCTGGCGCCCGGTGCGCGGGCAAATGGCAAACTGGATATTGCTGCCACCGCTCTTCACGCCGATTTCGCGGATGATGGCAAATGACGCTTCTTTGAGGATGGCGTACTCACGGGCATTGAGGGTCATGGCCGGAGCCACGGTGATGGAGTCACCGGTGTGCACACCCATAGGATCCAAGTTTTCGATGGAGCAAATGGTAATGCAGTTATCCTTGCTGTCACGCATCACCTCCATCTCAATCTCCTTCCAACCCAGCAGGGACTCCTCAATGAGCACCTCATGCACCGGGGAAAGGTCCAGACCACGCAGGACAATCTCCTCAAACTCCGTCTTGTTGTATGCAATACCGCCACCGGTACCACCCAGCGTGAACGCCGGGCGGATAATCATCGGATAAGCGCCGATGACATTCTTGGCAATATCCCAAGCCTCTGCCATGTTGTGAGCCACGCCGGAAGCCGGAACATCCAACCCGATTTTGAGCATAGCATCCTTGAAACGCTGGCGATCCTCACCTTTATCGATGGCATCAGCATCAGCACCGATAACCCGGACTCCGTACTTGTCAAGAATCCCTTGGCGGTGCAGCTCCATTGCTGCATTCAGAGCTGTCTGGCCACCGAGGGTCGGCAGCAACGCGTCCGGTTTTTCGCGAGCAATGATTTTCTCAATGTACTCGGGAGTCAACGGCTCGATGTAGGTGTAGGGTGCTGTCTCCGGGTCCGTCATGATGGTGGCGGGATTGGAATTAACAAGCACTACCTCGTAGCCCTCTTCCTTCAATGTTTTACAAGCCTGGGTACCGGAGTAGTCAAACTCACACCCCTGCCCGATGATGATGGGGCCCGAACCGATGACCAATATCTTCTTGATAGACGTGTCTTTAGGCATGGTACAGTGTAAACTTGCAGATATATGCCATATATCCACCCAAAATGCAAGCCTTATTTACAAAAAAATGCTATCCTACGGGATTCCGCACCTGATTGAGGGCAAAATTTTGCATCAAAAGCCGAAAACTCAGCGATAAAATGAGATGAAAATCAGCGGCGGCCACGGCCATCATCCCAATTATCGGGGCGGCGGCGGCGTTCTGCTTCACGGCGGCGGCGCTCATCCTCGGCTGCACGGCGAGCAGCAGCTGCTGCATCATCTTCGGTGGAGGGTTTGGCATCATCTGCATTGAGCGGGCGACGCGCTGCCGCTTCAAACTCCTTCTTGAGGTCATTCTTCACAGCCTCACACTCAAAGAAGCTCTTAACAATAGCCGCAGCCATACGGCCACCGGAAATCACCTGGTGAGGCTCACCCTCATAAAGAGCAGCGTAGGCATACCGGGGATTATCCGCAGGTATAAAGCCGGCAAACCAAGCCAAGCGGCAATCATCGGAAGGCTTACCCCACTGGGCAGTACCGGTTTTACCGGCATTGGCAGCATAGCTGATTTTGGCGCGGTGGCCGGAGCCATTGTACACAACGGCCCGCATACCCCTGCGCACCACGGAAAGCGAGTCGGAAAGCTCGGTGAGGCTGTTTTCCGCTGCGGGGGCGCACTGGTATACCACATTACCATCCATATCCAACATTTGGCGCACCAGGTGCAGCTTAGGCAAATAACGCCCGTTGGCAATACCGGCCATGGCATGGGCCACCTGTAGCGGAGTAGCCAGCAGAGGCCCCTGCCCGATGGACATATTGGCGGCGTCGCCCTGCATAAAGCTGCGGGAGTAATTGCGGTACATCCATGACTCATCCGGCACATTACCGGCCTTATCTGCAATGGGCAAACCGGTACGCGTACCGTAGCCGAAGAGGCGCGCAATCTCACACAAACGCTCTGCGCCGATGCGGGGCTCACGCGTGGCAGCTACTTGGTACATGAAAGGGTTATTGGACTTAGCCAAGGCCGTAATACAGTTGATGTTACCCTCAAAGTGGCTGTGGTTTTTGAACGTATGCCCGCCGATGCGGATGCTGTACGGGCAATTGATGTACGTATGCTCGTTAATGATATTGAAGTGTAAGGCCGCTGCGATGGTAATAGTTTTGAAGGTGGAAGCAGGCGGGTACACACCGGCATATGCGCGTGATACCAAAGGATTGCTGGAATCATTACGCAACTCATCATACGCCTCCTGTGATATGGCCGGTATGAACATGTTGGGATCATAATTCGGCGCAGAGGCCATAACCACCACCTCGCCGGTCTGGACATCTATCATCACGAATGCACCACGCCCGGGGATTTTGCGTCCTCGGCTATCCACGCGCTCCGTATTACGGCGCAAAGATTCCTCCGCAGCTTGCTGCCACTTGAGATTAAGAGTCGTTACCACCGTGCCACCCGGTCGGGGTTTGAGCTGCAACTCATCCAAAATCTTGTTACCCCCTTCATCAAACATGAGGCGCCACACTCCCGGGCGCCCGGTCAACTGGCGGTTGAACACCTGCTCCAACCCGGAGCGCCCCTCCTGTCGCTCAAAAATGGGGTCATGGTGGTTAATGGGTCCCGTCGGCAACTTTGCTTGCGTGCCGGTATAGCCTATAATGTGGCCGGCTGTGGTATGGGCGGGATAATAGCGAATGTAACGGTGCATGAGGTACCCATGCTCCACTGCCTTCAAACTCCCGAGTATGGGCTTCACCTCGTTTTCCCGCAATACGGCTCCCACAGGCAAGGGCAACCATCGGCGGTGCCGGTAGTGCGATATCAGCTCCTCGTCCGTTTTTTCCGTTATGGTGAGCCCCAACTTGGCATACGCCTCCATCACCTTACGCCCCAGCGCCACGATGGCGGCATCGGAGCTATCCTGCAGCTGCCCGAAGTTAATGGCGGGCTGGTACGCCACCACCGATGTAGCCATCACTTCACCGTTGCGATCCGTAATGAGCCCGCGCGGCGCAGGCACCGTCAGCGACATGGTGCGGGCATTCTTACGCGTGGTCGGGTAGGCTATGCGGGACGGGTCATTATCCGGCGGCGTCAGGTTAATGGCTCCCCCGGGCACCGCCCCCCCGGACTCCACGCCATCCCCCGGCAACACCACTGCCGGATCCGTTACTACAGGCACCGGCGTCACGCTGTAATCATCCGCTCGCTGTACTCCTTCCATCTCGGAGGTCCCGCTGCCTTCTCCTCCCAGCTGCACGGTTTCCACCACCTCTTCAGCGTATTCATCATCGGCAAAACCTCCGGTACCTCCCCCTGCCGGAGAGCTCTGCTGAGCATAGGAGCCCGAAATCGCCAAGCCGGACAAAGCCAGCCCCATGATGGCCATGATATGTGTTACGCTGCGCATCGTACCCCTATTCTAGCGCATTTCCTCCCTCAGTGCAATACTACAATTTGTTCATTTGAAATCCAACCGGATTTTTTTAGGAATCCATCAACTTCCGACTACTGAGGCACGAATGATTAAAGTGATAATGTTCATGTAAAAAAACACACATTATGACACAAGAACCGCTTGCGTGTAAAAAGCAAGTGCGCTACCCTGCACCGCGCACCGGCATGTCACTCAATAGCATCAAGATAGAAATACACGAACGCGGCGAAGAGCTTCCGCCGTGTTCCGACAGGCGCGACATCATCTCCCTGATGGCGCATGAACTGGCAGACATACAGTACCCCAAGCAAGCGCATGATTTGGAGATATCCGCACTGGAGCGCGAGAATGTGGAGCCCACCTACGTGGGGCGAGGATTGGCCATACCACATGCACGAGTAGAGGGGCTGCAAAGCGCAGCCGTATATATAGCGCGGAGAGAGCAGGGATTGGCCTGGGCAAAGGAAGTGGCAGATACCGTGATACTGCTGGCAGTACCGGAAGAGCAACCGGATCTTTATCTGCACCTGCTCAGCAAACTGATGCGCTGGCGCATGAAGGGGCTCAGCATGGCTCAACTGCGCGAACTTGTGGCACAAGACTGATTCAGCTTTACACACACTAAAACGCCCGGGGTGCACCATTTATGCAGCCCGGGCTATTTTTCACCGAAAACGGAGAGTGTTACTTGAGTTTAATAACGTAGCGACCGGTAGTCATGGCGGCAGCCTCTGCAGCAGGGATGGTCTTTTTCTCATGCCCCATTCCCCATGAATCAGAGTAAATAATTTTCTGCTCCTTCATATTGTAACCGATGATAAGGCGCATATGCCCGCCACGAGTCTGAGGGATGGGCACCTCCTCCCGGTAAATACCGAGGGTGACACCCCACACCACGGGAGAGCCGCTGTCAATGTGTTTTTTGATGACGCCGAGCCATTTTTTCACCTGCGATTTTTTACCGGCGCGAGCCTGCAAGAGCAACTCAGGGTCAGCCACATCCATAGGCGGAGTTTGGTACATATCGAGCTGCTGCTTACCGCTTTTCTTGGCAATCTTATTATAAGGCTCCACCAAGGCGGTCATGCTCTGCTGGTAATTTTCTACGGTAATGAGTTTAACGGGGAATTTTTTACAAATGGCAGCCATGGCGGTTTCCATAGCCAGCGTACTGGTACCGCCATCAGCAGAGGAATCACAAAGAGCAGCCAGAGCATGCTGATCCACCCCATCCATGCCGTAGAAAGCAAACACACGAGCCAAGGTAGCAGGCACACAGTAGCCTTTTTGGCCTTGGTCCACCATGGTCACACCATCCAGCCACACCGTGCCGTCTTCCTCTTTCCGGATACTGCCTTTGAGGGCTTTGCGACTCACCTTATCACGCGCACCGCCGTGCTCAATGGCGGCGGCATCCGCCCCGAAATCCACACGAATAAACTCCGCCTCAAACGGCGCTGTACTGCCGCGATTCTTGCGTCCTTTTTTGGCGGTCTTACCGAACTCACCGGTATAACCGGCATCCATACGGGCAGCGCCGGACTCCCAAGTCCACTCCCAGCAATCCACTTTTACGCCGGTTTCCTTCACATCCACCTTCACCTTCTTGGGCTCCACACCGGTCAACTCCGTGAGGGCGGCTTTGGCGTCATCCACCATTTTCAGATAATTCTCCTTGGAGGCGGCACCGTCATCCCCCTTGCTGTAGACGATAACACGCATGGACTCCATCGAATCCTCCCCCCAATTCACCAGCACCTCGCCGGTGCGCAATTTGCCGAAGCTGAGGGCACCGGGAGCCATGCGCATGGTTTTGGCATCCACGGCAGCATAACGGGCGCCGACCATATATTTATTAATCGTTGCCTGTTTGGAACCCTTCCAGATGTCCCCGGAACGAATCCCCTCCGACACATCACCGCCCAGGCACGTCATGGCGCACATGGCTACTGCTACAAATTTGCTGATTAGCTTAATCATGAACAAATGTTACCATTTTCCGGCCACGGTGCAAGCCCAAAAACACGCCCGACGCATATTTCCTACCAATTTGCCCGCAATTATCAGCAAAAAAGGAACTGTTTTTGCGCAGAAACGGAGGCAGCAGCGTCAAAAACGGCATGGATACACCAAATCAGAACGAAAAGACGGAAGCACCGCAGTGCTGTGCTCGTGCGTGCGAGCGGCACCGCTGCTGCAAACTGGCATTAGGGCTGGTCAATACCATGCTGATGGCAACCCTGACCGCCGCCGTGGCGGTGCTGTGCATCAAGCATTGCGACAAACACCACCATTAACAGAGCCGAAGGCAGGTTATTGCCTACCCGGGGTGCGGGAAGCATCCCGGGGGTTCTCATTGCAGCGCATACCGGTATAGGTGGTAATGGTAATTTTACCGATTTTGCCATAAAGGGGGTGCCCCGGGCACACAAAATCCGGCATACCGTCAACCGTTTGCAGGGGGATTCTGTGCAGCACCCGTGCGCCGTCATCGGAATCCGTCATGTAAATAGCCACCACCGCAGGAGAGCCATCAGCCCCGAGTTCCACATCCGCCCCCCACATAGTCAGCGAATGGGTAGCGCGGCTGCCATCGGGGCGGTTGTAAGCCACACCAATCCAAAAGGCATCCCCGGCAAGCAAGCCTGCATACACAGCTTGGCTGAAGGTGCGGGCAGTTACATCTGCCCCCCTTCCCCGGTAAAATAGCTTGCGGAGCAAGGAGGCATCCTCCGCCGAATGCTTGTAATACGCGCCGGCAGCCGAGTTCGTGATAACGGCACAACTCTCCCCTGTAGCGGGGCGAGTAGGCTCATAGCCACCGGTAAACCACCAGCGCACACCTTGGTCGGGGTCACTGCCATCATTGTTAAACGAGGCTCGGTATGTATGCCAAACGGCCTCCCCCATCGGCACGCCGGGAGGCAGCTCCGCCGTTTCCTGATTATCCTGCCACCAAGCAATCAGGTTAGAGGCCGTAATCGCCCAGCATAATCGGGACTCCTCCCCCCCGTGATTCTTGTTAAAATCATACCATCCGGTCTCGGAGTTCACCCCCGCAGCCCACAGCGTCTGTACAGCAGCCACGGCAGCAGCATTCCACACCAACGCCACCCCTATTATACCATGTAACACCCATTTCAGCATGCCCGTTTATAGCGCGTTGCATCCCCTGCGTCAAGGACAAAATAGCGCAGCAGGATTTGCCCGCATTCAATCTTTAATGACACTGCCCGGGTAGGTATGCGTGCCGGCAGGAATAACACGCCCGGGCAGAATAACGCACTTGCAGCCAATGCGGGAGTGCGAGCCGATGTAACAGCCCAGCTTATTGAGTCCGGTATGGTGCAACGTGCCCTGCCAAGGCATGCGAATTTCCCCGGCATCATGCCTAAAGTTGCTGAAAATACAGCCACCGCCTACGTTGATGTCATCCTCCAGAACAGAATCACCAATGTAGGTGAGGTGAGAGACAAAGACAGCGTTACCGAGGATGCTGTTCTTGATTTCCACGGCATTACCGACCACACAGTTGTTACCGATGGAGACGTACCCGCGCAGGTAGGCATTGGGGCCAATGGAACAGTTTGAGCCGATGCGTACAAAGCCCTCAATAACCGTACCGGGTTTGATGACGGAACCCGCCCCCAGCTCCAGCACGCCACTGATAACGGCTTGGGGGTGAATGCAGCCGTGGTTAGCAGCCTGTAGGTGGCACAGTTCGGCAGCTTGCTTTTGCAAGCGCTGCCAAGGCGGTGTTTCTTGAGAATGTGGGGGCATGGCAAAAAAAGGATATGGCTCAGTTGCCTAAGTTATGGTTCAGGCAAGCATTGCGCAGCAACTCCAACGCAGAGATACCTGTAGGCGGTGATGTTTCCGTGAAAAGGGCATCCGGGCGGGCATGCTGATAGCGCCGTCCCTTGGCATCCCGCTGCTTGCCACTGAAGCAGATATTCACATCGGCCTGCGGACATTCACGCCATTGCCCGCCTACCATGGCGGCCAAATCCTTGGGGTGCCGATACGGATGGCAGTATACGTTAATCCAATAATCCACCCCGGGGGCGCGGTGGCGTGGCATGGAGCGTTCTCGGCAGCTTACGGCATCCAGCGTCACGGCCAGTATTTTTCCGTGCGAGCAGTCCAACTTGCGAATAGCATCCATAATGGCAGAGCCCCCGTAACTGTGCCCGATGAAGATGATATCGGCCTCCGGATTGATTTTCAGGAATGCCTGCAAATCATTCCGCAGCAAGCGCGTGCTGTGAAACGGCAGACACCCGCGCCCGCCATCCCACGCGTAGAATGCGCGCACCTGTTTACCACCGGTGGGGAGCGGTGGCGTCATTTCATACACGGCACGAAAATGAGTCAGCACTTGCTCGGAAAAACCGCCGATGAAAATAACGGCTACATCCGCCTTTTCCTGCACCAAACGCACTTGTGCACGCCGACTGAAAAAACCGGTGCGGGGTTCCGGGTAAATACCGGGAGCCACCTTTTGTTGTTGGCAAGAGGGCGGACACAAAGCAGCCAATACGCCTATACCGAGGAGAAGGGATTTTTGCAGGTAACGGGGCATAGGAGGTCAGTCTTCCAAGGGAATGCAGATGATACTCCGGCACACATTTTGCAATAAGGCATACGCGGAGCTTCCCGAGCCGTATGCATCCATAAAAAGCGGGTAAGGCCGTTTGTGCTGGTAACGTCTGCCGTCACTTGCTCGCTCTTTACCGTTAAAGCACAGGTTAACATCTGCCTGTTCGCAATGACGCCACGGACCGCCCAGCTTCGGGACTATATCCCCGGCAGTACGGTAGGGCGCACAGTAGGAGTTAATCCAAAAGTCCACTTCCGGCGCACGTTCACGGGGACAGGAACGTTCCCGGCAGCTTACGGCATCCAGCGTAACAACAATGGTTGCACTCTCCGGACGAAGCTTGAGATTGCGGATAATATCCATGGTGGCAGAGCCTCCGTAGCTGTGCCCGATGAAAATGAGATTCGCCCCAGGGTTAAGCTCCAAGAAGGCAGTTATATCCTGCTGTATGCTTGCCGTGCTGTGCTCAAAGAGGCTGCCCTCCGCGCCGTCCCATGCATAATAGGCGCGCACCTGTTTACCGCAACCGGGTAAGGGAGGCATGCCCTCATACACACACCGGAAGTTTGCCGTTGTTTGGTCCCCGAACCCGCCGATAAAAATGACTGCCGTATCAGCCTTTTCTCGCAGCAAATGCACTTGCGTACGCCGACCGATGAATGAGGTATCCGGTGTCGGGTATATTCCCGGGGCAACATAAGAGCTCTTATAGCTGAGGTTGCACAGCCCAAGCACCACGCCGATGATGGCGGCAAGCGGCAAAATGAAACAGCCGAAGCGGCGGTGCCGTGGGGTGGTCTCGTCCCTTGCCATGGTTGTTATTTTTTCAGCACACGCTCCACGCGTTTGTGTAACAGGCGGTACAAAGCCCGGCAATCTTCCTCACTCAGGTCAATATCATCCGGCACCACCAACTCACCGATGAGTTTGGCACCCAAGCATTGACCATTGCTGGCATAAAGGTAGAACACACGTTCCTCCGTACCCTCATGGTGTTCCGGTGTACCACGGTACTGATCCTCGTGCACCGTGCGCAACGTACCCCGTTTCAGAATACTCTTCAACTCACGGAATTCCGTATCGCTCAGTCTTTCGATTTGCTGAGGCTCCAGCAGCCATCCGGGTATACAGGGAGTAACGGCTATGGCATCGGAGCGCAAGGCCTCCGTTACGGATGCCTTACCCAATGAGCCATACGGCTTCGCGCAGGTTGCTACCAGCAAGGTACCTACAAATGCTGCCAACGGTAATGCTACTTTGAAGATGGGACTCATCATACAACGAGATTTCTCTTATTTCTTACATTCTACCTCTTTATCGACCCCATGGCAAGCAAATTTTAGGAGCAACGGTACGAGCTCACACGTTTTCGTAGTCTCGGATAAGCTCCACAAAGGCGCGGAGCGTCGTTTGGCGAGTCCACGGACCGATTCCTTTGATGCGTGAGGCGGCTTCGATGGTAGTCGGTTTGATGGTAGCGAGAGCTTTGAGTGCCTCCGTATTCATGATGCGGTACACGGGCATACGGAACTCGGCAGCGAGGTCGCGGCGCAGCTCGGCCAAATGGTTGTAGAGTTCTTTATCCAAGCGCCCGAGCATCATATTGTTGATAATTTGCTGACCGCGCACACTGAAAGCGTCTTTTTTCTTAGCTTTGAGGGCAGCGGAGCTCCAACGTTTGCGCGCGAGGCGAGCCGGGGCTTTCTCACGCATCACATCCTCCCCCTTGGCCGTGAGGGTAAGCAAGGGCATATCCCCGCCACTGCTTTGCACCAAACCGGCATCCTGCATGGCGCGGAAAAGTGCCTTCATGCGCGAATCCGTCAGCTCGGAGAGAATACCGTAAGTGGACAACGAGGTAAGGTAGCGGTGCATGTTGGCATTTTTGGAGCCCCGCAGCATATCCATAATTTTACTGCGCCCATACACCCCGTGCCATTGACCATCGGCGGTACGTTTGGAGGCACGAGCCACACCGGCCAAGGCTTTGCGGACAATGGTGAGATCATCCCCCGTCACCTCTTCTGCATCTGCCGGTTCCTCTGCATTACAAACATCACAGTGTCCGCAGTCGCATGCTCCTTCCTCGCCGAAGTAATCCAGAATCCAACGCTGGCGGCAACCGGGGCTGTATGCATAGCGGGTAATGGCCTCAATCTTAGCGTGGTCTCGGCGCGCTTTTTCTTCAATTGCCGCCTCATCAATAGGGAGCGTGGCAAATGAAGCACCGGGATTAAGCACACGGGTAAGGCGTGTGTTAGAGCCCGCTACATCCGAGCGGGTGATGGCTCCGGCATGGATGAGCGCGGAGAGTGCCGTACTCACCCCCATGGGATTCACATCACGCCCAAGCTCGGCAGCCATGGCATCCACCGTCAGGTGCAGCTCGCCGGTATCGGCATTGCAGCGGGAGCGCAACAGGTTATACACGCTGCGGATAAGTTGCACAGAGGGATTGCTCCCCTCGTAAAAAAACTCCTGCGTCTTCAAATCCGCGTGGTTGAACAACAGCTCACAGGCGGACATCTCGCCATCACGACCGGCGCGTCCGGCTTCCTGATAATACGCCTCCACGGAGCCGGGAATTTCAAAATGCAGCACAAAACGCACATCGGCACGGTCTATCCCCATACCGAACGCGTTGGTAGCCACCACAACATCCGCCCGGCCGGAGATAAAAGCATTTTGAGAAAACTCACGCTCCTCATCCGTCATGCCTGCGTGATAGGCTACTGCCGTGCCTCCATAGCCCTGAATTTCCTCGAACACAGTCATCACGTTTTTGCGTGTGGAGCAGTAGATGATGCCCTTTTTCCACTTTTCCATCACCTTACGGATGCGCTCAAACTTGGCTTGCCTGTTCTCACAATGAGTGATGGCAAAATCCAAATTATCGCGCCCGAACCCGCTGATGGTAACGGCAGGATCCTTGAGTTGCAGGGTTTGCAGAATGTCACGCCGCACATTCTCCGTTGCAGTGGCTGTGAGGGCTGCCGTTTGCGGATAACCGAGTTCTTGGCGCACACGTCCCAAACGCAGGTAATCCGGGCGAAAATCATGTCCCCATTGGCTCAGGCAGTGCGCCTCATCTATAGCCAACAGGCTGATATTCAACCCTTGCAGAGTGCGCATAAAGCCCTCATTACCGAAACGCTCCGGCGCTACATAAACAATTTTGAGCTCACCGTTGCGAAAATCTTGCATGACTTGGCGGTACTCATCTGCACCTAATGAGGAATTGATTGCAGCAGCAGGTATTCCCTTTGCCGCCAGAGCATCCACTTGATCCTTCATCAGCGCAATCAAGGGAGATACGACTATCGTAACACCCTCCCGGCACAGCGCAGGCAATTGGTAGCACAGGGATTTGCCTCCGCCCGTCGGCATAATGGCAAGCGTATCCCTCCCGGCCAAGATGTTTTCCACTATCTCATCCTGGCCTGCCCTCAAACTCTCAAAGCCGAAGTATTGATGCAACGCTTCATCGGCATTTGCGATTGTACGGAAGCTTCCCATGGCCGAGATTCTACCAAAATTGCACTCAGTCTGCAAGCCCTTTTGTCTCTGTTGATTTCAGGCTGTCGGTATATGTACTGAAAGATTCGGGGCACATGAGGTACCGTCCTGACGCGAATTTAGATTGACAATGCAGCAGAATGGGGTTAGATTTACAGGCGAATTATCAATTTTGCACATGAAGACAGCCGGTTTTTACACAATTCTGACAGCAGGGATAACACTGAGTTCCTGCGTGTACTACTCCAATCCCGTGCCGGATATTCCGCACCGTTCCATGCCCTCCACGGCAGTACCGGCGGAAGCAACAGCACCTGTTACAACTCAGCAGCCTACTCCTAAACAGACTGCAAAGCCCAAGGCAACCCCGAAAGCCACCCCCGCGGCAAAACAAACACCGAAGCAGAAGCCTGCCGCCAAGCCGGCAACCCCTGCCACCCCCAAGAAAACCACCATTACGCCACCGCAGCCCGTAGCAGAACCTACACCTGCACCCACCCCGACTCCGGCTCCTACCCCGGCTCCGGAACCCAAGCCGGCAGCCAAGGACCCGAGCCTCATTACCAATGATGGACCCATTCCTTACGCCACGCCCGTTCCCGGAGATCCCACACGCGTATACAACCCGCTGGATCCGTCCGTGCGCATTCGCATCCTGAACAAGAAAACCGGCCAGCCCTACCCCCGTGGCACTAAGCTGAAAGTACGCGGCACCAACTTCTTCTTCTACGTACCGTAACACAGAATTTCCCCTGCTGCAAGGCGCCACCACGCACCATGGCAACTCTTCCGTTCAACACTGTCACCATTTTGGGCCCGGGCTTGCTCGGTGGCTCCATTGCTCTGGCCGTGCGCGAAAAGTTGCCTGAGTGCGAGCTGCGCCTCTGGGCCCGGCGGGAAGCTCCGCTGGAGCAAGCTCGAGCCAAGGGAATTACCCACACCTACACGGATGCCCGCGCCGCAGCCGACGGCGCGGATCTCATCATCCTAGCCACTCCCATCGGCGCATTTGAAGAGCTTGCACGCTACATCCTTTCAGCCATACGCAAAGATGCCTTGGTTACGGACATAGGCTCCGTCAAAGCCTATGTGCACCGCACCACCGGAGCCATGCTTACGGAGCGCAAGCGCCTTTTCATCGGCTCACACCCCATGGCAGGCGCGGAAAAACAGGGGTTCGACAACGCCTTTGCCGAGCTCCTGCACGGAGCTACCGTGGTTACGACAAACCCGCATGGTGTACCGGATTCCATGCAGTGCAGACTGGAATCCTTCTGGCAAGCCCTACAATGCAAGACGTACAGGATGCACCCTGCACACCATGACCGCACCGTGGCACGCATCTCGCACATGCCCCACATTGTTGCGGCACTCGGGGCGCGCAACGCCATCCCGGGAGACGTTGCCACGGCAGACCTACAACAACTGGCCTCCTCCGGTTTCCGGGATACCACCCGCGTTTGCTCCGGCGCCGCCTCCATGTGGGCGGATATCCTCTGGGAAAATGATGTAGCCATCCGCGAGGTTCTCCACAACTGTGTGGATGACCTCCACCGACTCGTCGATTTGCTGGAAACCCAAGACAAAGCCGGTGTGCGTGAATGGCTGGAACAAGCCAAAACCGCTCGCGAGCTGGTTCTGAATATAGGACAGGAGTAATTCCTCCCCATTCAACCGGATTTCAGCACGCTTTTGAGCCGAGCCACGGCAGCCTCCAACTCATCCGAGGCCTCCATCTGCAGAGCCTCTTTCGGGTACAACTCACGCCGGAAAACCGTTACAATCTGCATGAGTGGCTGCAACACATCCTGCAACTCTATAACCTTGGACTCCTCATCCACCCCGCCACATAACTCTACAATCTCCGCAAAAGGCTCACTGACAAGGCGCATATTGCTATCTGAGGTATGCATGGCCACAAATGAAATCAGGAATTGCAGGCGGTTAGCCTCTTTTTTGCTAATGTGGCCATCCTCCGCCACATCCGACACCCCACGCAGGAAGTCCAAGTAAATATTGAGCTTTTGCTCAAAAATTTTTGCGTTACGCTCTTTTTCATTCTCAGCGTTACTTTGGGACTTGAGCATAATCCCCGTAATAATCACCGATATACAAATACCGAGAAAAGCTGCGGAGCTCTCAAAAATCAAGTCTTGCAGCTTAAACACGTTGGAAAGCACCGGCAGCGAGCACACTGCCACCACCAATGACAACGCAACGATGATATATTTATCCAACTTTACATTCATACTCACCTATATGCACTGATTTTATCCGCAGTACTCCATACAGAATAACGCCCGGCATGCACCTGTGTCAAGGCAATTTACAGCTGTTTGTGGCTCATATTTTTCTTGCAAGTATACTCAAAAAGCGTATAGTTAGACTCAGCAAGCGCATCTGCAATGGGTAGGCAAACAAAATAAATGGTTTTTATGAACAAAAAAACATTTACGCGCGTCTAACATGCAGAATACAGGGAACAACAAGACCACTGCACACTTTAACTCACACCACTACAGCAAATATGTTTATCTTCACCGTACCGCAAAATCACTGCGTTGTGTTGGAAATGTTCGGCAAGCCCGTATCCGTTAAAACCAGCGGGTTGCACATGCGCATACCGTTCCTGCAAAAGCCCAAACGAGTGGATCACTGGGAGCGTACCCACAAAAACGGGAAGTACATTGAACTCACGGAGCAAATCCTTGACACGCCGCCCCGCCAATGCGTCACCAAAGACAACACCACGGTAGATATCTCCTGCATCATCCGCTGGCGCATTACAGCCCCCATCAAAGCCCTCTACGAGGTGGAAAACCTGCACAAATCCCTCATGGAGCTTGCTCTCAATGAGGTACGCTCCATCATCGGCAGCCGTAATTTGGATGAACTCCTCAGCTCCCGCGCCGAGCTGTCGGACAAAATCGTGCTTGCCATTGCCACCACAGCCACACGCTGGGGGCTGAGCATCACCTCCGTGGAAATCCAAGAACTCACCGCTGATAAGGAAACGCAAAAGGCCATGCTCGAGCAAATGAAGGCGGAGCGTCTCAGCCGTGCCATCCGCCTGAATGCCGAGGCCGAGCGAGATGCAGCCATCATGCGTGCAGAAGGCGCCAAGGAGGCACTCCGACTTATCGCAGAGGCCGATGCCCTCTACGTCAACACCCTTGCCAAAACACTCGGTGCCGAGGGAGCCATGCGCGCACTCGTCAACCGCCAAACGCTGGAAGGCTACACAACCATCACCAAGAACCCGGCATCCAAGGTATACCTGCCCTCCCACATGCCGGCTATGCTCAACATTAAAGAAGGAGAATAATGGACTACGACTCTCTCATAGCGTGGTTATGGATGGCGGACCAATCCGTTCTCAACTGGATGTTGGCCGTCGGCATTACGCTGTTGCTGGTAGACCTGCTGTTTTTTGACACAGATTTGCTCACCTTGGTCGCCATGGCACTTTTTGCCTGGTGGGGCACAGTGCGCATCAATCCGCCTACGGAGTGGTCCGTATTCACCTTCATCATCTTCCTGCTCCTGTGGGCCATTTTCTACTACGTTTTCTGGAAACTCCTCATCCGCAGCACCATCAACCGCGCCATCAAAGCTGTTGCACCGAAGGATCACCTCGGCGAAACCCTCCCCGGCAAAACCGGGCACATCTGCGGCAATAATGAAAGCCGTTTCATTAAAATAGAAGACCAAATCTTCCCCATCTCCGCACGTGACCACGCTTGGGTTGAGCACGACGAGCTCGTCCGAGTCACAGCGTTCAAGGACGGTGCAGTATTTGTGGAAAAAATCAAATAAGCATCCCCTCCGTCTGAGCCATGCAACTCCTCCTTTTCGGCGCAACCGGGCGCACCGGGCAAGTACTACACCGCATGGCGGAAGCCGCAGGGTGGAGCGTGTACGCACCAAGCCATGCGGATTGTAACATGGAGGATTCCCGCGCCGTAGCGCAAACAGTACTGCAATCCGGCGCGCACGCCGTAGTCAACTGTGCGGCCATCAGCGGGTTGGAGGCCTGCGCGGACAATCCGCTGCGCGCACACCTCGTCAATGCCGTGGCTCCGGCCACCATGGCACTGGCTTGCAGGCACACCGGGGCACGCTTTGTCCACCTCTCCACGGATTACGTGCTAGCCGGGCACAAAGCCGGCGCAAAAACGGAAAGCGCCAAGTGCAAACCTATCAGCATCTACGGTGAAAGCAAACGCGAAGGCGAGCTCCAAGTGGCAGAAGCCCTGCCCTCCGCCCTCATCTTGCGCGTTTCTTGGATATGCGGCAACCCTGCGCACCCTTCCTTCGTGGAATCCATTATTCACAAAGCACGCGCAGCCGAGCCGCTTTCCGCCATTGCGGACAAGTTTTCCATGCCGACGGATGCCGAGGACATTGCGCGCGTCATCCTCAGCCTCATACCCACGCGGGAAAGCGGCATCTTCCACGTATGCTCCACCGGCGAGCCCGTCAGCTGGCACACCTGCGCACAATGGGCTCTTCAAGCCGCGGCGGAAGCAGGGCTTCTCACCGTTCTTCCCCCTCTCACCCCTCTCCGCCTGAAAGACGCCGCATTCTTCCGCGAGCCACGTCCCCAACACACCGCCATGGAGCCCTCCCGCCTCCTTACCCTCGGCATCCGCATGCCATCCGCCCACCAAACCATCACCCGCGCTATTCTCAAAAGCGCCGTTTCTATCTGACCAAACGCATCCGGATAAATAACGGGAGCGTTTTTCATGCTTGCAATATGAAAATAAAAGAGTATACTTGTGCGCGTATTATTATTTTCACCACGGCAAAGAACGAAAGATGGACACAATACGAACATTTACGACAGGGAAAGGCACGGAGGGAAAATACTACTCCCTGCCGGCACTGGCAGGAAGAGGGTATAGCGGCATCGGGCGCATGCCCATATCACTGCGCATTGTCTTGGAAAGCTTAATGCGCAACTGCGATGGGCTGAAGGTAACGGAGCAAGACGTAAAAAACCTGGCAGCGTGGAACGCAAAAACCCCGGGGAGTTATGAGATACCGTTCACCGTGGCTCGCATCATCCTGCAAGACCTCACGGGCGTCCCCTTACTGGTGGATTTGGCAGCCATGCGCGCAGCGGTACAGGATTTGGGAGCAGACCCAGCCAAAATGGAGCCACTGGTACCGGTGGATTTGGTGGTGGACCACTCCGTGCAGGTGGACTGGGCGGGATTCCCGGAAGCCTACCAAAAGAACCTGACGCGCGAGTTTGAGCGCAATGCCGAACGCTACGAATTCCTGAAATGGGGGCAGCAGGCATTCAAGACATTTTCCGTAGTACCGCCCAGCACGGGCATTGTGCACCAAGTAAACTTGGAATACTTGGCACAGGGAGTCATGGAGCAAGATGGGGTATACTACCCGGATACACTTGTAGGCACGGACTCACACACCACCATGATTAACGGCTTGGGCGTTGTAGCTTGGGGCGTGGGTGGCATTGAGGCCGAGGCAGGCATGCTCGGGCAGCCCGTCACCTTCCTGGTACCGGAGGTAGTGGGGGTTCACCTTACCGGAAAACTGGCAGAGGGTGTTACCGCCACGGATTTGGCCTTGCACGTCACCAAAATGCTGCGCGCCCACGGCGTAGTCGGCAAGTTTGTAGAGTTCTTCGGTGAGGGCGCAGCAGCGCTTTCCCTGCCGGACCGCGCCACTGTGGCCAACATGGCTCCGGAATACGGCGCAACGATGGGATTCTTCCCCATAGATGCCACTACCTCAGCCTACCTGCGAGCAACCGGGCGCAGCGAAGAGCACGTACGCACCTATGAAGAGTACTACAAAGCACAGGGCATCTTCGGCATGCCGATGAAAGGTGAAATCGACTACAGCGCGGAACTGGAGCTTAATTTGGCTGATATTGTACCCGCCGTGGCGGGACCGAAACGCCCGCAGGACCACATAGCCCTAGCCGAACTCAAGGAGAAATTTGCCGCAATTTGCGAGGGCACCTACGGGCACCCGCAAAACACCACTCCTGTAACTGTAAGCATGCAAGGAGATGCCGGCAACCCGGAAGCCCCGGCTACGCACCATGTTGCCATTGCCGATGGTTCCATCCTGGTGGCAGCCATCACCAGCTGCACCAATACCAGCAACGACAGCCTCATGCTTGCTGCGGGTTTGCTGGCACAAAAGGCTGCAAAACTGGGCATGCAAGTACCGGCTTACGTCAAAACAAGCATTGCCCCCGGCAGCCGCATTGCGGCTCGCTATTTCGACAACAACGGACTTACGGACGCCCTCAACGCCATCGGCTTCTCCATTGTAGGCTATGGCTGCACCACCTGCATCGGCAACTCCGGCCCGCTTAACCCGGCACTGGAGCAAGCAGTGGTGGAACATGACCTCGTCTCCTGCTCCGTGCTTTCCGGCAACCGCAATTTCGAGGCTCGCATTCACGCGCACGTAAAAGCAAACTTCCTGATGTCGCCCCCGCTGGTAATTGCCTTTGCGCTGGCCGGAAGAGTGGACATTGATATGACGAGCGAACCCATCGGCAACGCAGCCGACGGCAGCCCCGTGTACCTGCGAGACATTTGGCCGAGCAGTGAAGAGATTGCTGCAGCTCAGGCAAAAGCAGCCACCCCGCAAGACTACGCGGCATGCTACGCAAATGTTGTACCGGAGTGGGGTAAAGTGAGCGCCCCGAGTGGAGCTACCTTTGCTTGGAATGCGGATTCCACCTACATACACCGCCCGCCGTTCTTTGAGGGCTTCACCGGGCGCAAGGGAGACATCCGTGACATCACAGATGCGCGTCCGCTGGGCATCTTCGGGGATTGCGTCACCACGGATCACATCTCCCCCGCCGGAGCCATTAAACCGACAGGCCCCGCCGGACAATTCCTGGCCGCCGCAGGCGTGGAACGCCGGGATTTCAACACCTTCGGCTCCCGCCGCGGTAATGACCTCGTGATGGCGCGTGGCACCTTTGCCAACGTGCGCATCAAAAACCTCCTCACAGCCGGGGTAGAAGGCGGATACACACTCTATTTCGGCCGGCAGGAGGTATCTGCCCCGGATACGGAAATCTGCACGGATTGTGGCACCCCCACATTTATATACGATGCAGGCATGGCATACAAAGCAGACGGCGTGCCGACCATTATTATCGGTGGCGAGGATTACGGCATGGGCTCCAGCCGAGATTGGGCAGCAAAAGGCACCAATTTGCTGGGGGTACGGGCTGTTGTTACCAAGAGTTTTGAGCGTATACACCGCAGCAACCTCATCGGCATGGGTGTGCTGCCCCTCAACTTTGCCGACCCGGCGGACTATGACCGAATTGCGGGACTGCGCGACGTCACCTTTTCCATCACGGGACTGAGCAATGATATACAGCCACGCGGCACTGCCACTTTGGTGGTTAAGCCGGCGGGTGAGGCTGCATTCGAGCTACCGCTCATCGTGCGCCTCGACACCCCGATTGAGAAGGAATACTTCCGTGCCGGAGGTATTCTGCAATACGTTCTGACACGCTACTGCTGATATATACAACGTATATGAACAAAATTAACTTCACCTCACTGCAACAGAATCCGGCAGAACTCATCGGCAAGCAGTGGATGCTTATCACGGCGGGCACGCCTCAGGCATTCAACTGCATGACGGCCAGCTGGGGAGGCCTCGGCTTCCTGTGGAACCGTCCCGTTGCTTTTGTCTTTGTGCGCCCCAATCGTCACACCGCCGCTTTTTTGGATGAGCAACCGGCCTTCACCCTCTCCTTTATGCCGGAAAAATACCGCGAGGACCTCATATTCTGCGGTCGTAACTCCGGGCGGGATGTAGATAAAATGGCCTCCACGGCACTCAACCCCATAACCACGGAAAGCGGGCTTGTAGCCATGGAAGATGCAGACTTAGTACTGGAGTGCCGCAAGATGGCGGTTGCCACCATGCAGGAGTCGGACTTCATGGACTTTTCAGAGGTTTCCCCTCAGTGGTATGACCCCACTAACCCTCTCCACAAGGTGTACATATGTGAGATTATGAGCACTTTGGTGCGCTGAATGGCGTTAACATTTTACCAAGGACCGCTGTGGCACCCCACAGCGGCCTTTTTTTGTGTGTCTGTTGTCAGAATTTTGCCTTGCCAAATACAGGGTACACATGTTAGCATGGAGGCATGCGGAATTTGTTGCGATATCTGGAACTGATGCTGGTGCTACTGCTGTGGCCGGCAAGCGGGTTCATTGCACAGGCCGATAGCGATGACTGGCAAATTTGGAAGGTGGACGGCGTTGAATATGTGGAGATGACGGATGTCTGCAAGTTCTACAGATACGTACCGAAAGAAGGACGCCCCGGCTTTAAGAATTACGGTTCCAAAGCCCACACCATTTCCGTTAAAGCCGGCAAACAGGATTTTTACGTCAACAACTACCGCTACATCCTTTCCTTCCCCATCCGCGAACATAACGGAGAATTGCTCATTTCAGCGGTGGATATGAAAAAACTGGTGGATCCCGTTCTGCGCCCCGTACACAATAAGCAGAAGGGTATCATTACCACAGTAGTCATTGATGCCGGGCACGGCGGGCATGATGCCGGCGCCGTCAGCCCCTGGGCAAGAGAGAAAGACTGCAACCTTTCCGTGGCGCGCAGGCTCAAGGTTAGACTGGAAAAAGCCGGGCTGAAAGTTGTGATGACGCGTGATAAGGATTTCTTCCTGACCCTCGGGCAACGTGTAGCCATTGCCAACCAAACACCCAATTGCTTATTTGTAAGCATTCATCACAACTCCGGGCGACGCGCGGCCAAGGGAATAGAAACCTTTACCCTGGCTCCGCACGGCACAACCTCACCCTTTGCCAGAACACGCCGACGCGAGGCCTTGGCCGGCAACAACCAAGACAGTGCCAACATTGCATTGGCCACAGCCGTGCACAGCCGCGCCATCCGCAACACCGGTGCCATAGACCGCGGGATTCAGCGTGCGCGTTTTTCCGTACTCTGCACCATTACACGCCCCGCCATTTTGTTTGAAGGAGGCTTTGTCTCCAACCCGGAGGAAGGACGCCTGATTTCCACCCCCGCCTACCAAGACAAATTGGCAGATAGCTTGGCGCAGGGCATACTCAGCTATATTGCCACCATCCAGAGCAAACCGCTCAAAACACGCAACACGCGCTCCGGAGGAGGCAGCATTCACGGCGGCAGCAATAAATACCGAGGCACCACACGCCTCAGATAACCCCACTCGGTGGCATTTTCATGAAGCTTCGGGCAGTACTCAGCGCATGTATTCTCCTACTTCCGGCACTCATCACCGGAATGTCGGCACGCGCTCAAGAGACAGCAGCGGAATGGGCAGTAACCACCATCAATGAGCGTGAGTACTACTCCTTGGAGCAGTTGCGCAGCTTTTACAAACTGCGCCCCATCGACACCGCCTCTCCGCACCTGCACACCATCGGCAATTCCTCATTCAGATTAGTATTCAACACCCAATCCATGGAGCTGATAGTTGCCGGCTACCGTTGCAGATTATCGCACCCCATCATCAAAAGCAACAACGGAGAGCTGTTGATTTCCAAAACGGACTTCGTTAAGCTCATAGACCCCATCCTGCGCCCCACCTACATTGCAGAACGCCGCGAGGTGCGAACCGTTGTCATTGATCCCGGACACGGTGGCTCGGACCCCGGCAATAAGTCGGAATGGCTTTGTGAAGCGGACTGCACACTCAACATTGCCTTAGCCCTCGCACGCGAATTGGAAAAGCGCGGACTGCACGTCATCCTGACTCGCAACACGGACCAGGATTTGGCTGACGCAGAGCGTGTTCGCACTGCCCGGGAGGCTCCGGCTGCGATTTTCATCAGCCTTCATGTCAACAGCGGACGCTCCGACATTCGCGGTATAGAAACCTACACCGCAGCCCCGCTGGAGCCCAACAGCCGCGCCTTGGAAGCCCACCGACACGATGCAGCCAACATAGCACTGGCTTTTGCCCTGCACTCCCACGTACTCAACTCCACCAATGCAGCCGACGGGGCTTGCAGGCGTTCACATTATTCGCTCCTCAATACGGTTAATTGCCCGGCTGCTCTTGTACAGGTGGGTTATGCCACGCACAAACAAGAGGCCTCCGCTCTGGCAGGCAATGATTACCGCGCCGAGCTTGTAACCGGACTTGCTGATGGCATTGCTGCGTTCTGCTCCGCCATCAGCGTTAAAGCGGAGCTCAAACCCTCCCGCCCGGAAGAGGAAGCCGTTACCCTGCCTGCGCCTAAACCCAAGCCCGCTGCGCCCACCCCGAAAAAGGACGACAAATCCAACAAAAACAAAAAGCAAAATAAGCGCAAACCCACCCCCACCAAGCCACGACGCCGCAGACGCTGACACTGCGCGCACTCTACCCACGGGACTAGGCTTTTCCGGTCTGAAAAAAGCAAACTTCCCGACTGCATTTTTTTTGGGGGGTAAGATGTCCGAATTTTAATACGAAGCAAAAAAAATACAAAAAAAATATTTTTTAGTCATTTTTTGCAGAATTTTCTCTTGACGTTATAGAAAAAAAGAGTATGATTAGCGCGCCCTCCTACGAGGGCAAAGACACGAACCAAAATCGCAAGGAAGGAACAAGTCGAAATGATCAAGACAATCGCCATTATTCTCGGTCTCACTGCTGTTACTGCTGCTGCCAACACGCTGCCGCCCACTCCGGAAGCGCCGGTTGCCGTGTGCCGCTGATGCAGCCGCTGAGCACATACCGAGCAACTACCCTCGACAAGGACGAGACGCTCAATAGTCTGCAAAGACGTACAAATCTTCCACCCACACAAGGGCGGAGGTTTTTTGTTGCCTGAATTTCGGAGACTTTACAGAAGGGTCGAATCACGCATGAGCCGGGCAGCGCGTTGGCCGTATACAGTACGAGGAAAACGTTGCGCCGTCAATTCATACAGCTCCCGCGCACCGCTGGAATCCCTCAGTTCTCGATAGCGCATACCGGCAGCACGGAACAAAAGCATGGCGCGGTCCTGAGCATCAGACACACAATCCGCACCCTCCACCAACACAGCAACAGCCTCATGGGGGTCTGCAAACACATGGAGCAAAACATCAGCTAATTCCGACCAGCAGCGAGAGCGCCCGGCATCTTGCCGCACAAGTTTGTATAACTGAGCCAACATTTCCCTGTCTTTTTCCGCTCGAATACGCTCAGCAAGTGCCACGGGCGCATCATCCGCAGCTGAATAATGCCCTCCCCCATACACAGCATTTCCTACGGCACGGGCAAACAAAGGCAACACCCATGCCCGAAAAGCAATTCCCTCCCACAATCCTACAGCTAAGGCTGCAACAATAACCCACCACAACTCAAACCACGGCGTTCCTGTTGTATATGCACGGATTGCATCATGCGCCACATACGCAAAAACGGCAACCGGAGTAACCAGCACTGCAAACCTGACACAAAATTTACCCATACCTGCCGCGTATATAGTATTTACCCCCATTCGGCGCGAACGGGGGTAAACAGAAGAAAGAGCTTACTTCAAATCCTGCATTTCCATATAATTGATAGACAAGTTGGTGGACGGATTCTTAGGATCTTTTACCTCGAGTTTCATCTGTTTGAAGAACCAGGAACCATCATCCAATTTTTGAACGGAAGTAATGGTAAAACGCTTTTTAAGCTTACCATCCAAACCGTGGCCATCAATTTGCCAAGTGGTACCGTTTTCCTTATCCACCCACATGCGGACCCAGCCGAACTGCCCGATGCGGGGATTGGGATTGGCTACCTCCACAATGTAGCAATCCCGTCCTTTCACGCGAGAATTGGCAGAATCGTTGATAATCTTTCCGCCTTTCCAATACAGGAAACGGAGTGACAAATCCTCATAGCAGACATCGGTTCCGGCAATAGGAGTGGTATAGTTTGCAGGTGCCAGCACCTCAGCTTTTCCTTTCACGACGCGAATCAAATCCACATTGCGAGCATTAATCCTTACATCGAAGCGATTCCAGGCATTGCCCTGCTTATATTGGAACACGATGGTCTCGCCACGAGCACTCAGACTGAACGGAATTTTGTTTCTCCCCTTGCGGATGCTACCCATTACGTCCTTGTTGCCTTGGCTTACCGTCATATCTCGCATGGCACTCAGCAAACCATCCGCCGTAATCTCCTCAGCACCTACCGGAGACATCAGCCCCGCAAATGCTGCGCCCAACACAAAAATTTTTGACAATAACTTCTTCATACACACGCATATTACTATATTTTTGCCCCACTGCACAGCACAAAATCACAAAATGTCACACTTTTATTTAATTTTTGTAACTATTTTAATAAAAGCACTGACAGTCGTGCTTAGAAAACGCTTGCAAAAACAGCAGAGCACATTATAATAACGCCGGGATATTAGCAGTATATTATGACAACACAACAGCAAGCACTGACAGACACAACACTGATGGAAAAAATCAAAAAAACAGCGCCGTGGGTTGTTTTGGTGTTGTTGGTGTACTTGCTCATCAATGGATACATGATACTGCGCTTGGGACTACACCAAGATGAAGTGTACGATTTCCGGGGAGAAGAAACCGGGTTGTATGCAGCAGCAGGGCGCTGGGGAATCGTGCTTTGGCGGTACATGTTCGGAGAAGGAGCATGCCTGTATGCCGCCGGAATAACAGCGGGCATTTGTACAGCAGTAACAGTGGTATGGCAAACAGAGCTACTCCGCTTGCAAGGTACATTCTCCAAGCTCATATATTGTGCCTTTTATCTGGGCTGCACCCAATATGCGTACATGCATCAGTACGCATTCCAGAGTGATGCATGCGCAGCCTCTCTTTTGGTGGTAACGGCGGCCATTTGGTTGCTTACGCAACAAGGCAAAGCTGCAATAATAGGCTCCATCCTGTGCACGGCCTTCGCGCTCGGTACCTACCAAGCCACTTGTTTTTATTTCGGGACACTGTGGTTGGCAGTGGAACTGCAAATGCAGCTGCAAGCTCAAGGACGTAAAGGTCTTCTGCACCGCTTCGGCAAGCTGGCAGTGGTAAGCCTCAGTGCCATTGTGCTATGGTGGGGAATCAAACAACTCACCATGCAGTTGCCTATAGTTACAGATGAGCACATTCGGTATGCAACAGGCTACCAGCAACAACTTACCGGCTGGAGCGCTTTCCTGCAAGGAGATTTTGCCGACAAACTCAGTACGGTTGCACATGTTTTCCGCTACATATTCTGGAGCCAGTTAGGCCGCATATACACCGGGCAATGGGTTTATGCTACCGCCATCATTCCATTGGTGCTCATCAGCGTGCATATATGGAAATCAAAAACGGGAACATCCGTAATACTCCGGTACATCCTGTTGCTTGCTCTTTGGGTGCTTCCCCACTGCCTCATCATCATATTATTGCAGCAACAGCCTCCACGCACTTTATTGGCAGAACCCATAGCAGTAGCAACCCTCTGGGCGTTATCCGCCCCGCTATTCCCGGACTTTGCCAAAAAGGTCTTTCTTCTTTTTGCACCTTTCATGCTCATGAAAGCGGCCTACATCACCTCCGATAAAGCTAAAAATGAAGCATTAGAGCATGACATCTGCGTGGCGGAGCTCAGGACGATACGCGCGCAAGCCACGGCACTTTCCACACAGGCAGGATTGCCGCCGGACAGCACCATTATTTTGTGTGGTGAGCCTGATTTTCCCTCCAAAGACAATGCTCCGCAGCTGCGTTCGCTCTACCTCCTCAAGTACTACCTCAAAACGTACAAACTCAGCAGAATGCGCATAGCAACGCCAACGGAACTATCAGAAAATGCGGATATTCTCCGGCAAATGCCTGCTTGGCCCGCCACGGGCAGCGTGCAGCACAATCAACGGGATGTCATCATCAAACTGGGAAACGGCGGCCTTTAACTGTTTTCCGAAAAACTCCGACATATTTTGCACAGAGAGGCGGGGCGGGGTGTCCAAATCAGCAAGAGGACACACATATAGCTTGAAATACGCTGTGTGGCGTGCTATCCTCATAGCAAACAACGATGATGAACACACAGGTATACAACGAAGAGATTGCGCAAAAATCCGGCTGGGTCAGTGCAATCAAGATGGAAATGTCGCGCGTGTTGGTGGGGCAGAAACAACTGGTAAACCGATTGATTCTGAGCTTACTGTGCAAGGGACACGTACTATTGGAAGGTGTGCCCGGACTTGCCAAAACGCTCTCCGTTAAAGCACTTGCCGGTACCATGCGCGCCGCGTTTTCACGCATTCAGTTTACGCCGGACCTTTTACCTGCAGACCTACTGGGCACCATGATATACAACCCGGAGACGCGTCAGTTTGCAGCCAAAAAGGGCCCGGTATTTGCCAACCTGATTCTGGCAGACGAAATTAACCGCGCTCCGGCAAAAGTGCAGAGTGCTTTGCTGGAAGCCATGCAAGAGCGCCAAGTAACGCTGGGCGAAACAAGTTATGCCCTGCCCAATCCCTTCTTGGTACTGGCGACTCAGAACCCCATTGAGCAAGAAGGCACCTACCAACTGCCGGAAGCGCAATTGGATCGTTTCCTGTTCAAAGTCATAGTGGATTACCCGACTCGGGATGAAGAGCTGCAAGTACTGAGCATGATGAGCCGCACGACGGCCACACCCACAACCTCTCCCGTAGTTTCCGTACAGGAAATTGAGGAATCACGCGCGCTGATGGACCGCATCTTCATTGACCCGGCAGTGGAAAATTACATTGTAGACTTAGTGCGTGCCACCCGCACGCCTGAAAAGGTGGACAGACATCTGGACAGCATGGTACGCGCCGGCGCCTCTCCCCGCGCCACCATCAGCATCGCATTGGCAGCCAAAGCACTGGCCTTCACCCGCCAACGCTCGTATGTAACCCCGCAGGACGTAAAGGACCTTGCGCATGATATTTTGCGCCACCGCATCCTGCTTTCCTACGAGGCGGAGGCGGCCAACGTCACCAGTGATAACATTATTGACAGCATCCTCTCCAAGGTTCCGGTACCGTAACCATACCTTCCCCACTAGGTCCTCCATGGATAGAACGCAGGAAATCATGCAAAAGGTGCGCCGTATCGAAATACAGGCGCGCCGACTCACCACCTCCACGTTGTCCGGGCAGTACCGGGCCAGTTTCCGTGGTCAAGGCTTGGAATTCGACGATTTTCGGGAATACCAAGCAGGTGACGAGCCTCGCTTTATAGACTGGAAAGTTACGGCACGCACCGGCACCCCCTACGTCCGCAAATTCCACGAGGAGCGTGAACAAGTATTGCTACTGGCGGTGGATGCAAGTGCCTCCATGCGCTACGCAGGAGGCGCCTCTGAGGACAGCAAGCTGGAATATGCAGCACGGATTGCAGCCGTGTTGGCATACAGCGCAGCCCGCAACGGGGATAACGTGGGGCTGCTGTTGTACGGCAAAAAACCACACTTCTATCTTCCGCCGGCAAAAGGAATGAAACAATGCCTGCGCATCATCCGTGAAATCATCACTGCGGAGGATGGGGGAGCCGACCAACCAACAGAATACGTGGCAGCGGAGATCATACGGACACAGAGAAAACGGACGATGTGCTTCCTCATCAGCGATTTCATGTCCGCCCCGGATAAACAGGCCATCGGCAAGCTTAATTTCCGCCACGAGCTCATTCCCCTGCGCATCAGCGACCCAATGGAACTGGAATTACCGGCGGATGCCGGCTATGTGAGCATACAGGACCCGGAAAGCGGCCGTTTTTTCCGCATCAACATGTCTGATGCCGAGGTACGCGCAACCTACACCAAAGCCATGTTGGCACACCGTCGCGAATGGGAGCACATATTCACACAGCTCGGCATCCCCATGTGCGACCTCCGAACCCACGAAGACTTCATACCGGTACTGCGCGGACTCTTCACGAAACGCAGTGCGCATTTTGCCAGATAACAAGCCATGCCTGCACCGAACGCCAATACAACAGAGCCACAGCTGCTGCAAAGCATACCGACTTTAGATGACGCCCCCACAGCAGAGCAGATGGAGCAAACCCAAGCTTGGGGAATGTTCCTGTGGATAAGCGGGGTCATCATCTTGGCAATCGGTTGTGCCGTGGTCATTATCCTGCGTCGCAAAAAACGAGAGTTGCCGCCGGTTCCAACACCGGAGGAGACTGCTCTGCGCAGCATTGAGGCATTACGTACAGCGCCGATAGGGCTACGGGAATGTTGTTTGGAGCTATCCATGATTTTGCGCAGATACCTGAGTGGCAGCACACAAGACCCGGCACTGTATGAAACGCATGAAGAGTTCAGCCAGCGTATGGACGCCCTCTCAGGCATACCGGCAGAGTGCCAATTCAACACGCGCAAGTTATTGGAGAGCTTAGCGGAATACAAGTACGCAGGTGAACAACCGAACGCCCCGGAGTTGGCAGCATCTCTCATGCAATCCGCAACGGAGCTCATCTCAGCCATACGTGATGCGCAGGCCAAAGCGGCCGCTGCTGCAGCGGAATTAGAGAAAATGAAAAAATTATCATGATGTTCAGTTACTCAACAGCCATGCTGCCTTTAGCTCAACAGGCCGGGGAAAGCCGTGAGTTTTTGTTTGCCTCCCCGCATTGGTTATGGTTGCTTATTCTGCTGCCATTATTACTGATTCTGAGGAGAAGGAGCGGCACAGCCGCTGCCATACAGCACCCGGGCATCCGCTTCATTGCGGATAGGCTTCCGCATCCGGCCTCCATTGCCGGCAGCATCGGTCCCGTATTGGCAGTACTGGCTACGGCAGCCATCATCATAGCCTTGGCGCGGCCACAGTGGAAAAACACTCACGAAGAGCCTGTTGCCAGTGGCATCGACATCATGATAGCATGCGACCTCTCCGGCTCCATGGCGGAAAAAGACATGCAACTCAACCGCCGCCGGGTGGACCGCCTCACATCCGCAAAGCACGTCATTAAGGAATTCATTGCACACCGCCCCAATGACCGCATGGGCATGGTTGCATTTGCCGGCAAGGCTAAGCTGTGCAGCCCGCTCACCATGGATCACGCCATCGTGCTGCACCGGTTGGATTCTTTTTATTTGGCAGACGTCAACCCCTTCGGGGAACTCATACGCCCCGGTTACATCAGTGAAGACGGCACCGCCATCGGCTCTGCCATTGCCTCCGCTGCCACCAGGTTAAACGAAAATAAGGACACAAAGTCCAAAATCATTATCTTGGTAACAGACGGCATGAGCAACCGAGGAGAAATCACCCCGGTGGAAGCAGCACAAAATGCCGCCAAACTCGGCATACGCATCTATACCATTGCCATCGGCAAAGACAGGCGACTCTCCCAAAACGTGGCACACGTTGACTCACTTGATGAAAAAACACTCAAAGAGATAGCCAAGCTTACCCATGGAACCTACTACCGAGCCGGTAGCAGTCAAAGCTTAGCGGAGGCATTTGCCAGCATTGACAAACTGGAAAAGACGGACTCCGCCCCGCGCATATACGAGGTGTATGATGAGCTTTTTTACTGGCCGATGGGTGCCGCAGCCGTCTTACTGCTGTTATCAGCCATCGGCATGATGATATACCCCAAAACCTCGCCCTGACAGAGCATCCCCCCTCACACATATGAGTTTTTTATATCCATACGTACTGCTTGGCCTGGTGGTTCCTGTATTATTGGGAATCGGCATGGTTGTACTAAGCACCAAACGGCGTAAGAACTGGCAGCAATTGGTCTCTGCGCAGCACCGCGAGAACTTGGTCCGAGAAACCCCGGTTTGGCGCTCCGCAATTCCCGCCATTGCCCTCCTGCTCTCACTGGCCTTCTGCATCATCGCAGCGGCGCGCCCGTTCAACGGATACAAAAACGCTGAAGCATCACTCAATGGTCGCAACCTCATCATAGCCTTGGATATTTCGCGCTCCATGGAAACGCGGGATGTAGCGCCCTCGCGTCTGGACACCGCCCGCTCTGCCGCGCAAATGCTCATCGATGCCCTACCGAAAGACAAAATCGGGCTGATGATTTTTTCCGGCGAGGCCGAGCTGACCGTACCACTTACCTATGACCACACCGCCCTGCAAGAAACCCTCAACCGCGTCAACCGAGATTGGGAAAGCTATGGCGGCACGAATCTGGAGCAAGTTTTGCGCTTGGCTATGCAGGACTTTGAGCGCACTGCCCCGGAGGGGACCAACGCACTCGTCATCATCAGCGATGGCGAAGACACCGTGGAGTTTTCACCCGAGCTACTCAGCGAGGCGCGCAAAAAGAACCTGCTGGTTATCACAGTGGGCGTGGGCACCATCAACGGTGGGCCTATTCCGGATGAAAACAATGAGAACGGCTTATGGCTGGATGCAGATAATAAGCACGTTATCAGCAAACTGCAACCGGAAATGCTCAAACGCTTGGCAGTTGAAACCAACGGCGACTTCTACCACATGAACGGTAGCACAAATCTTACAGCCTTTGCTCAATCAGCAGCGGAAAAACTTAATCGGCATGAGGAAAAGTTCTCCGTCAACAAAGCGCCCAATGACCTTTTTGCATACTTTGCAGGGGCTGCACTATTGATGCTCATGGCTGGCATTGTACTTGCAACACAATGGAAACGCATGCCGGCAAAACTGTTGCGGCTGCCCATATTACTGGTATTCGCATGCATGGCACAACCTCTGCAAGCAGCCCCGGCCGAGGAAGCGTTGGAAGCATACCGCAATGCCTTGGCTGCTGAAAAAGAAGGAAAAACAGAGGAAGCTCAAGCAGCATTATCACAAGCATTGTTGGACTCAGACCCCAAAATGCAATCCGCAGCCATGCTGGCGCTCGGCAACATGAACACACGCGAGGTGTTCTCTCAATTGCGCAAACTTTACATGAGTGAGGAAGAGACCGCATTGCCCACTCCGCCATCCGTTGAACAACTGGAGGATATCATTAAAAAACTGGAGGCCTGTAAGGTCTATTTTAATGACGCACTCACCATGCAGACCGACTGCATTCCCGCGAAAAACAACATCTCAAAAATTGATAAGCTGATTGAGGACATTAAAAAGGAAATCGAGCGCCTTAAACAGCAACAGCAGGAAAGTGACCAGCAGCAGGACGGCGACCAACAGCAGGATGGCGACCAACAGCAGGATGGCGACCAGCAGCAGGATGGCGACCAGCAGCAGGATGGCGACAAGCAGCAGGACGGCGACCAACAGCAGGACGGCGACCAACAGCGGGACGGCGACAAGCAGCAGGACGGCGACCAACAGCAGGATGGCGACAAGCAGCAGGATGGCGACCAGCAGCAGGACGGTGACCAGCAGCAGGATGGTGACCAACAGCAGGACGGCGACCAACAGAAAAACAACGATAAGCAGCAGCAAGACGGAAACCAATCCGGAGAACAACCGGACCGGCAACCCTCTCCTGAAAACCGAGAAGCCAACACACCTCCCTCATCATCTCCCATGAGTGATGAAGAACAACAAGCTCGACACCAACAAAGAGAACAGCAACGTGCATACGATATACTGAACATGCACCGAGACGAAGAAGACGAAGGGCACTCCCGCAGACTGCAACGATATTATGAGTACACAACCGGGCAAAGACGCCCTCCCAACAAAGATTATTAACCACCTTCCCCTCCCGATATGAGAAACAGCATTCTACTCCTCATCAGTTTCATCGTACTGTTATGCTCTCCGAGCATGGCAGAGGTAACGGCTGTGTGGTCCACACACACAGCGCTTCCCGGTGAAAAAGTTCTTCTATTCCTCGTCAGTGAGCATTCCAAGGGAGGCAACCCGGAACGCATACACGATGTAACCCCCGGCAGAATCAGCAATGGTTCATACGAGGGGAAAGCATACTCCGAAGAGCCTCTGCAGGATAACTCCGGCAACCACGTAGGCAGCATGGAAATATGCGCCCTGCTTATCGAAACCGGTCGCAGCGGAACAGTTGAATGTAATCAGCTGGAAATCTCCTACTCAACCGGCCGACGTGAAAAAGTAAAAGTTCCGCCACTGCAAGTGTACACCACAGCAAAAGTGGAATGGAGAACCGTAGAGGACGATAACGGCGGCAACAACGCAGCTGACAGGCCGACTAGCTTCGGTACATTCTGGCAGACCTCTCCGCAAGAATACTACACCGGGCAACCGGTAACCGCCAGCGTCAAGCTTCTGTTACCGCAAAACTTCGTGGATCTTACCCAACTCCCGCAAGTGGTATCAGCACACGTCAAAACGAGTCAATTTCACCTGCCGGTGAACGCCGTGTTGGCCAAAAAGCTACAGGAATGGCTCCCTTTGCGAGAGCGCGTTGTGCATGCCCGTGGGCAAAAGTGGCACGTACTGGATTTGATTACCACCATGATACCGATGCCCACCCCCGGCACCCCGAAAACGGGTGACTACGATGTTTATGTAAGCATACCCTGCTCCCTCCGAGAAACACACACCATATCTTCAAAACACGGCCCCGGCTTCTCCTTCAGTTCTACCACGGTTCAAGCCATAAACAGAACCCTCAAACTGCCGAAATTAGCACTCAGCACCCCGCGTCCGCTGCCTCCTAATCCCCCGGCTGACTTCAGTGATCTTGTGGGGCAATTCACCATCAGCACCACCACTGCTGCAAAAAGCCTCTCCATGAATGAAATGATTGAGGTAGAAATTACGATACGCGGCACCGGAGCTCTGGAGCAACTCACCTGCCCGCAACCGAAGGATGCAGAGCATTGGAAGCTCATGGCTCCCGCACGACGCATCATTTCCTCCCCCACGGGAGTTACCGAGGCTGTCGTATTCACGCAACTCATGCGTCCCATTGCAGAGGTCAGCAGTGTACCCTCTTTCAGCTTCAGTTATTTCAACGATGAAGAGCAGGAATACAAAACTGCGGCCTCAGCCCCCATTGCCCTACCGTGGCAACAAACGGACGCCATCGGCACCGGGGAAATAACAGGCGAGGATGCTCCCCCGCCGGCAGGTTCCGTACCCGTTGCTGAGCTTACGGATATTTACCACTTTATGCCCAATGCACCGGCCGGAGGCAGCGGGGCAGGACTCTCCCTGCCCAAGGAACTTTGGTACTTGCTTTACCTGCCCGGCATGGGCATCTTCGCGTGGCTTATCGGGCGCAATCTTTACAAAAAATGGCAACAGAACGCCACTGCCCGCATGCGAGAAAAAACCCTTACTGCATTGGCAAAAGAACAGGATTCCGCCACGTTCCTCAAAGGCATCGGCGCTTTTATTGAAAGCAACATCCCCACCGCAAAAGACACTCCCCACTTGCAAGCCATTCTGGACAAGCGAGACTCGGAGGTTTTCCGTCCCGATGCCACACCCAGCATTACGCCGGAAGAAAAAGCGGGAATTCTCCGCACGGTACGCAAGGCCATATCCGGCATAGCAGCCGTACTCATGCTGCTCTGCATGTGCAGCCAGCTCTGCCATGCTACGGAAGACGCCGCCATGCAAGCGTACGATGCCGGACAGTACAGCAAAGCACTTTCCGTTTTGGAGCAGGATTTGCAACAAAACACGCCTGAACGTGACAAGGCAGATACCCTCTACAACATCGGCAACTGCTACTACCGCCTCGGCAAGCCCGGCAATGCCGCCTTATTCTACGCGCGTGCACTCCGTGAGTCTCCCGGATTCGCGGAAGCAGAAGCAAACTTGGCATTCATTCAGCGCAAAGAAGGTGCCATTTTACCTCAGCTGAGCACAACTGACGAGGTTTTCACCTACCTGAGCAAACCTCAACTATGGTTGGCCACCGTCATATGCAGCGCAGCCCTTCTTTTGAGCTGCGCTTTGGCAACGTGGCTGCAACACCGCTACCGCACCACCATTCGCACGGCCATCGGCATCAGTCTGGCTCTCACCATTCTGTGCGCAGCAGGGCATGTCTACTACTTCACTCGTACTATCCCGGACATTACGGCAACACCACCGGACGAGCTCGCCTATATTACCACCGCCACCACGGCTCGCTCCGCCGCCACAGATTCAGCATCAGCTGTCACGGAACTCCCGGCTTCCACACCGGTGCGCATTCTGGCAACCAGAGGTGCCCGCTGCTATGTGGAAACCTTCACCGGGGTTCGCGGGTGGATTCCGGCAGCCACCGCCACCACTTTGGAGGCAAACGCCACGGAGCCGGCACCCACCTTCACCATCCGTTTCCGGTAAATGAAGTTCCTCCGCTATGGTCTCAAGGGATTGAACGCAGTGGCTCTCGCCATTGCACTGCTATGGTGTGTGGGCTTGTGGTGCTACCAACCCATTAGCCTCATCACACTGTGCACCATCCTCGGAGCGTGGGTGGCCGTTTGCAGAATCCGCAAAAAACGCCCTTCCCATACCTCATGGTGGCTTTGGGGATTAGTATCGGCCTGTATCCTTACATATTGCTGCATACCGGGGCCCACTCCTCAGCAGTGGCAAACACCTTGGGCAAAAGAACCACAATTTGAGTTCTCTGATAACGGCCATACCCTTACCATCCGCAATATTCGGGATTTCCGCTACCGCACGGAAGACGATTACTCGCCTCACTATTGCACGCAGTCCTATGACCTCAACTCCATTACAGGTGTGGACTTTGCAGAATGCCATTGGGACGGCATGGAGGCTATTTGCCACACCATGCTGAGCTTCAGCTTTGCAGATGGGCGCCACTTGGTTATTTCCCCCGAAACACGCCTCCCCCTCGGCGTGGAGCAAAACGCCATCGGCGGATTATACAAGCGCTACGGCCTCCTTTATGTTTTCGGTACGGAAGATGACATCTTTGCCCTCCGCACCAACTACAGGCACGAGGACCTCTTTCTCATGCCCATGAAGGTATCTCCCTCTCAAGCTCGCACCATGCTGCTCTACCTTGTTGCTCAACAAATGCACGCTGCTGCCTCTCACCTCCCTTACAACACCGTCTCCCATAACTGTTCGACCGGTATTATCCGCATGTTCCGACACGTTGCTCCGTCCATGCCGCTCATTTATAATCTCCTCCCCATTCATAACGGCTCCATCTCCCGCATCCTTTTCCGCCACGGTGCTTTCCATTCCCTACCCCATGAGTCTTATGAGGACTTCCGTGCACGTTCCTACCTCGGCTATGACCTGCCTTCTGACAATTTCTCCTCCGTCATCCGTTCCCGTATTGCGCCCGCTCCATCGGCACCTTAACATTTTCTCTGACATCCGCGTTTTTTTACTTGAATAAAATATCAGTTATTGTATTATCATCGGCAACTCAGTTTGCCTGGAGTGCCGTTCATCGGACAGTCGGGCGACTTTGAGAAAGCACTTGCGGTTCATCGGCATGACCGGTGAACCGCAAATGTGTTTTTAGGGAAAAGACGCCCACACCTCCCTCAGCAAATCCTCCTATCAGAGTCTGGAAAGAGCGGAGAGGATGGCGGCGGGGTAAAGGATGTGCTCTTGCACCTGAATGCGCGCGTGAAGAGATTGCGGGGTATCATCCGGCAAGACCGGTACGTAAGCCTGCATGAGAATCTCCCCGGTATCCATACCGGCATCCACATAGTGCACAGTACAACCGGCTTGCTTAGCTCCGGCCTCAAGGGCTTGCTTCCAAGCCTCAACGCCCGGGAAAGCGGGCAACAAAGCGGGATGAATGTTCAGAATACGGTTGGGGAAAGCCTCCAGCAGAGGCTGCTTCACCAAACGCATAAAACCGGCAAGACAAACCATATCCACCTTCAGCTCCGTAAGCTTGCGAGCAACAGCTGCCTGCACCTCCAGCGGAAACTTATTTTTGTATGAGCCGCAATCCATCACCTCAGCCGGAACCCCATGTTGGCGGGCGCGCTCAAGGATGTATGCATCCGGATTATCGGACAACACAATGACAACCTCTGCATCCAAACGGCCATCATTAATCGCATTAAAAATAGACTGGCAATTACTGCCGGAACCGGAACCAAGTACAGCAAGACGAATCATAACACCCGCACCTTACCCCACTCCGGCCCGGAATGCAAGTCTATTCTGCTCACACAGGCACAAAAAAACGTCCTTGCAGCAAATGCAGCAAGGACAAGCATACGGGGGATAGGACTCGAACCTACGACCTCCACCATGTCAAGGTGTTGCTCTACCAACTGAGCTACCTCCGCATGGAAGAAATGGGCAGGGATGGATTCGAACCATCGAAATCGTACGATAGCAGATTTACAGTCTGCCCCCTTTGACCGCTCGGGAACCTACCCATTTTATTTTGCAGACCACCTAGGTGGTGTGCGGGGGCATTTTACAGGATTTTCAGCCCCATTGCAAGCTTTTTTTTGATATTTTTTAATTTTTTTGAAAATTCCGAGTATTTTTCTGTTTAAGAGCAGCGAAAATGAAGTACAAACCGATAAAGAAGATAAGCACCGAGAGGCCCTGTCCCTTAGTAATACCGGCCCAAACAGCGTCATCCGGCTGCTTGAAGCACTCACAAACGATACGAGCCAAGGCATACAACACACCGAAGAGCCCTGCAAGCAAACCGGCCGGAGCGTTTTTCCATTTAAGGCGAACAAAAAGCAAAACCGCAAAAATCAACAATCCCTCCCCGAAAGCCTCAAACAGCTGGGAAGGATAGCGAGGCTCCACCGCGGAAGCAACAATATCTCGGCATGCAGCATTTTCCCGGCAAAGGGTCACCAACCCGTCATAGTGCTGCACCTGTACCCCCTCTCTCATGAAAAGCTCCAGTTGGAGCTCAGCGCGAGCCTGCACGGGCAACTCCACAACAGACTGCGGAAACTTAACGGCAAACACACTATCCGGCGCACATACACGGCCATACAACTCACCGTTGATAAAGTTAGCCACACGCCCGAAAAACAGCCCAATGGGAGCAGCAATAGCCAAACCATCCAACACACCACCCAAAGAGCAAGCATTCTTACGCGCATACCACAACGCCACAGCAAACACGCCGAGAATACCTCCGTGAGAGGCCATACCACCCTCCCACACACGGAATACCCATGTAGGATCCTCCAAGAAACCGCTCAAGCCATGCTGCGGCAACCAGTAAAAGAAAAACTCCCCCAATCTGCCACCACACACCACACCAAAAAGACACACAGCCGTTATAAAATCTGCCAATTTATCCTGCGGCACACAGTACAAGCTGCGGGCAGAAAGCCGCTTGAGCAGAAGATAACCGAGCAAAAATCCGGCGAGGTATGCCAAGCCATACCAGCGAACGGCAACGGATGTGCCGGGAACCTCCCACAAAACGGGGTCTATATTGTGTACGTACGTTGCTAACAAATTCATAATGACACGCAGCTTATACCACAAAACCATACGATTAAACAAGCTTATTTCCCCTCAGCGCACGTTTTTTATTCGCTCACGCTCTTTTTTTCTCGAAAAAAATCGGGACTTTCGCAAGTTTATTCTCGCCAAGGCAAGCTTTATTGTGTATAAATATAGCACACATCTGAATTTTTAATCATGAAAAGCGCTCTTTTTACCATACTCGCCGGCGCCCTGTGCGCATCCATGACTGCCTCCGCGGCAGATGCCAAAGCCGTTCGCGTCACCTTGAAAGCAAAAGGCAGCTCCACCAAGATTGAAAAATTGCCCATGCCCCAAGGCATGGCATTCCCGGGTGCGGGAATGAGTGCGCAACCCGTTGTACCGTGGCAAATTGTCAACATTCCGGTGGAAATTGAAGCACCCACCAAAGCTGCACAATTTGTGCCGCAGCTCACCTTCACCGCACACCTGTTGATTGAGAGCGACTCCAACAACGACAAACCCGTCCTCATCTCCAAGGAAATCACCTATGTGGACATCCCCCTCAGCCCCGGTGGTGAAGGAGCCACCACAACCATGAGCGTGGGAATCTTCATCCCCCCGAGCAGTGCCGCCCGCATCAACACCAAAGGCAAGGGCGACCTGAAAGGCAAGCTCCTCGGTGTTGCCATCGAGGCCACATTCAATGACAAACAGTGCATGAAGACCGGTGAGTCCCGCAGCGCAATCTTTGACAACACCATTAAAAAGAAACTCAGCGCCGAGTGGTGGAAAAAGAACATGGGTGACGCCGGCGCCGTGGCATGCAGCATTGACGAAACCCCGTATGCTGCTTGGGCAGGCTCCTTCTACCCGGCCGTACTCCCCGCCAAAAACAGCGGCAGCAACACCGGTGTAACCACCACACCCACCACCACGGAAACGCCGGAATCCACACCTACTGAGACCCCCGCTGACACCACGGAAACCACCCCCACCGACTCCGCTGACAGCGATGATACCGCTACGGAAGACTCCGGCAGCAACAAAAAGCGGGGTCGTAACAAAAAGCGCAACCGTCGCTGAACTGCAAACACTGGCATTTTTAACTTACTCATCACAATATGGCTGAATATAAAACAACCGTAGCCTTGGAGATTGGCGCACAAAGCGTTACCATGGGCGTATTCACCCCGGCAGGCAAGGGCTATGCACTCTCTCGCTACGCCCGCAAGGACATCCTCCTTGACCCGGTGGAAGAAGGCATGCGCATGGACTACGTCAGCAACGCCATCAGCGAGCTGGTTACGGAACTTAAAGTTAAGGGAAGCGACGTACGGAACGTTGTTTCAGGGCAACAGGTATTCATGCGCTTCATCAAACTGCCCGCTCTGGACATGGACGACATCTCCGAGCAGGTGGGATACGAGGCGCAGCAGCACATCCCGTTCCCGATTGAGGACATCGTCTACTCCTACCAAGTGCTGGGAGAAAGAGAGGCCGGCGAGCAAGAGGTTCTCCTCGTTGCCATCAAAAAAGACGTCCTGGACAACCTCAACGCACAGGTAGAGGGCAATAACCTGCGCACCCGCAGCGTGGACTGCTCCATCACCTCCCTGTACAACGCCTACCGCATCAGTTACCCCGAGGACGCCGAGGACTCCGTCATTATTCTCGACATCGGCGCCAAGACAACCGACATCATCTTTGCGGAAGGAGACCGCTTCTTCACACGCTCCGTCACGGCAGCAGGCTCCTTCATCACCAACACCATTGCCCGTGAGTTCAATATGAGCTTCCGCGATGCGGAAAAACTCAAACTGGAGTCAGGCTTGGTATCCTTGGGCAACGGCTTCACGGACAACCTGCCGGAGCAGGATGCAGCCCTTGCCACCACCATCCGCAACGCCATGAGCCGACTCAGCTCCGAGGTACAGCGCACCATCAACCACTACCGTGCGCAGTACAAGGGCTCAGCCCCCACTAAAGCCTACATCTGCGGTGGCGGTGCCAAACTCCCCTACGCCGTAGAATTCCTGCAAAGCGCACTGAACATCCCGGTGGAATACCTTAACCCGCTCCATGCTTTCAGCATCGGCTCCAAAGTGGACACCGAGGCGCTGGATATGGATGCGCTCTGCCTCGGTCCCGTTGCAGGTGCAGCCGTTACCGGTGCCAAGGTGGGTGCATTCTCCATCGATTTGGTACCCACCAGCGTAGGCAAAGACCGCGCAGAACTGCAAATGCTGCCCAAAATCATCACCGGCGGCATCGTTGCCGTGCTGGGCGCATGCGGCTTCATCTTCCTCACCAACTCCGAGCTCAAGAAGGCCGAGCAAGAGCTGCAAACGGCTACCAAGCAAGTTAAAGAGCTGGAAACCCACAGCAGCGCCGTCGCCAAGGCTGAGACCAACTACAACGAGAAATACGCCGAGTTTGAGTCATTGGCTACACTCTACACCCAGAGAACGGCCTACACGGACATCATCCGTGGCATTGCAGAGGTGGGCACCTCCTACAAGTTCTGGTTCTCACAGTTTGAGCCCGTCAGCACACAAGATCCCATCTTGGACCAAACCATAGAATCATCCGGCAGGCACACCCGTCTTTTCGCACCGTCCGCAGCCAATGGCGTACCGTCCCTCGGCCAGCTGAATCCGGCAGAGCAAAACATCAACGCCATTTACATCAAAGGTTACTGCTTAGCCTCCGAGGAAAACGCCCTGCGCAGCGCCTACGAGAACATCGCCAAGCTGAAGTTCTTTGACAGCGAGGTCGCCAACAAGGACAGACACGTGCAGATTATCAACAATGATAACTCCGCCAACGCTTCGCTTGACTACCTCAAGACCTTCCACATGATACTCCCCCTGAGCGAGGAGTACCAGCTGAGCATCCCGGAATACAGGAAAAACGACGAGTAATCCACCTCCAACCCAAGATTTTACGCAACAATGAACATTTTTGAAAACAAGCGAGCCTTTGCACTCACCGCCGTATTTGCGCTTGCCTTTGCAGGATGCGCCACATACGGTTGGATGCAGCGCGGAGAATTGCAGGATACCATCAAAAAAATCAATGAGGCTGATGCCAAGTTGGAGAAGCTCGCCAAGTCCCCGCTTCCGGCAACCGCCGGTACCAAGAGCCTGCTTAACAAACAAGCCTCCGTACTGGAGCGCAATGCCAAGCCCTTGGCTGCTGACCTTGCAGCTTACACCAAAACCTGTAAAAACCTCACGGAAGACGCCATCAAGAAGGAAGCCATCTTCAAACCGGATGACCTGAAGAAGGCTCGCACCGCATTCACGGAAAAAGCCGCGAAAGCCAATTGCCACATTGATGACCCGGACAGCTTCACCTTCGGCTTGGACCGCAACTACAATGAGCGCAACGATGCCGCTAACCCGAAGACGACACCCTACCTCCTCTACCAGCTTGCCGCTGCCAAGACCTTGGCCGGCTATGGCGTAGATGCAGGAGCAAAGTCCCTGGACCGCATGTACTGTGAGCCCGTGCCCACCACTGAGGCCACCGGTGAACCCACACCGCTCATCATCGAACTTTCATTCTCCTTCAACCGTGGCGAAATCCCGGCAGGGGAGGACTACACCTCCGGCATCACCAAGCTGCTCAACTCCATTCTGGAAGGTAAGGGTGAAAACGAAAAAGAGCGATTCCTCTTCTCTGTTCGCGGCATCAACTTCCAAAATCTCAACAACTACGGAACGGTGGATGCCTACAGCGATCCCTTCGCCGATGGCGGAGATGCACCCAAGAGCATCGCGGACCGCAAAGTCGGCAAACCTGATGAAACCATCCGCGTCAACCTGATTGTCGAAGCCGTATACTTTTAATAACAACAACTGAATTTCCAATCTCCTACAGATTATGGCAGAACAAACAGATTTAGGCAAAACAATCCTCTTCTCCGGCATCGCGCTCGGCGTACTGACCGCCGGTCTCGGCTTCTTCCTCACGCCCTCCACGCCCAAGGGGAAAACCCCCAACATCAGTGCCGGCAACACGGATTACATTGAAGCCCAAGCCAAGGATAGCAGTAAGACTCTTGCTGCCATCGGCGTTACCAAGGACGGCAAATCCACCAAGTTGGACCATATGGGCTCACACGGCATTGCCGATGTCTCCCCGGATAAAAACAACAAGCGTATCTCCCCGCTCATGGTTGCTCCGGAACTCTGGCAGGTGGCCATCGCTGCGGAAAAGAAAAACGTCATCATGGACATCTATGATGAAAAAGCACCGGAAATCCACGCCGGCATCCCCAACGTTTGGTTTATCAACAACGGATTGGCTGACGCCCTGAGCATCTCCACCGGCGCTACCATGGACAGCGATAACGATGGTTTCTCCAATATCGAGGAATTCAAGGCAGGCACAAAACCCAATGATGCAGCCTCCGCCCCAGCCCTCGCCGGCACGGACTACATCAAACTCGCTACCGTTGGCACAAAAAAAACTTATGCCTATGTGCACATTGATGCCAATGACGTTGAGTTCGTAGAGAAGGCAGAGCTTGTCAATATCAAAATTTTTGCTAAGAAGGACGACACGAAACCCATCTTGGAAAAAGCCGTCAAACCGGGTGAAACATTCGGTCTGACTGCTGCCGAGCCGGAACGCTACAAACTTCTGGAAATCATCGTCGGGTCGGAAGGCGGTGTCAAAATTCTGGACACGCGCAACCCCAAAGATGGCGAGCAAGAGGGCTTTATCGTCAAACACAGCAAAAAGAACCGCAAAAAAGTAGAGGATCAGTGGGCTACACTCACCGTTACAGCCGGACCCAAGAAAGGCGAAAACGTGGAGGTCCTCATCGGAGAAACTTTCACCCTGCCCGGAGCGGATTCTATTCGCTGCAAAGTGAAAGCCATGAACGATGACGGCAGCTCTCAAATTCTCATCGAAGGAGCAAAAAATGAAGTAACTGCCCCCAAAGCAGCCAAATAACCCCCGGATTCCACCTCAATACACAAAAAAATACACAGATTTGACAGTTTTTTGAAATGTTTACTTTACAAGTGAGCAGTTTTCTGTCATAAATAAAGCATTACCATGAACCACGCACCTCTCATAAATTCGAAAACCGCCGCAGTGTTCGCTGCGCTTGCACTCAGCTGCCCGTTTGCGCAGGCAACTGAGGGCTACATCAGCACCACTACGGCAGCCGGAACGAGCGAGGTAGGTCCCACAGCCGTTTATGCCGGTCAGACCTCCGCTCAGAGCAGCCTCATTGCACAGGAAACCGCACGTCGCAAGGCCGAGGAAAACAAGGCTCGCGTTCTTCTGCAGGAGGGTCGCACTGCCTACGCAGAAGGAAAGTACACCTTGGCTCTTGAAAAGTACAAAGCAGCATGGAAGACCCTTCCTCAAGGGCCTGCCACCAACTGCCTGCGCGAGTACCTCGTACAGGTAATCGGTGACGCCTCCATTGCCGTAGCCATCGAGTACTCCAAGGTTGGCCGCTACGATGAGGCCGAGCAACTTCTGCTCGACGTCCTCAAGCGCGACCCCAACAACAAGCGCGCCCGCAAGGAGCTCTCCCTGCTCCGCGACCCCGTCCGCAATAACCCTGCTCTTACTCCCGCTCACGTTAAGGATGTGGAAGAAGTACAGCGCCTTCTTGAGCTCGGCTGGGGCTACTATGACCTCGGCAAGTTCGATGAGGCCGACAAGACCTTCGAAGCCGTCCTGAAGATTGACCCCTACAACTCTGCAGCACGCAATGGCCAAGAGGCAGTTGCCAAGCGCCGCATGAACTACTACCGCAGCGCCCGTAACGCCGTACGCGCCAAGGCTCTTGCAGAGGTAGACCGCCAGTGGGTTATCACCTCCGGTGAGGATCTTCCCGACATCGAGCTCTCCGGTGGCGAGGTGCCCGTTCAGCACTCTGAACGCCAGATTGCAAATGCTCAGAACCTGAGCAAGATGCAAATTAACAACGTAAACTTTGAAGACACCCCGATTGAGGACGCTCTCGACTTCCTCCGTGGTGAAGCACGCAAGAGCGGTGTGCAGATTAACTTCCGCTTTGAGCGCCCCGTGACAGCACCTGCCACTGCCTCCACCTCCGATGACTCGGATGAGGAAGATACGGAAGAGGATGAGGAAGAGACCGAGGCGGAGACCACCGCTCCGGCTTCCTTGCCCGAGCCCATGGTGGCACGCCTCAAGGTTTCCGGCGTAACGGGTCAGGAACTTCTGCAGATGATTTGCGACCAGTCCGGATGCCAGTACCGCGTAGAGGACACCGGCATTGTAGTCTACCAGACGGGCGCAGGCATTGAGCGCATGTTCAAGCGTCGCTGGAAGGTTTCTCGTGACTTCTTCGTAGTTGGTTCCGGTGAGGAGTCTGATGACGAGGAAGACGGATTCGAGGATGGGCCGAAGGTAAAGGTACCCAAGGTGGACGCCGTAGCAGCACTGCGTGCAGCAGGTGTATCCTTCCCGAAGGGAGCTACTGCAAACTATTCTCCCCGCACCGGCATGCTGACGGTAGAGAACACCGCTGACAACCTCGACTCCGTGGAAGAAGTGGTGAACGAGTACCGCCGCAAGATGCCGCAGATGATTAAGGTGAGCGCCCGCTTCGTGGAAGTCTCTCAAACCAACGAGGAAGAGCTCAGCTTCGACTGGGTAGTCAATCCCTTCTCCGTTTCCAACAACGGTACGACCTACCTCGGCGGTGTAAACGGCTACAATGCCACCACTAACCGCTACTTCCGCGACTTTGCCCAGACCGGTGGCTCTGCTTACACCAACAACCACCGTAACAACGGCACCTGGCCGATTTCCTCCACCTCCACTTTCTCAGACTACAACCAAGATGTTATCACGGATGGTCTGATGACCGGCGGTCTGCGTTCCGGCACGGGTGCACTTTCCGGCAGCTCCATGGATGCTCTTGTAGCCTCCGGCTCCGCCGCCAGCAACACTGCTAAGACGGCAGCCCCCGGCATCCTGTCCCTCTCCGGCATTTATGACTCCGGCTCCTTCCAGATGATCATGCGTGGTCTCTCCCAGAAGAAGGGTGTGGACATCATGTCCGCTCCGAGCTTGGTAGCACGTCCCGGTGAGTTGGAGTATACCCCGGATCCCGACCCGCTGGCCAGTGACCAGAACGGCGACAACGGTTGCGCCAAGATTGAGGTTATCCGTCGCTTCATCTATCCGTCCGCATACGATGCACCCGATATCAGCTCCGGTGGTAACGGTGGCAACTGGGGCAACGGTGACAATGACAACAACAACTGGGGCGGTGGCGGCATGCCGATTGCTTCCCCGGCCAACCCCTCCGAGTGGGCTGTTGAAGAAGTCGGTATCGTCATGCGCTTTAAGGTTGACGAGGAAGACGGCAACGACATCATCAAGTTCAACCACTTCGAAATCCGCGTGGTCAACTTCGAAGGTTTCGTGAACTACGGCTCCCCCATTACAGCCGGTATCGCCAATGAGAACCAGATTGAGCACATCACCCTTACGGAAAACCGTATCGATATGCCCATCTTCAGCCGCCGTTACATCAACTCCAACCCCTGCATTTACGATGGTCACACCATCGCAATCGGTGGTATGATTGAGGATAACGTGCAGAAGGTAGAGGACAAGGTGCCCGTGTTCGGCGACCTGCCCCTCATCGGCCGCTTCTTCCGCAGCAATGCAGAGTCCCACGTTCGCAAGAACCTGATGATCTTCGTAACCGCTGAGAAGATTGACCCGACAGGTAAGCCCACTCGTCTCCGCGACCTCGGCACCAGCGATGCTCCCGCAGCAAGCGCTACACCGAGCCTCTTCCCGGATGATGGTCTGGCTAATCCCTGATTAATCCAAGGTTCATAGGTAATTTCAAGCCGCCTCCGGTTCTCCCGGAGGCGGCTTTTCTGTTAGCGGTGGCAATGGAACATGGGCTACGTATTAGTGCGAGATACCGGCCGCTGAAGACAAGGCCGTATTATCATGCAGCCGTCGGCAAGTACACGCAAAAAAATCCCCCCAATGCCACGCAGCAAAGGGGAGAGAGTAATATATAAGAAGATTAGCTGAAAATCAGCCCTGCTGGGGCTGATAGCCCTCCTGAGCAACCTGAACGAGGCGAAGCGGAGTCTTGGAGATGAGCTCGCCATCAAGGGTAAGATCAACGGAATAGGTACCGGCCTTCTCAAACTTGAGACCCTGGAAGTTCATGATGAGGTTACGGGTGAAGAAGGAAGTACCCTCGGGGAGAGCAACCTTGAGATCGCCAACGATGGGCATGCGCTCGGGATCCAGAGCTACACCGTCCTCGTCAACAATGGAGATGCCGAGCTTGTGGTCACCGATGTCCTCAGGAACGAGGCACAGACGGAGAGCCAAAGCGCAGGCGGGGTGAACAACGGGGAACTGGCGGGCAAACAGAGTATCAAAAGCACCCTGAACGCAGAGCTTGCCCTGGTAATCGGCGGCATAGTCGCAAAGTACGGCAACTTGAGTATCCATGATATGATGATGTGTGTTTTAAGGTTAAGATAACGCCCCCTCCGAATACAGGGAGGGAATGAATGTTCAACTTATAGCATATTGGCGCCGTAAATCAAGCCAAAAAGTGAAGAGTTGTGACATGCTGACAAAATTATGCAGCTCAAGCGCTGAAAAATCATTTCAGCACGCGGCCGATATCACGATTTGCAGCAAAAAAGACGGGAATCGAGGAGGCAAATACGCAGGCTAAGAGCGTAATGCCAATGAGGTGGAGCTCCGTCATAATCTCCGGAAGAGTGATACTGTACTTGCCCAGTTTAAGTAAATGCAGGACAATATAATCCTGCGAGTGCATGAACACAGCCAACGCGGCTACCGCTGAGCCTCCCACAAGGATGAGGTTTTCCGTTATAAAAGCTGCAACTAAAAGCATCGGGCGGATACCAAAGCTCTTCATAAGGGTGTAGATGTACTCATTTTGCCTGTACTCGATACCGGCAAGAGCCGTCAGAAGAATGCCGACGATAACGGAAATCCCCAAACAGAAGGCAAGGCGGCACTGCATTTGCTTATCGAGGGCGGATTCCAGCTCATCCATGATGGAAGCGGCGGATATGATGTTAAACTGGTTGCCATCCAAACGGAGGTAGTTATTAAAATAGGTTTCCACGCGGCGTATATCGTCAGCTGATTGCAAGTCATTTACTTTCAGAATAAATGTAGAGGAAACGGCATTACCGCGACGCATCGGGACATCCCCGGGCTGCACAATGAGCGCACGCTGGCTAATGAGGCGGGTCAGGAGGTGATTATCCGGCAAATGATGCGCCGCAACAGTGCGCGGTACGCGGTTAATCTGTATGGTAGTCGGTCCCGGTGCCAACTTGGATTTAGGATTGATGAGAATGGTGGGAGAGCCGCCGTTGTTCAGGAGTGGCAGCATTTGGCCACTACGCCGGAAATCATACGTGTAAATGGGGAAAATGCGGCCGTTCTCATCGGAGGCGGAACCAACGCTAATGAGGTGGAACGACTCACAGTTAACAATACGGCGCAACTCACCCTCCGTGGGGTAGCCATGAGGCGTATCAGCGGGCGCAGCTACGTGAATGGCAACGCTGTCACCACCGCGAGAAAGAAGCTTATCTTTGACGATTTTGGCGGATATAGCATAACTCCCCATGCCGCAAAGCGCAGCAAGAGTGAGGAAGAACACCACAAGCACGCGCGCCAGCGGACTCGATAAACGAGACAGCCAGCGGTGCACGGTATCCTTAGCAAGATACAGGACTGTCAAAATCAATGATTTCATCTGCCAGTTCGAGGAGTCGGCTATCATGCGTACTGATAATGCAAATATGCCCCGCCGCATTTTGCATTATCAGTTTTTTAATGATGTCGGTATTAGAGTCATCCAATCCGGAGGTAGGTTCATCCAACAGGACGGTGGGAGCGTCCTTCATGAAGGTACGGGCAAGGGCTGCACGCTGAGCTTGTCCGCCGGAAAGCTTATCAGCTCTGCGATGGCGCAGCTCCTGCAAACCCAGGTCCGTGAGCAACTGCTCCACCCTGGGCTTCCATTGAGAGGCGGGCAGCATGGCCATCTCCGCCGCCAAGCGCAGGTTACGCTCCACGCTCATCAGCGGCAACAGGTTGATGCCTTGGAACATGTATGATACGTCCGACCTATGGTAGCGGCGGCTCGTTACCTTGCGCCCGGTGGGGGTGGTTATTTCGCCCTGAGTAACGCTGAGGTAGCCCGCCAACAACTTGAGTAAGGTTGTTTTACCGGAACCGGAGTAACCTTTCAGGATGGTAATACCCGGACGGAATACATGTGAGAAATCCGTGATGACCGGAGATTTCCTGAAGTATGAGAAGCTCACATTCCTGCACACCAGTTCCATGAGTTGCAGTTCGGGTTATTGGCGGGGGCGCAGGATGATATCACGCGCGCCAATGATGACAATGACATGCTCCGGGTAAGCCTTTTGCACCAGCTCTTCCCAATCATCACAAAACTCTGCCTGCGGGTGGGTGGCAAGCTCTGCCTTGCTGAGGCGCAACACGTTTTCACCGGTCTCATACATCAGGGTGGCATTATACTTACCACCCAGCATGTTATAAGCAGTTTCATGATCCTCCACCGGCACGCGGAAGTAGTACGCCAGCATATCGGAGTTACTTTGGCGCTCCACACGGCGGAACGCGTAGGCTCCATTCAGCTTGCGCCCTTCCGGCAATGAAATAACAACGCTGAACAACTGTTCATTAAGCAGAGCATTCTCGCCCTCATTGATGAGAACCACAATGTAAAAGGCGGAATCATCACACACCGTAGCAAAAGAGCGCCCGGCAATATCCGGTAGGCGGAAGGGCTTGGAGCGGTCCTCCGGCATGGTTACATTATACTGAATGCGCCCCCTGAAAGGCATGCGCAGGGTAAGGGGGTCATGCTTGCGGTCAAAGTCCTTGTTATGCCTACGCTCCAGCGTATCAAGCTCTTTTTGCAACAAAGCAATGCGCTCATCAATATCACGCAGAGAATCCTGTGTGGGAGCGTCCCCTTCACCATGGAAGTCCGTATTATAGCGGCGCTCATCTTTGCTGAGGGAGAGGTAAAACTTAACTTGGCGGCGTTGCGCTTGCAGCTTGCGCATATCGTCCTGCAACGAGATGCGCTCGCGTGCAATTTTGAGATCCAGATTTTCGCGGTCCTCAGCCGTCTGTTCCTTATTGACAATGGCAATAACGGCATCAGCATCGTGGTGCCGGGTTTCGTCCGCAATATCCGTGATGGTGCCGTTTTCCGGCAAGGCGATTTCACTGATTTGTTCCGGCACGATTTTTGCCGGATATTTACCGACGATAATGGGCTGTGCAACTGCCGGCAGAGCAGTCAGAGCAGCCAAGAAACTCAGGAACGCGTATCGCATGGTGGAGTAGCCCGTGGTTACATCGGGAAGCCCAGACCGCCGGTCACTTTGCGCATCTCGGCATCAGCCATGTCCTTAGCGCCGTTAAGGGCATCTTGCACGGCTTTAAGCACCAAGCTGGAGAGGAACTCTGCGTCATCAGGGTCAATAACAGCCGGGTCAATGCTCAGCTCAGTAATCATACCGGTGCCGTTGGCCGTAACTTTGATTTTACCACCGGCAGCCTCGGCGGTAAAGTTTTTCTCCGCGAGACGAGCCTGAGCATTAGCCATGTTAGCTTGCATGGCCTGAGCCTGTTTCATGAGTTTTTGCAGATTCATATGTGTGTTATCAGTTTTTAATGAGAGTGGCGTGGAAGGTTTTGAGAGCCAGTTCAATGAGCGGATCATTGTAGAACTCCTCCTCCGTCGGTTTGAGGGATGGCGGCGGCGCAGCCTTCTCCTCCGCAACGGGTTTGGGGGGAGCTACCGGCTTGGGTGCGGGCGCAGGTGCAATTTCCTCGAACTTGGGCGGGGCTATAATTTCCACCGGAATGGGAGCAGCCACGCTGGAGTCCGACACAATGCGCAGGGTGATGTTGCGGCCACAGCGCTCGCGGGCTTTATCATTGATAATCTGGCCGAAAGACTCCCCGAGCAAAGTATCGCGCGTATCAATATCATCCGGATGAATGCCAATGACCACCAAACCGTCATCGTCCGAAATAAAGAGATTATGCCCCACCAAACTACCGCTGATGGGGGAAGCCTCCTTAGCTTCCGCGATGATGGTCTCCCAATCCTCCGGAGTAAGGGCACGCTCGGCAGGCGCAACACTTTGCTCCGGCTCATCCGCCGGCATATCAAAAAGGGGCGGCGTATCATCTATGGGCTCCAAGCCCGGAGGCATCGGCGCCTCTTGCTGCACATGCACCGGGGCAGGCTCAGGTGTGGGGGCGGGAGCCGGTTCCGGTACCGGAGGCTGCGGAGCGGATGCTGCTGAGGGCGCAGCCGGAACCGGAGCCACAGGCGCCGGAGTCGGCGTGGCAACAGGCGCGGGCGCAGGTGCTACAGATTGAATAGATGGCAGCACCGTTGTGGCAATAGGCGTATCCGGCAAGGGAGCACCGTTAAGAGCACGTATAATGTCGCTTATGTTAGCCTCTGCCAATGAGTGCACGGCTTGGATGAGCCCCATCTCCAAATACAAGCGCTTGTTGGTGCTCCAGCGCATCTGCTCTTCTGCATGGGAGAGCACCTCCATGAGGCGTATAATTTTGTCCGTAGGCGTGCGGGCCAGCAACTCGTTGAGTGTGGCGCGCCACTGCTCAGGCAACCCGGAACCCGCCTCCTGCGGTGCAACCTTGGTAATCAGCAACTCACGCACAGCGCCCATCAGCTCTGAAAGCAGCTGCCCCATATCGCGCCCGGCTTCCGCCAGCTCATGCACCAAGTGCAGCAGACTGGGCAACTGGCGGTCCAACATATACACCAACGCTCGCGCTACGGTATCACGGCTCGTTACGCCGAAAATATCATTAACATTTTGCTCATCAATACGGTTGCCACAGAAAGACACCAACTGATCCAGCATGGACTGCGCATCACGCATGCCACCCTCTGCCACCGTGGCAATGGCATACGCAGCCTCCGGGCTAAGGCTCACACCTTCATTCGCCGCAATGTTCACCAAATGCTTGGCGATAATGTCCGTTGGTATCGGGCGCAGGTCAAAACGCTGGCAACGCGACAAAATCGTCGGCAATATCTTGTGGGGCTCCGTTGTCGCAAAGATGAACATGACGTGTGCCGGCGGCTCTTCCAGCGTCTTCAGCAACGCGTTAAAGGATTCTTTGGTGAGCATGTGCACCTCATCAATGTAGATGATGCGGTATTTACCGCGGGTGGGGGCAAACTGAACATTGTCGCGCAAGTCACGGATGTTGTCGATACCACGGTTGGAAGCGCCGTCAATTTCCTGCACATCCAAGCTGCGCCCCTCCGCTATCTCCAGGCACACATCCTCATCCGGGTCAAAATCCACCTTCGGCCCCCCGGTGCAGTTAAGCGCTTTGGCAAATATTCGCGCGGTAGAGGTCTTGCCCGTTCCGCGCGGCCCTACAAATAGGTACGCATGAGCTAAACGCTCTTGTTCAATAGCGTTGCACAGTGTGCGGACAACGTGATCCTGCCCTAACACATCCTTAAAGGTGCGCGGTCTGTATTTTCTGGCAAAAACCTGATAACTCACGCAAAGCATTCTACCCTATTCTGCACCTGCTCGCAAGGCAAAAATCCGCTCCGAGGCGCTTTTGCCGTGTCAGTACAGAATACGGGGCGTTTTTCGTGTTAGCCAATTCCCGGCCTCATCTATATCAAGTCTGGCAAAATTTCGAATTGATACAAATGTTTTTTTCAATTTTTGCGGCCAATACCGGTTAATCCGGAGGAGTTACAGGTGGGTAGATACATTAGAAGCTTGCACATTATTTATAAAAAATTAAGTTTTTTGAGAAACGGTGTAGATTTTGCGACAAAGCTGCGTTCCAAGGCGCAGAGCGGGAACTCGCGCCCGCCGGAGAGAGCAACAAGTGTGCGCACTTGACAAAGTTCAGGGAAAAAGTATACAATCACAGTCGTGAAAGCAATATATAAATGGGGAATCGGGTTAGCTGTTTGCGGAGGAGCAGTGGCAGCATGGTACGCCTGCGGAGACTCCGGAGCAGAGGTGGTCACCTTCCGCAAAGCCAAGGCAACGCAAGGGGATTTTGTGCTGAAAGTACAGGCCACGGGTACCTTGGAGCCCGTAGAGCTGGTGGATGTAGGTGCACAGGTAACCGGAGAGATTTTGGAGTTCGGAACGGATGAATCCGGCAACCGCATTGATTACGGCAGTGAAGTCAAGAAAGGCCAACTGCTTGCCCGTATTGATGATGAGCTTGTTAAACTTGCCGTAGAACGCGCGGAAGCCAGTGTAAAACAGGCAGAGGCCAGTGTAAAACAGGCGGAGGCCAACGTGGAACAGGCACGCGTCAACAAAAACAAGGCAGACCGTGACTTGGAGCGCGCCAAAAAACTCGGCGTGGGAGATGCCCTCTCCCAAATGGACTATGACCAGTACGTGAGCGCGGCTGAAAATGCGGATGCGCAGCTGGCAAGCGCCTTGGCACAGGTGGATACCGCACGTGCCCAGCTCGAGAGCGCACGCGTACAGCTCAAGAGCGAGCAACGCAATGAAAAATACACCCGCATTACCTCCCCCGTGGATGGCACGGTGGTGGTGCGCCAAGTGAACGTCGGACAAACGGTGGTGAGCAGCATGAACGCCAGCACCCTCTTCCTGGTAGCGCGAGACCTGAGCAAAATGCAGATTTGGACGAGTGTGAACGAGGCCGACATTGCCAAGATACAGCCCGGACAAGCCGTGCGCTACACGGTGGATGCCCTGCCCAATGAAACCTTTACGGGCACCGTCAACAAGATTCGCCCGAATGCTACCATGTCCTCCAACGTAGTGACGTACATTGTGGAAGTGGACATCGAAAACCCGGACCGCAAGCTGCTGCCCTACATGAGTGCCAATGCCAATTTCATCGTACGCGAGGTAAAGGATTGCCTGATGATGCAGGATGCGGCTTTTGACTTCAACCCGGAGGAAAAATACGTGGATGCCGAGGCAGCCAAACAGAACCGCCCGCCGCGTGACCCCAAGCATGCAGACGCTCCGCCCGCCGGGGAGGACGAGTTCCGCCCTGCCCGCTTGTGGAAGGAGGGCAGCAACGGCAAACTGGTGCCTGTCATGGTATTGCGAGGCGAGAGTGACGGTACCCGCAGCATCATTAAGCCCATGCCCGGACAAAGCATAGATGAAAACACGGAGTTTGTGGTAGCGGTGTCCATAAAAAGCGCGGATGCTGATGAGAAAGGCGCCAAAGACGGCAATAGCCCGTTTGGCATGAAGCGCCCTGAGCGCAGACCGCGCGGAGCCGGAGGCGTGGAGGCTAAGCCCGGCCAAAATACCGGCGGAGACCGCCGCGGAGGCCCGCCCATGTAACAAATTGAGTTGTGTATAAACCACTTGAATTGTCGTGATTGAACTCAAGAACATAACCAAGGTATACCACCTGGGGGAGATAGACCTGCCGGTACTCAAGGGAATATCCCTGCGAATCGATGACGGCGAGTTTGTCTCCCTTACCGGGGCATCCGGTTCCGGCAAATCCACACTCATGAACATTCTGGGGTGTTTGGACCACCCCAGCGGTGGCGAGTATTGGATAGACGGCAAAAACGTAGCAGGGCTGAACGCCAACCAGCGCGCACGCTTGCGCAACCAGCGCATCGGCTTCGTCTTCCAAAACTTCAACCTGCTGCCGCGCACCTCGGCATTGGAGAATGTCATGATGCCGGCATACTATGCCCACCCGGCACGCAGCTCACGAGAAATCCGCAAGCGAGCCTTGGAGCTCATCGACTTGGTAGGGCTCACGGAGCGCATGCACCACACGCCGGCGCAGTTATCCGGCGGACAGCAACAGCGCGTTGCCATTGCCCGCTCCCTTATTAACAGCCCCGGTATTCTGCTGGCGGATGAACCGACAGGCAACCTGGACTCCACCACGTCCGTGGAGGTCATGAACATGTTCCGCGAGCTTAACCGCCAACAGGGCATTACCGTCATCATCGTGACGCATGACCCCAAAACAGCCGCCTTCACGGACCGCGCCATCAATATGTGCGACGGCCTGATTCTGGAAGGCGTATCAGATGAACTCTCAGCCACTCTCAGCAAATGAAATTCGGTACTCTGTTTATGACATGCCTCAGTGGTCTGGTGCGCAACCCCATGCGTGCTGCACTCACGGTATTGGGCATTGTAATCGGCATTGCTGCCGTGGTGGCTATCTATGAAATCGGCGAGGGTTCCAAAAAGCAGGTTGCAGACCGCTTCTCCTCCATGGGAGCCAATGTTATCAACGTGTTCGGGGCCTCCGTCAGCACTGCCGGCGTCAGCTCCGGTATGGGCGGACGAGCTTCCCTCTACGCGGAAGATGCCGAGGCTATCATGAAGGAATGCCCGGATTTGGTATCGTCAGCGTCGCCGTATGTACGCACCAGCGGGCAAGTGATTGTCGGTAATCAGAACTGGAGCCCCCGCTCCATTGTGGGTGGCAATGAGCATTACCTCAACATTGAGGGCTGGAAGGTTGCCCAAGGCCGTTCTTTTACGAAAAAGCAGGTGGAAGAGGCAGCCCGTGTTTGCCTTATCGGCAACACGATTGCCAAAAACCTTTACACCGGGCAGGATCCCATCGGCCAAGATATCCGCATCAAGGATGTGGTCTTCACCGTTATCGGCGTGCTGGATACCAAGGGTGCCGACGGCATGGGTAATGACCAGGATGACTGCCTGATTTTGCCGTGGAACAGCGTGCGCACGCGCCTGACCGGCGGTGGCGGCACTGCCGTCATCAGCAAAGGCGGCGCGGCTAACAGCTCCGCCACGGTATCAGCCACAGCCACCTTCTCAACCTCAGCCGTCAGCTTCTATCCCGGAACGGATTTGCAACCCTACTCCAATGCCCCGCATCCCCTGCGCACGCGCACGGTGGATTCCCTGCTGGTGCAAATAAAAGAGGGAGTAGAGCCCAACACCGCCATGGATGCCATGACCCCCGTGTTACGCCGCCAGCACCAATTGGAACCCGGCGTACTGGATGACTTTGAGATGCGAGACCGCTCCCAATTCGTCAAAATGATGAATGAGACCACAGCCACCATCAGCAGTTTGCTGGTAGCCGTAGCTATGATTTCCCTGGTTGTGGGAGGTGTGGGCATCATGAACATCATGATGGTATCCGTAACGGAGCGCACGCGCGAAATCGGCCTGCGCATGGCCGTGGGAGCGCGCCCGCGCGACATCATGTGGCAATTCCTGCTGGAGGCCATCCTGCTTTGCCTTTGCGGCGGAGTTATCGGCATCGGCCTCGGTCGCTTGGCCTCCATGTTTGTCAGCAGCAAAATGGGCTGGCCCACAGCCACCTCGGTAGAGGCTATGATTCTTTCCGTATCCGTGGCAGCTGCCATCGGCATCATCTTCGGGTGGTACCCGGCCTGGAAAGCCTCGAAACTGGATCCCATTGATGCCCTGCATCACGAATAATTTACTGAAACGCAATTCATACAATGAAAAAAACGAACTTTTTATTAAGCGTAACCGTAGCAGCTGTGCTCAGCTCCTGCTTACTGGGGCCTAACTTCAGCGGAGCCTCTGCGGATTTACCCGCAACGTGGGTCAACAAAATGCCACCGGCATCCGGCAAGGATTCTCTGACAACGTGGTGGAGCTCCTTCGGGGATTCCCAGCTCAGCCGCCTGATTCAGACCGGCTTTACCAATAACCCGGACATGGTGAATGCGGCCTTGGCAATAGCCCGGGCGGAGTCCGACCTGCGCACCGTGCGCTCCGGCATGCTGCCGTCTGCCTCTGTCGGCCTCAGCGGTACCAACAGCGGCAACTTTAACACCTCCACCTCCCACGGCAAATGGAGCGGCAGTTTATCCGCCTCATGGAGGCCGGATGTTTGGGGGAGCACGCGCCGCCAAATAGAGGCCAGCATGGCCTCCTTGGGTTCTACCCGCGCAGCCTCTGCCGCCACCCGTGCAGCCTTGGCCTCCTCCATTGCCACAGGGTACTTTGAATGGATATCCGCCAAGGAAAGCCTGCGTATTGCCAAGGAGCAGCTGGAGTTCCAAGAGCGCACGTTCGAGATTGTCCGCAAGCGGGTAGATGCCGGATTTGCCAGCAATTTGGATTTGGAGCAGGCACGCGTCACCGTTATCTCCACACGCGCACAAATACCCTCGTACGAGGCCTCCATCCGCAGCTGCGAGAACGCACTTGCCACGCTGCTGGGCACAACGGTCAACAATGTGCACTTGGGTATGCCCTCAGCCTCCACCTACAACAAAATTCCGCGCGTACCCACCGGCTTGCCGTCGGAGCTGCTCCGCCGCCGCCCGGACATCATTCAGGCGGAGTATAACCTGCACCGCGCAACCGCCAACGTAGGCATTGCCGTGGCGGATCTCTTCCCCTCCATCAGCTTATCCGGCAGTGCGTCCTCGGCTTCCGGCTCGGATTTTGCGCACTTTTTTTCCACGGCAGGATGGAGTTTGGTGGGTAATGTCAGCCACACCATCTTTAACCGCACCGCCCTCAAGGAGGGTGTAAAAGTTGCGGAAATTGAGCGCTCCGCCGCAGGCCAATCCTACCGCAAAACTGTATTGGCAGCCTTTGCTGAGGTGGAGGAGTGCCTCATTGCATACGCAAAGCTCAAAAATCAGCTTCCGCAGTTCGAGGCCTCGGCTGCTGCCAACAAAAAGGCAGCGGAGCTTTCCATGCGCAAGTTTGAAGCCGGTGAAATTGACTTCCTCAACGTCGCCTCTGCGGAACGCGCCTGGCTCTCTGCTGAGCTCAACATCATTTCCACACGCCAGCAAATCCGCATAACGCTCGCCCGTCTCTGCACGGCCCTCGGCGGCGGTTGGTAAATCGGTGTTCATCACATTCCGTCATTACACACAAAAAACGGCCTCCGATGCGAGGCCGTTTTTTGTGTGTAATGACGGGAAATTGCGCTATTAGAGCTCGGAATCTTCCGGCTCATCAACAAACTCAATTTCCGGAGCGGGTGGAGTAGTGGGGCGAGCCACTACTTGGCGGTGGCGCGCTGCCTCAATCAAAAAGAGCTCTGCCACGCGGAAGGCTCGCTTGGAAGCCTCGGCTGCCGTGCGGTCATCCATCAGCGCCAAACCTTCTTCCGTCACCTCACCCAAGTAGATTTTCCAAGCACGGCGTACAAGCTCATCGGCATCAATAGCCGGGGCATTGTAGGGCTGCTGCGGGTTTTGCTCATTATCGCGGTTGCGGTTACGGTTGCGGCGGCGCTTACGGCGGTTTTTGCCGCCACCGTTACCCTCATTACCACCCACGGTCTCCGGGGCGGAAAAACCGGGAGCGGGCTCCGGCGCGCGGAACTCACGCATATCCGGGTCATAGTCCGCCACAGCGGACGGTTGCCGGGGCTGCTGCGGGCGGGGATTCTCCTGCCGCTGCACCGGCTGCGGTTCCGGGGCAGGAGTTGCCACAGGAGCTGGCTGCGGTTTCGGCTGTTGTGGGGCGGGAGCCGGCGCAACGAATTGCGGATTTTCCGGCTTGGGCTCCGGGGCGGGGGCTTCCGGTTTCGGAGTTTTTTCAGCCTTGGGGGCGCGGGGCTTGCGCTGTTTCTTTTCAGCCGCAGGAGCCTGTTGTTCTGTGTTTGCAGCAACCGGCTGCGGAGCATCAGTTGCAGTCTCTTTCTTGGCACGAGGCTTGCGGGGGGCTTTAGGTGCAGTGGCGGTACCCTGCTCTGCGTCCGTCGCGGCCGGCTTCCGGCTCTTTTTGGGAGCTGTGGGCTTGCGAGGTGTACGCGGCTTTCCGGCAACCGGAGCCTCTGCATTTACGGGGGCTTTTGTTTCTTCTGCGTCCATGGTTCTTATGTGGAAACGATGGTGTATTTCGGATTATTAATCAACCGGCACCGCCCTGTCGACGCGGAATGACCACTCTGCGTGGTGCTTCCGTCCGTCTGTTGTTTCCCAGGTAAGGTGTACGGAGATGTTCGGCATATAGATGCGGCAAGGGGGTGTCCACTCCAAGGTGCGAGCGGTTTTGTTGATGTTGGGGCGTACGTACCCGAACCCACTGACACGCATGCGCACGGTGGACATATTCAGGCCCGGTATACCGCTGAGCTGAGCCGTGATGGGCGGTATGCTGCACCCTACGGTAGAGTCCGGCAGCGGGGTGACGTTAAAAGACGGCTTGGGGGTATTTTTGGGCAGCGTACCCGGCTGCGACCCCGTGGAAAGCGCCGTACCACCCTCCGCTACGCGAAAATCCATAGCATTGGTAAAGATGGAGGCATCCGTACCGAAAATCATGTAGCGGTGAATTTGGTACGGTATCTCAGCACTGGTTACCTTACCCGGAATAACGGTAAATGCAGCAACATAACCATAACCGGGCAAACGGCTTATCATCACTTGGTCATTATAACCACCGGGGTAACAATACGTATTAACCCCGCCGAATAAGGAATCCAAACGCTCTTTTGACGCCCCGATTTCCTCGTCAATGAACCGCAGGTACTGCTCTTCCCCCTCCTCGCGGTGCTTATTCCAATCCGATGGGTAAGGATGGGTGTGGGAGTGGCTGCCGATGCTGGCACCATTGTTGAGCATCTCCCGTATCATGTCTTTAGTCATGCTTTCACCCTCACCATGGACGTAGTCCGTATATAGGAACAAGTGAAAAGGGTAGCCGTATTCCTTGAATATGGGGTATGCATCCGTATACACACTACGCCAACCGTCGTCCAAGGTAATAAGGATGCACTCCTCCGGCAACAAACGCGTGCCGAACCGCCACTCCAAAAACTCCTGCATGCTGATGACGGAGTACGGGGACTGCCGTATGGCTTCCATTTGGTTGCGCAACTCCGAGGTACGCATCAACATCTCCGTTACCGGCTTGGTCTCACTGAAATTGTGATAGCCGAGCACCGCCACGCGGGTCTTCTCTCGCGCTACCAATGGCTTTTTGAAACGGTGGACTGAGTTAAGCGCAGGATTGTTAATCTGCCATTCGGCAGTAGGCATCACGCCCCCGGTGGCGCCCTCCGTTACGGGGGTGCCTTCCAACATCGGATCCGGGTTAAGTGGCGGCGGGTCATATATTTGCCCCAGGGCTATTTGGCTTAACACCAGAATCAACAGGTATATGCAGTGCCTCATCCGTTCTCTAGCTTATCATATTCCGCCCCTATGGCAAGCACATATTATGTCACGTCTCTGCAAAAAAACAAGTTTTCTCGTCTTGCGCATCCATGCAGCGATTCCCAATCCAAAAATCGCAAATACAAAATCAAAAAACTCTATGATAGAACCCGCGTCAGCAGATTATGGACAAAAAGAAAATTGAGCCGGAGTAGAGGAATTTTTATTGATTCTCTATATTTAGCGGTAAATGAATGAAATAGCCGTATGAACCGGTTGTGATGCTGTGATCCATCTCCCAATTATACATGTCATGATACGGCAATGCCGGGAGGTGGGCATCATACCCTTTCCATTCATCTTGAGACACCGCAAACAGAGTTTTGCCACCATCAAGTAATGTTGGTAAGAAATATAACGCAGTGTTTGCGTGAATCTCGACTATTCGCTCTGAGTTGGGACTCAAGATGTAATAAATGTATTTGCCTGTACTTCGGTAAACTAAAAGAGCTACTGCATTACTGCCTATTTTCTGCGGCGCATTGTCAGTGTGGTTGTGTTTCTTGGGAATCGGACAAGCTCGATAGGTAAATGGTATTCCTGACTCCTCATCATATTCTGAGGGATAGAAGGCGGATGTTTTGATGATATTGCCCTTTCGGTCACAATATGTGTATAGAATCCTTTTGTCATTCGTATCGTTTATTTGAGATACCCAGTAAAAAAAGAAGAGATCGTCTCCTTTGTTCTGTGACGGAAAGTGGGTGGCATATGTTATTTTTGATGTGTATCTTCCTTCGTCCTCGATGAACCAGTTACACATAGCCTTATAGAACGTCTTGATGCTGTTTTTTTTAGGACCTATTTTAATTACTCGGTCATAACAAATACCCCATTCGCTACCGAGGAGGAAGAATTCTTTATCTTCTCCCATCCTTTTTATTCCGTATTGCGTCTGTATAAATAAGGCTGAATCGTTATTTAAGTATTCTGCACTTCTGTTGTGTTTGTTCTCATAGTTTACTAAATCACTGATATAGTAATTATCTGCAGATTTGAACATGCGTTCATTATACATTGGAAGTATTACTCTTCCTATCATAGCTGAAATAAGAGGTATTCCTTCTGAGCGACTCCATGGCCACCAACATATCCATTTTCCCTCTGCTGTATGAATCTGGATAAAAGACAGATTAAATTCAGCCATGTATCTTCCTTTATAAGAAATCATACTGCATTGCATGTCATAATCTATGATAAACCCATCATTAAGGAAACAAACTTTATGGTATCCGTTATGCCCACAATTCCCCATAACGTTTTTATATAGACCATCACCCTCCGGCATTTCAAGCTCATCTATTACCGGATGTATTACGCCATGCCTTTTATCTTTTTCTATATCGCCAAACATATTGTCGTTTTCTATATCAGCATATCTATCGTCGTTTTCAATTTTGTATGCTTTTTTTTCAGCTACATCAATAACCCAGCCTATCGCGGTTAGAGGGCTTAGACACAATATATATTGGTGTTGGGGATGTAAGAATAATTGCGGAGTTTGACAAATTACACCTAAGTCGTACAGTGATCCGCCGACGTAATCTGTATCAGGTAAGTAAATGCCTTCTATTTTTCGGAATTCTTTTTGTGGAGTGTTCTCAAAAGAACTCTGAACCATATGGCTTATTGCTGATTCCGTACTATCGGGAATAGTCTCTGTATTCCGGCTGCCGGTAATACCTACATATAGAGCGGGTGCCTTATCCTCCGCGGGGGAGGCTTCCCCCGCGAAAGATAAAGTTCCGCAAACCAACATTGATATCAACGCTATGTTTTTGTTCATGTTATTTGTGTTATGGTTGTAGCCTCCATGGGAATCCTTCTCTCTGATTGGCTATCTCTATGTCTATTGGTTTTTTGCAGCATAGAACATGCTTCTTGAATCTTTGCCACGCTTCTTCATTTTGTGTGGATATGCAACCATGGGAGCCGGTTTGTCTCTCTGTTGCAATACCTGTGTGGGGTGCAAGGTGTACCATTATATATGATCGGTCATTGCCCCAATCACCCCACTCTAATCCGCCATCAGACATGATTCTAAAACCTGCTATTTTACCCCTGTTTAATTTGTTTAGTAATTTTCCCTTTCCAGGTTCTGCTGCAGTTGTGAAAGTTGAGGCTCCATTGTAATTATCAGCTCTTCCACCGGATTGAATATCGAACTTGAAATTTAGGTTTGAATTACCAAACTGAACTTCCAGAGTTCCCACAATAACGACGCCGTAATATCCGTGTTTACCCTTACCCCCAGACTCCTTTTTTCTTTTCGAGTTAATCTCCTCTCTTAATTCTCGATAATCGTTGGTTAATGCATTAAATGTGTTTCTTGAAAACTCGTAGTTAATGACTCCATAAGGAAATTTAGCGTATGCAGTTTGATAATCATCGTTTAACGCGATGTCATCAATATTCTCCTTGTTAGAGATGGAGAGCCATCGTGAAAAATTTTTTCTATCTATTTCTTCAAGCTCTTTTTCCGAATAGAGGTGGCCTGTGTATTGTACGTATATATTTTTGGGACAGTTAGGAACATTATCATACAATCCTAAAATATCACTGATGTATATGGGGGCGTTTGTTGCATACCCATATAAATTCATACTCCCCTCCAAATCTCTACCCGTCCACTCTCCGTTCTGTGGATCGTAATGCCTCCAGTTGTAGTATACCAGACTGGTTTCTTCATCACGGTACTCACTACTCCATTGAACGTGCTGGGTAACGGTGCCGATGGAAGTTACGGAGCCGTAGGGGGAGTAGGAGTAGGCGGTGACGATGTAGCCGGTGGTGCCGAAGAGCTCACAGACGTTCTTGGTTAGGTCAAGACTGTAGGTATACCAGGTGCCGTCCTTTTGGATAGCCAGCGGACGGGTGGCGATGGTGTGCATCGGGTCCCATGTTATCAGCCAGAGGCAGGGATGGGCGGTGCGTGTGAGGTCGCAGCAAGCAATCTGGAGGTAGCCGCGATACAGAAATCGCTGGTGCAGCGTTACACACCCATTAACTGTCACCTTCTTGGTTGCTCTGCGACCCATGTAGTCGTAGGTGCATTCAACTACGGTGCCGATGGCTTCGTTGATGAACGAAATCGGGCGGTTCTCAGCATTGTAGACAACTGACCAGATGCCGGTGCTTGTCTTCACCTTTGTCTGATTACCGGCATCATCGTAAGTCGGGGCGAAATCGCCGATAGCGGTGTACTGATTGAGCTGATTGCTTTCGTAGGTCGTTGCTGATTCAGCAGCTTCCTGGGATGTCTCGCGGTTGCCAATGTTATCGTAGTCATAAGTATAAGCCTTGTTGTTTACCATGGCGGTATTCAGCTCGCTACGAGAATTGTATCCGAACGAATCATTGACTGTTGAGCCATCTTTGGAAGTGCTGCGCGTCATCGGACGACCAAGAGGGTCGTAGGTGTAGGCACGAGATACTACGGAAGTATTGCTGCGCTTATAAAGCTGCCCGATAAGCAAGTCGCGCTTCTCTTCGTAACTCTGCGTGAGCGTCATGTTATTGGGCTTCACGAGAGTCTGCAGCAGGTTGGTGCCGGGCAGATAAGAGTAGGTGAAGAGCTTTTGCGCCCCACCATGATCGAATCCCGCTGAGGAAATACGACCATCAGTACCATAGCCTATTGACACGGTCTGCTGTACAGAGCCATTGTTGGCATAGGTATAGCCGGATGAACGGCCATAGACATCACGAAGCTCCGTGACAAGATGCGTCTTGCCGCCAGCAAGCAGGCTATCCGACTCCTGCTCATTATAGGCATTGTAGCCAATGGTGCGAGAGCCTGCATCGTCAACAATATGCGTAAGATGGCCAAGGTGGTTGTATGAGTAAGCTCGGGCGGTAGTACCATCGGAATACGTTGTACCCAGCAGGAGACCGCGAGCCTGCTCGTAGCTATGAGTCTTGACTACACCTCGCCCATCCGTCTCAGTGAGCAGGCGGTTGTATGCGTCGTAAGTCTTCGTTACGCCCTTGCCATCGGCATAGGTTTTGCTGATTTCCATGCCGGAAGCATCGTGGTAGCCCCAGGTTGTCGTGTCTCCATCTGTGCGTCCGGTCGGATCCGAAGAGATGGTTTCATCTGTTACTCGAAATGTGGTGAGTGAGACAAGACGGTCAGCAGAGTCGTAAGCATAGCAGACCGGCTGAATGCCTGTTCCCCATTCTGCAATCTTGCGACCACGTTCATCATAACGGTAACAGCTGGTGTTACCCTGCGCATCCGTCACTGTTGCGGGCTGGTCGCAGCAGGTGCAGTAAGTTGTGCAGGTGCTATTGCCAGCGGCATCCGTCACGAGAATCGCACGACCAGCGATATCGGTTGCTGTGGTCGTAGCGTTACCTCGACCATCCGTGTGAGTGATAGTCATACCACTTGTTGCATAGGCTCGAGCTGCTGATGACGTAATACCTGTATTGTCTGTTTGGGACACAACAAAGCCGTCCACCGTTACAGTTTCTGATGTAATGGTAGAGGTGGGAATGCTACTGTAGGTCGTTCTCTTCGTGCCTGTATTATATGCAGACCATTGTGTTGAAGTCAACCCTCTTTTGCTGATGTCGATTGATTTATTCTCAATCGTGGGCGAAAACTGCGAGATAAGCTGCTTCTGCGTGGTGTTTAATGCAGCACCTCCAGCATTATAGAGAGTCTGGGTAGTCACGCTATACACTCCATCATCAGCGGATTCTACGCTGTAGGCCATTTCTACCATCGGGGAATTGTCCTTGGTGGGAGAATCGGCCAGGGCAATCGTCTGCTTGATCACGTTGCCGAAGCAGTCGTATTCGTAGAGCGTTGCAGCGGTCTTAGCGGTATTCCAACCTGTGTCCTGATACTGCTTCACCAACTGCCCCTTGGCGTTAAACTCGCTGCGGGTGTAGATAAAGCCCGTGGTGCTTGCTTGAGCCTGCACGGTAGTCTGCCCGAAGCCGTTGACAATGCTCTGAGCAATGGTCGTGCCATCCGCCAGCTTGGTGGTGGTGCGGAGAGAATTACCGTTGAGGTCGTATACATACACCAGAGCTCGTTGCGCTGTACCACTGACGGAGGCGGTGGAGCCATCGGTATTGCGGGTGGTGACGGTGGTAGCGCCTGCGGGCGTGGTTACGGTGGTAGTGAGACCATCAGCGCTGTAAGCGGTGGTGGTGATGCGTCCCAGCACATCCGTTTGCAGGGTCACACGCCCGAGGGCATCGTAATCCGTGGATTCGATGGTTGCCATGGAGCCGATGCGGCGGGTGGTGGAGAGCACGCGCCCGGCTGCATCGCGAGTGTATTCCGTGATGGTCTCGGGGGTGATGCAGGTCTCACCGTCGTACACCTCC
>JAFQDN010000006.1 GCA_017415995.1 Akkermansia sp. | reverse complement strand
GGATTTGCGCTATTATTTACGCAAATTTCTGAAAATGGAGGGCATAGCGGAGCAACCGCTGCGCAGCATGAGCACGGCGCAATGCAGAGAATTGCTGCAAAAAGGGTTCGGGCACAGCAAGAGCAGCTACGCGAAAGCTCGCGCCATCTTGCACAGCATCTTTGCCTACGGAATCCGCATGGAGTGGAGTGATGCCAACCCCGTGGCGCGCATAGAAGCCCCCAACGTGCCGGAAACACCCAAAGAGCCCCTGCCCCTTGAGGATGTGGCTCGCTTGCAAGAGGCCACCGAACAAGAAGAACACCGCGACATGAAATTATCCCTTAACCTCATGCTCTACAGCGGCATACGCCCTGCGGAGGTAAGCCGTTTACGGGAAGAAGACTTCTGCTGGCAGGAGGGAGTGGTCATCATCCGCCCACACAAAAGCAAAACCGGAGGCGGGCGAGTTGTCCCACTGCGAGGCGTGCACAAGCTACGTCCGCAAGAAAAGCATATACCGCGCAACTGGCAGCAGCGCTGGCAAGCACTGCGGCGCGCAGCCGGGTTCACCCACTGGGTGCCGGATGTATGCCGGCACACCTTTGCCACCTACCACGCCGCCCACTTCCGCAACCTGCCTGAACTGCAGTTAGAAATGGGGCACCGCGACCTCACCCTGCTGCGCACCCGCTATATAAGCCCCGCGCAACGGCTTGAAGCCGGCAAGTTTTGGAAATCGGCAAATTCGCGCAGCGCACTGCGCTGATTTAGCAATATAAAGAACGCAAAAACAAGTAAAATCAACTACTGCGCTAATTAGCGCACATTAAAAAAACAGTCCCGGCGGGAATCGAACCCACATCTGCCCTTTAGGAGAGGGCCGTTCTATCCATTGAACTACGGGACCGAGGGAGCGGAGATATTAGACACAATTACGGGGCGATTGACAAGCCTAAAATGAGTAATCAGGCTTGAAAAGCAGAATGTAAGCGGTCCAATTGATCCTGGGAGAGGTAATTACGGAGGGTGGGCAACATGCGAGCAAAGTACTCGGGCATGGTCCACCCATGGAGAGGCTGAGGCGTAGGCTTGGCAAAAGCCCAAGAGGGGATGGGCAGCACAAGATCCATAACGGCATCCGCCAAGGGAGCCATGCGCTCTAAGACGCAGGTGGCAGACTCCGCGAGTTGGGGGTGAGCCTCCAAAGCCCCGAGAACCCAAGAGAAGCTGAGGTGATTGCCGGGAGCAGATACGGACTCCAACAAGGGGGCAAAGCGCTCCTGAGGCAGTTCATACAAGGAACGGAGCAAGGGGAGGAGGCGCATATCACACAAGCCGAGAACGGCGGATAAAGCCGCCGTGTTGGCCTCCGGCAATTGGGCATAAAGCTTAACAAGCGTAGCAACGCCTGTAAACTTCTCGGTTGCGGAAGGCTGAGCAAGAGTAACCAACTGTAAGGCAGCGGTACTGCTCAAGAGAGCCTCGGATTCCGTAACGGCATACGGGATGAACGCCCGCCAGCCCTCGCCCTTGCGTTGAGTGATAAAACGCGTGAGTTGATTGAGGGCGTTTTTGCGTCCGACCGGGTTAATTTTCTGCATGAAGACGGAGTAGGCATGCAAATTGTCCTGTAAGCGGTCCGGGTCACTGCCGGTAACAAGCCCGCAGGCAATCATGGCAAGAGGCCACTGATCCGTGCCTATTTCATGAATGCGAACGGGATCGAGCACCATGGCAGCAAGGCGCTCCAACTCCGAAAGCATGGAAAAATTATCCTGGTAAAGTCCCATATTCTTGCAGTGTTGATGGATGAAGAATGATTAATTAGCCGGAGCAGCGGGAGTCACGGGGGGAGTATCGACCGGGATGTCCGCAGGCAACGTGGAAGGCATGTTTAAATCCGGCAGGGTGGAGGGAGCGGCGGACGGGGTCTCCGTGAAGAGAGGGTCCGTAGCGACACCGGCGGAAGGAGCAGGAGTCTGAGCATCCGCCGGGGCATTGAAAATATCATTATTCGGCTTGGGGTCATCCACGCCTTTTTCCAACAAGTCCATGCGTACCACCATATCATCGTTACGGCGGTTCAGTGCAAAGAAAGCGCTTTCGGGGTAAGCATCTTGTGCGCGGCGGAGATAATCGGAGGCGCCGATGGTATCACCTTTTTTCCAGCAGAGGTCGCACAGGTTGATGTAGGCAAGTGCGGAATAGGCGCTGCGGGGCATGTCAGCCACGGCTTTCCAGTACCGGATGGCTTTGTCATCATCCCCCAATGAGGTGAAGTGGGAAGCCAAAGCGACATTGGCGCGCACGCGCACAACCTCATTTTGAGCGGAGGAGGCCAGTTGAACAAGGGAAGAAAGGTCACTGTTGGCGGGGTCCGTTATCTCGCGCATGGCTTTGAGGAGCTTGGCAGTCTCCACGGAAGCAGTGGAATCATAGTCGGTGATGACGGCTTCAAGCGCTTGGGGGTCATAATTCTGGGGCTGCATGGTAGAGTCCACGGCAGTGGCACCCACGGATTTGACAATCAGAGCGCCGGCATCTTCCTGTTGCTGCTCGTTGTATGCATAGTAAGCAATACCTGCAGTAGCGGCAACAATGAGGGCAATGCCACCTACAATCAATTTTTTGTAGTGATTGTTGAGGAATACTTCGTGTTTGGCGGGGCCGATCTGAATCTCGCCGATGGCTTTGATTTCCTCGGGAGAGAGTGGCATTTCGTCAGGATTATTTTTATTGTTTTCCATGATTCAGGATTTGTAGAGGTTACTGAGCATGTGGAGGCGGTCCACATCAAAATAGTTGTTGATACCGAGGTTACGGTAGATTTCCAACGTGGCCTTGGAGCGGTTGAGAGTGTAGAAGTGAATGCCGTCCACATCAGCATCCAAAAGTTCGGAACACTGGTGGCTGGCGTAAATGATGCCGATGCGCTCAATGCTGGCTTTATCACCACCGGCGCGGAGCATGGCTTTCAGCAAACGCGCGGGGAAATTGGTACCGGCCGAGAGTTCCGCCATACGGTTCATGCCGGAGATGGAGGTAATGGGCATAATACCGGCGATAATGGGCACATCTATACCGAGCAAACGGCAGCGGTCACGGTAATCAAAGAACGCGTGATTATCAAAAAAGAGTTGCGTGCAAATGTAGTCCGCACCTTCATCCAGCTTGGCTTTCAGGTAATCCATTTCGCGGATGCGGTTACGCGTATCGGGGTGTCCCTCACAAAAGCCGGCAACGCCGATGGTAAGGCGGTTGGGCAAGTGGTTTTCCTCCTCCCAACGGCGAATGAAGCGAACGAGCTCCGAGGCGTGGCGGAAGGCATCGCGAGAGGGGTCGTAAGCACGGTTACGGGGAGGATCGCCCCGGAGGGCGAGCACCGCCTGGGCTCCGGCTTTTGTGTACCCCTCCAAAATATCAGCAATCTCAGCCTCGGAGTGCCCCACGCAGGTGAGGTGAGGTACGGTTGGAATACCGTGGGACTGAATACTGTGGACAACGGAGCGGGTCAGCTCCCGAGAACCGCCCCCTGCACCGTACGTTACACTCACGAAACTGGGGTGAAACTCACGCAGCTTCAGGATAGTATCCAACAGAGCGTCTGCTCCCTCCTTCGTTTTAGGCGGGAAGAACTCAAATGAAAAACTGGGCGTACGGTCAAACAGCACGGAAGGACTTGAGGCGGCAGACATGGCAACAAGCTATGCGTTCAGCTTTCAGGGATTTCGTTACCCGCACCGGAGGGAACGGAAGGCGGGTCCGGCTTGAGGAAGGGGTTATCCGTACGCAACTGTTGGGCAGACGCAAAGGGAGAAATAATGACTTGGTCACCCACGGCCGGAATAAGTTTTTCCGTACTATCCTTATCAACGGAAGAGGAGAAATCCTGCTCACGGATATTGGCAATGTACTCACCGCTTTCCTCATGCAGGTAATCAACTTCCGCCTCACAAATGACATAGTCGGATTCACCGCGGCGCACGGCAACAATCAGGCCTTTGGAGATGACCTCCTTGCCCATGGGTTTGAAGGAGAGGAAGCCCTCAGACGGAGCAACACCGGTAACCAAGCCGAGAGGAGCTTGGGCAGCCTCATCATCCAGCTGGTCAGCCATAGCAGCTTCACTCTCGCGGCGGCGTTGTTCCTCCGCAAGAGCAACGGTTCTACGTTCCTCCTCAGCCAAGCTCTGCTCATCCGTTTGAGTCTGTTCCTCACGCAGCCTGCGCAAACGCTCATCAGCCTCCGTCGGTGCAGCAGAGGCATCAGCATCGTCAGCATCCGTTTGCTGAGTGGGGGTGTTTTTGCTCATCACGTAAAGGTCATAGGACTTCTTCTGGTTAGGCAATACCCCGATTACCACGTAGAACAAAAGGCCTACCACAAGGACCAATAAAGTCAGAATTGCTATACGAAAACCGTTCATGCGTGCGAGTATACCAAAAATAAATGAGCATTCAAGCACAGATTACGTCAGAAAATGCGTTCAATATGTCAAACTGGCGAGATTTTGGCTTGCAAGAACGCAAAATGCGGGGTATAAAAGCCACATACATGCTGAATTTGCCAAACACCATTACAATTTCCCGGATTCTGCTGGTAATCGTATTCACGCTGTCGCTGACGATAGACGGGGTAACAGTTACCGCCGGCAGAAGCCCGATGGACACCGTAGCATACACCGGGTGGTTCCGAGCGCTGAGCATCGGTTCATGTGTAGCGCTTTGGGCATTCATCATCGGAGCCATCAGTGACTTTCTGGATGGGTATTTAGCGAGAAAATACAATTTGGTAACAAACTTCGGGAAACTGATAGACCCGCTGGCAGACAAGATATTGGTATGCGCAGCGTTCGTATATCTTTCCGCCGTCGGCATGTGCCCGTTTTGGGTTACCATCCTGATACTGTTCCGAGAGTTTTTGGTAACGGGATTACGCCAACTTGCCGTAGAGCAAGGCAAGGTCATGGCGGCGGACCGCAGTGGCAAATGGAAGACAGCGGTACAACTTACATACTGCATTTCCTGCTTGGTACACCTTTGCTATGCCGGCAATCTGCCGGAACCCCTCCGCAGTCTTTCCACGGGGGAGGGCGGATACTGGTTGCGCGAGATTACGCTTTGGCTGAGTGTGGCACTCACCTTGTGGAGCGGTCTTAACTATTGCCTCAAGAGCCGCGATTTTATCAAAGGCTAGCGTTTTTTAGCTCGCCAAGAGGGCGCACATGTGCTAAAGTGCTAATGAGCTTACCGATTTTTACGAGATATGAACATATTCCGAACCGCCAGCATTGTAACAGCAGCCGTTGCAGCCATTGTATCCTGCAGCTGCCAGCAAAAGGGGACTTATCCCGTATTCTTCCTTGCGCAGGAGTCATACGATGATCCTTCAGCCCACACTAGTGCCAAGCACTTCGTATTCTTCAACGGTAAAGCGTACACCCGCATGCCCGTCATGACGCTGAACCACTTTGAACGATTCCAGTCCGAACTGGACCCGACGGACGGCTCATACGGCGTAACGCTGTATGCCAAACCGGAGTGGAGAATGCACCTTTACACGCACACCTTGGAGAAGCGAGGGATGCTGATGCTGCCCGTGGTGAACGGTTTGGCTATGGAACCAATGCGTATTGAGCCTGTATCTGACGGCATACTCAAGATTTGGAACGGCCTCAACGGCTACGACCTCAAGCAGATTTCCCGCACCGTCAAACCGGTCAACCCCGAGATTGAAGAGAAGCGATACTTAGACGAGAACCCGCGCCCGCTTCCCAAGTTGCCCAAGAATCCGCAACAACGCCGAGATTTCACCGGGCGGCCCGTTGGCGAGATATTCCAATGATACGACGCGGAAGCCGGACATGAAAACGACTCTGAAGTTGCTCTGTTTGCTGGTAAGCGGAGTACTGAATCTGCAAGCAGCGGAAGACATGGTATTCCGCCTGCCCACGGACAACGACGCACTTTACCGAGGAGACAACGAAGGGTATTTCATGTACTGTGACAGGTGGTTTGAGGGCAAACACAGCAGACCATGGCAAGCAGGCTCGTACGGATTTACCCGCAACGAGCTACGCATCAGCGAGACTCAAACCATCTGCACAAAGCTGCATGAAGGCATTGACGTAAAGCCTATTAAACGAGATGCCAAGGGAGAGCCGCTGGATAAAGTACGCCCGATAGCGCCCGGCGTGGTGGCTTACGTCAGCAACTCCAAGGGAGCCAGCAATTACGGCAGATACGTTGTGCTGGCTCACGAGCTGCCGGAAGGCACCATATACACGCTTTACGCCCATTTGAGCGCCATCAGTTGCGAAGTGGGGCAGGAATTAACCCCTGACGACACCTTGGGCATACTTGGCTACACCGGCGTAGGACTGAACAGAGTGCGTGCACACTGCCACTTGGAGATTTGCCTGATGGCACATGCAGAGTACCACAAATTCGGGCCGGCAGCCAACAAGCATGGTTTGTTCAACGGGCAAAACCTCATCGGGTTCAACGCAGCGGATGTATTGCTGGCATGCCGGGATGGGCAGACATTCTCGCTCAGTGCATATTTTGCCACACTGAAAGAGCACTACCGCGTACGCGTACCCTACAACGGCAGTATGGACTTACTCAAGCGGCATCCTTTCCTCTATAAGGGGGATTGGGGTATCACGCCCCCTGCACTGGACATCGCATTCACGGCGGAAGGGGTTCCGATTGCGGTATATCCGGCCACGGAGGCTGTGCAGGCACCACAAGTGATTTCATGCACCCCTAAACCGTATCTGCAAAAACACTGCACCGCCAACAGAATTAACGGCAACAGCAAAACAGCAGCTCTTACCTCCGGAGGCAAAACCTTTATATCCAGATTCCTGTGGGTAGAGCCGCAGCCATCTTCCCCGGTGCCCGAGCAGCCACAACAAACACCATGAAAACTGAATTACCAGTCCTCCTCCTCACACTGGCCGGCGCATGCCATGCCACGGATACCACCGCTGCCGAGGCAGCTGTACGCGAGGGGAACCCTGAAAAAGCGGTTCTGCTTCTGCAAGATGCGGAAAGCAGCGCTGAGGTTCACTTTTGGAGAGGGCGAGCACTGGTGGACCTGGAACGCTTTGCAGAAGCATTGACAGAGTTCAGCCAGGTTCCGGCAAATGCCACACTACACCGGCACGCAGGGCTGGCTGCCGTATACTGTGCCCTGAGAACGGACAACGCGGAGGAGCTCCTGCAACGCTTAGCAAAAGATGAGCAGGCAGATGTTGCAGCGGCAGCCAATGCTGCCCTACAGGAATTATACATACGCCGCAAACAAGCAGCAAACTTAGAGCAGATTGTCCATACTGTAGCCGGACAAGGCATCATCATCCCCGAGAGCAAACTCTTGCTGACAGCTGAGCAACTCCGCAAAAACGGCATGTATACAGAGGCCTTGGAGCTTTGCCGCGAGGCGGAGTCCGCATCATCAGCAAAGGTGAGGGAATACAGTCGCCTCATCATTGCAGAAATATACTATGACATGGAGCGCACGAATCCGGAGAGCCAAGCGGAAGGTAAGGGAGAAGAGACCCTGCTCAAGTTCATCTCCTCATTCCCGGAGTCACGCCTGCTGGATGAAGCATTCCGACGTTTGGAGTACCACCATGCCTTCAGTAACAGCAAGTACACCACGCAAAAGCTGGAAGAATGGAGCCGTGATGTTTCTGCCACATACCGCGCGCTCTTAGCCATTGCCGTACTCCAAAACGCAGACTTAAACCGCTACGATGATGCTGAACAAGGTGAAATTTTGACGAACAGAGCCATCAGCATCAACCCGGAGTTCCTGCCGATTACGGTACACATTAACAATGAAATGATGCAGAGCCTCATTACCCAAGGTAAGCCAAAGGAGGCTCTGGAAATTGCAGAGCGAATTCCACAGGAAAAATGGGATGCGAAAACATACTTTCTGAAAGCTCTCACCCTGCCGACAAAAGATCCGGAGGCAACGCACATGTACCTCCGATGCGCGGAATCGGCCGCCCCGCACATGCGAGAAATTGCCCTGAGCAATGCCGTATTCTGCGCATTTGACAGCGGAGATACCGATACGTGTCGCCAACTACTCGAAGCTGAGTATACAGAAAACGAGCGACGAGCAATATTGCTCACGCACGCCACCCTCATAGTGAGAAAAGACGCAGCCACTGCCGCCAAAGAACTGCAAGAAGTGCTACAGCTCAACCCCACCACGGAACAGAGGATTGAGGCTATACTTTTACTCACTCAAATTGACTTGGAGCAGCAGCAATCAGCCGAAGCATTGGCAAGATTGGGGAGTTTTACTCATGCACAGCGCACTACCTGGAGTAACAACCACGTTATGCGATACTATGGGCTTTACTTGGAAGCGCTTGAACTCGAATCCGCAGCAGGTAACGCCTATACTTCTCACAAAGATTTTCTGCTGGAGGTACTGCACCTCACCAAGCGCCACGACGTAAAAGTGGCCGTTACCCTCAAGTTGGCAAAAATCTACTCTGAGGAGAACAAGCACGCCGAGGCTTTAGCCTTGCTCCGACAACTCAGCAATACTACGGAGGACAAAGAGCTGCGCGCCAGACTCCTGTTATTAGCCGGGCGAGAATCCACCCAACAAAACACCTTAAACGGCATTAAAACAGGTGCAGATTTGTATGAACAAGCCTCCCGTATAGACTCCCCTTACAAACACAAAGCCACTATTCTGCGTGCGGCGGTTCTTGCGAGAATCAACAGAGTGGATGAAGCAACACAAATAATTAACCGCGAGCTTAAAAGAATAGAAACAGAACGCGAAAACACGCCCGGCAGCACCTACTTATCGGAAGAATATGCTTTTGCTCTGACGGTATTGGCAGACATCCACGCCATCCCGGGCACAAAAGAAGCGTTGCTCAAGGCAATTGAGACCAATGAAAAGATTTTTTTCATCCCGGGGTTGACCACCTTTTGGCACGTGCGAGCCCACCTGCAACAAGGCATTTTCTGTGCGCGAGCCAACCTTAGTGAAAAAGCACTCTTCAACTTCCGGAATATTCTTCAACTGCTGCCGAGCGACAGCTCAAAATCCACCCCGGACAACATTTACATCCTGAGCCTTGCCGGTACCGGTGCTATTGCCGCCCAAATTAAACTGGAACGCTGGAGTGATGCGGCCCAAACGGCTGCCGCAATTGCTGAGCACCCCATTGCGCAGAAAGCCCCCAAACGAGTGGAACAATTCAGAGCTTGGGAAAAACAAATCCGGCTCTACCACCCCAACGGCAACACTATAACGGCACCGTAATCCGGTGTATTTGCAGCTGCAAGCCGACTGATAAATCAGCGCAGCTCACACCATACGGCACGGTGGTCACTGGCAGCCTCCGCTGCCGGACAATCAACAATACCGGCCTCACATTTGCGACCACGGCGGCTACGCAGTACGCTATTGACAAAAATTTGATCGAAAGTGTAGTACTCTTGCGCGGGTTCGTAGCACAAAGTCCACGCAGCGCCACGTGAGTCCAAAGCTTTGACGCGAGTGAGGGCGGCATCCTCCGACACGCCTTGAGTGAGTATGCGCAAAGAGGAATCGCCCGGGCCGTCATTCCAATCCCCGTAAACAACGATGGGCATTTTGGGTTGTTTGCGCGTAATGTGCTGCATGTACATGGCGAGGGTTCTGGCCTCCTTGCTACGGCGTGCCGTAGCGGCGGCAGGGTCATCCGCCACCCTGGACTTGAGGTGAGCACCTACAATGCGGAAATAACGACTCCCATGTACCTTAACCGTTACGTCTAAAATTCCGCGCAACATCGTTTGGCGCTGATTACCCAGCAACTTACACTCCGCGCGGGAGTGATCCTGCACGATGGGATGAACAGACAACAAAGCCAAGGCACGGTCCTCCCCCTCGCGCGCAAGCACCTTGGTATACGGATACTCCAACCCGCGGCGTCGCAGGCGAGTGCGCAAGTCCTCCAGTGCCATCGGGCCACCGATTTCAATCAACCCGACAATTTCCGGAGCAGCGGAGGCAATGACATCCGCCACGGCCTCGCAAGAGGGTTCTTTTTTGATGCTCAGCTTGTAGCGAGAGCGTTGTTTTTCACCTTTCACAAAATAGTTGTGAGCATTAAGCATGAGGAAGCGCACCGGCTCCGCAGATGCCGCTTTGGGCATGGCGGCAAGATTGCGGTTTACCACATCGTCACTTTCTGCGCATTCGGACAAAACGGATGATTGAGCATCCACCGCGCCGAACTCCGCCACAGGAGGCGCCTCTGCCTCAAGAACGCCACCCGAGAAAAACGGCGAACCACCTTTGCCGTATATGCCGGCAAAAATAGTAGCCAAAACAACTACCAGAGTTACCAGCAGAGAATCAGTACGAAGCAACTTTTTGAGAATGTTACCGCGCATACCGTTCTAGTTGTTTCAGAAAAACGTTTATCACTTGCGCTGTAAAGCGAAGCGTCAGAAGCGGAGCCCCCCTCTGTATGCTCTGGCAAGCACTAAAACGGTGCGAGGCAGCAGATAGAGGGACAGATTCTGATATTTATCCGTAAAGTGGTTCACGGAATGGTCTTGGCGCCCAAAGCCGCCGAAGCGAGAATCATCAGAATCCAGCGCAACGCGCCATTCTCCATGAGCCGGAGCGGGCAATTTGTAATCCGGGATGGCTTGAGTACCACTCCAGTTGAACACAAACACCAGTCCGCCACGTTCAAAAGCCATCACTTGGTTCTTTTCATCCATGTTGAGCGGGCGCGCGGGAGGAGCAGCCAACAAATCCGTATCCTGCGCAAGTTTTACCATGGCGCGGTCAAACTCATTCAGGTAACGGTAGCGCAACAACTCATTATCCACAAGCCCCCACTGGCGGCGACAGTATTTGTAGGAATTTCCATTCCCTTCGCGCGGGAAATCAATCCATTCCGGATGGCCGAACTCATTGCCCATGAAATTGAGCCATCCCTCACCGCCGGCGGCAAGCGTAGCCAGCCTAATCATTTTGTGCAAGGCCATACCACGGTCAATAATCAGGCTCTCCATGCTGCAGCTCATGTGCGTGTACATTTCCGCATCCATCAGGCGGAAAGCAATGGTCTTATCACCGACCAAGGCTTGGTCATGACTCTCCGCATATGCAATATTCGGCTCTCCATAGCGGCGGTTGATGAGAGTATACCAAATATCCCCGACACTCCACTGCTCATCGGATTTTTCTTTGAGAAGCTTAATCCAATAATCCGGCAAGCCCATAGCCAAGCGATGAGTAAAGCCGAAGCCGCCTTCATCCACCGGGCGGCACAATCCGGGCATACCCGACATATCCTCCGCAATGGCAAAGGCTCCCGGGCGCACCTGTTGCACCAAACTGGCGGCAAGCTGTAAATAGGTGACAGCATCAATATTCACCTGCGTGTTAAAGTAGCAGCCTAAATCAGTAAAGGGTTCATGCCCGTGGTGCAAATACAGCATGCTGGTGACACCGTCGAAACGGAAGCCATCAAACCGGAACTCCTCCAGCCACCATTTCAGGTTGCTGAGCAGGAATTCGATGACCTCGTGGCGACCGTAATCAAACAAGCAGCTGTCCCAATCCGGATGACGGCTGTCGCGCTCTCCGGCATTGAAATACTGCCCTCCTGAGCCGTCAAAATTGTTCAACCCTTCGGCCTCATTCTTCACGGCGTGGGAGTGCACCACATCCAAAAGCACGGCAATGCCCATACCATGCGCCGTGTCTATCAGGTATTTAAGATCCTCGGGTGTGCCGAATCTGTTGCAGGGAGCAAAGAAAGATGAAACATGATAGCCGAAGGAGCCATAATACGGGTGCTCCTGCACGGCCATAAGCTGTACAACGTTGTACCCCAATCTTTTTACACGGGGCAATACGTTATCGGCAAACTCGCGATAGGAGTGAATTCTCTCTTCCTCCCCGGCCATGCCCACATGCGTTTCATAGATAAACGGCGTCTTAACATTAGCCGGGTTCCAGCGTGTGTTTTTCCACTTGTAAGGCTCTGCCGGTTCCCAGATAATTCCGCTGTAATCGTAAGTTGCAGGGTCCTGCTCAGTGTAGCGAATCCAAGCGGGCATGCGGTCTTTTCCCACATTATCAGCACCTATGACATGCACCTTAACGTGCTGACCATGAGCCAACGCATCCGCCGGCAGGCGCAATTCCCAAACACCATCCGCATTCATTTTCATGGGATGGCTCTCACGATTCCAGCCATTGAAATCACCGATAAGGAACAGCGCACGTGCTCCGGGAGCCCACTCCCTGTACACCCATTCTCCGGTTGAGGCATCGCGGTTGAATCCCATGCGGCGGTAGCCATCTGCACAATTCAGCAATGAGCCGTAGCGACGGCAAATACGCTGCAACTGCCCATCATACAAGCGCATACGGGCTTTAATCTCTCGCTCATACGGTGCCAGCCATCCGTCTGCCAGCACCAATCCGGGAATCGGTGGTCTTCTCATCGCTTTCCATTGTACACCATTTCACCGAGCTTGCAAGAAAATATGTGCATTTTCCGCAATTCCACCAAAAGAAACAGGGCGGGGAGAAAAAACTCCCTGCCCCGATGCGGAGAAGCGGAACGGCTAAGCAAAATCAATCATCCACCTCTTTGAATGAGACGGTAACCTTCTTGCTTTTCCAAGTTTTAATGAAATCCTTCTGCAACTTTTTGGCATTTTTATGGGGAGCTATCAAATGCTCCTTTGCCTCGTCCTGAGATTTCCCGTCCAACAGAGCCTGCATGTATTTTTTAAGAGCTTCCACCCCCTTTTTACCGTCCAAATGCACATAATAGGTAATAATCATGACAGCAAGGGTGTAGGTGTCTTTACCCTGCCCCATGTACGAGTACATTTGCTCCTGATTCATCGTCAGGAACTCTTCCAACGTAAAGGGGAAGGAGAGAGCATTAACAGAGGCCTGCTGCTTTGCCTTGTGCAGAATAACGGCATAGCAACGGGTGAAGTCCAAATCTTCACCGACGTAGGGCACATAACCGACGTATTCCGCCCAGCCTTCATTACACCATATCGGCAAGTTGTTGAACACGAAATTCTGGTGAGTGAGCTCATGCACCAACGTATGCGTCTCAATATCATTCTTCACCACATGACCATCAGCCGACAAACCGAGGGACTCAAACGGCACCATCACTTTATCCGTTGCCAAAGTCGTGGCACTGATAGGCACCCCCTTGTGCGCGCTGAACATAAACACGCCGGAAGACGTAGAGGGGCCACCTTGCTGCACATATTGCTGTTTGGTAGGCCAAAGTTCCACCTTGTATTTTTTGCCGGTGCGGTCTTCTTCCGTACGTGGTACGGGCAATACCTCACCCACAGCCTTGTTAGCCGCATAGGCGCATTCAAACAGGCGCCCCACGGTATCACAGGCGTTTTCATCTATCTCCACAGGAGTGAAGAAGATGTAGTTATTCGTTTCATACACAAAAAATTGCCCCTGTTTTTCACCTTTGACCAGCTTTGTGTCATCGGGCACGGGAATTTTATCCGGCCAGCCGGAGGGAGATTTAGCGCGCACACTACGCACCCCTTTATCCCTCAATTCTTTACGTTTTTGCTGAGCTGCCTTCCCTACATTACGTTTCTTACTTTTTTTGTCCTTTTTACCCTTCTTTTTTTTGTCGGATGAGGCGTCATCATCGTCATCGTCCGGAGCATGGACAGTTATCTCATCAACACAAGGAAGCGGAACGGAGGCTGAGGGCACCACATTGCCTGCAGCCGACCAGCCGAAGAACAACACGATACCTGCGGTTATGCGGTGTATCAATTTCATAGCGAACAAGTATTATTTATGGCACTACTCTGCCATATATTACACGGCTTGGCAAGTAGAAAATGCGGACGAAACGCAATTTAATGAGGATTGACGCCCTGCACGCTTGACAAATGCGAGCCATGGGGGCATACTACGCACGTTATGCTAAACTTATATGATACACAGTCGGGGGCTATGAAGCCCGTGCAGGCAGAGGACGGCAAGCAGCTGCGCTTCTACTGTTGTGGACCGACGGTGTACGCTGCAGCCCACATCGGCAACTTCCGCACGTTCGTTGTACAGGATGTTTTCCGCCGCGTGGTGGAGCTCGGCGGGTTACGTACCAAGCATGTACGCAACCTCACGGATGTGGACGACAAAACCATCCGCAACTCCCAAGCTCAGGGCATACCTCTGGCAGAATACACGGCAAAGTGGACGGCTAAGTTTCATGAGGACTGCAAGGCCCTCAACTGTCTTTCCCCGCATGTGGAGCCGAGCGCGGTCGGTCACATCAAAGAGCAGCTTGACATCGTGGAAAAACTGATGAACGCAGGCCACGCTTACCAAAGTGATGATGGTTCCGTTTACTTCCGCATCTCCTCGTACGAAGATTACGGCAAATTGGCACACTTGGATCGCCAGGAGCTCAACCTCGGCAAAACGGCCAACACCCGAGCCGATACCGATGAGTATGAGAAAGACAGCATCGCAGATTTCGTGCTTTGGAAAGCACGCCGCCCCGAGGATGGCCCCAACTTCTGGGAATCGCCGTGGGGGCAAGGGCGCCCGGGCTGGCACTTAGAGTGCTCTGCCATGAGCCACAAATACCTTGGCGACACCTTTGACCTCCATTCCGGCGGTGTGGATCTCGTATTCCCCCACCATGAGAATGAGATAGCGCAAAGCCGTTGCGCATGCGGCGGACACTTTGCGCGTCACTGGTTCCACGTTACCCACCTGCTGGTAGATGGTGCAAAAATGAGCAAGAGCTTAGGCAACATGTACACCCTCGATCAGCTGCAGGAAATGGGCTATACACCGGCAGCCCTGCGCTACGTGCTGGCCGCTGCCTACTACCGCCGCCCCCTCAATTTCACCCTCAGCGGCATGAAGGACGCCACAAGCGCGCTCAACAAACTCGGCCGTTTTGATAAGGAGCTCTCCAAGGCCAGTGGTCAAAAGGAACCCTCCTATCGTGAGCTCGTCAAAAAAGCACCGGAACTCGGCATCTTCCGCCCCGCTTGGGACAGCTTGGAGGACGACCTCAATGGACCGGAGGCTCTCGGCCATGTGTTCAGCGCCATCAAAGGCATCAAACCCGCTGAAATGACGGCAGATGATGCCACGGCCATGTGGAAAGCATTCCGATTCATCATGGAAGCACTGGGGCTGCAACTGCCGGATCCTGATGCGGACATTGAAGTACCGGAAGACATTAAGGCCATTGCAGATGAACGTTGGGCCGCGCGTTTGGCCAAGGATTGGGCAACGGCAGATGCCCTGCGAGCCAAGCTGGCAGAGGCAGGCTGGGCCATGAAAGACGGTAAAGACGGCTACAAACTCACCAAAGCATAAGAACCATGGATCATAAAGATCTTTCCCTGCTCGGACAACACAGCGAGTTCTTCCGCACCCCGGAGGAAGCCAAGCTGGAGGCATTCCCCAACCGCAGCCCGCAACGCCCGTATGTGGTCACCCTCACCACGCACGAGTTCTCATCCCTCTGCCCCGTAACCGGGCAACCGGACAGCTGCTGCCTTACCATCACCTACACACCAGCGCAAAAAGTAGTGGAGACCAAGAGCCTCAAGTACTACCTCGTTTCATTCCGCAACTACGCAGCGTTCAACGAGCAAGTCGTCAACCGCATTCTGGATGACCTTGTTGCAGCAGTTGCCCCCGCATGGATGAAAGTGGAAGGCAAATTCGGCGCACGCGGGGGTATTCAACTCACCTGCACGGCAGAACATAATCCGCAAAATAGACCTGCATGAAAGTAGCAGTCCTGCTTTCCGGAGGGCTGGACTCCACCACAGCTCTGCACTGGGCACACCGCCACCATGAGGTAGTGTGTGCCTTCTCTTTCGATTACGGCAGCAACCACGCAGCGCGTGAGCTGGAATGTGCCCGGTGGCAAGCGCAGGCACTCGGCATTCCCTACCACGAGATTAATCTGCGAACCATCTCCGCACACCTGCGCAGCGCCCTTCTCAGCGGAGCGGATGCCATCCCTACCGCTGATTACGAGGAGGACAACCTCAAACAAACCGTTGTCCCATTCCGCAACGGCATCTTTTTAGCCATCGCCGCCGGCATTGCAGAATCAGCAGATGCGGAGGGGATAGTCATTGCAGCCCACAGCGGGGATCACTCCCTGTACCCTGATTGCACAGAAGGTTTTATGCAAGCCATGGCACAAGCCATTGCACTGGGCACTTATGCAAAATTGCATATTCTGCGCCCTTTCATTGATTTTACCAAGGAGCAAATTACCGCTCTTGGGGCAGAACTGGGGGTGGATTTTTCACATACATACTCCTGCTATTGTGGCCGCCCTGCCCACTGCGGGCAATGTGCCACGTGCCGCGAGCGTCGGCAATCATTCCGCAACGCGGCCATCCCCGACCCCACCATCTATGAGGATTCTGCTCCGGAAGCATGATTGACCGGGCTCCTCTAAAAAAAATGAACCACCCTTATATTAAATCAGTCCTGCACTTTCATACATCCATCGGGAGCGCAGCCGTCCGAGCACAATCATTCCGGTTCAATCCCATCTTCCACAAAAGGTGCGGATTGAAGCTTGACGGGAGGGGGTGAGGTCTGCTAGGATAGGGAGTCATGAAACACAAGCTCATCACATTTGTACTGCTACTGGTAAGCACCATGCTGATGCTGAGCGGCTGCAGCCGCGAAAACCCGCACAGCAAGGTACTGAGGATGGGGTGTTTCCCGAATGTAACCCATGTGCAAGGGCTGGTGGCACGCAACATGTGGCGCCACAAAAGTTGTGACGGTAAAGGATGGTTTGAACGTGAGGTGCCGGGCTATACGGAAGAGTGGTACACGTTTAACGCAGGCCCCACTGCCATGGAGGCATTGTTCGGCAACACGGTGGATGTAAGCTATGTGGGACCCAGCCCTGCGCTGAATGCTTACGCCGTATCGGCCGGGCGTGAGGTGCGGTTGCTGGCCGGAGCAGTAAACGGCGGGGCTGCGTTGCTGGTAAGCAAAAGTTCCGGAATTCGGACGAACGCGGATTTCCGAGGCCGCAACATTGCAACCCCGCAGCTGGGCAATACCCAAGATGTAAGCTGCCGCGCATGGCTGATGGACATAGGGATGAACTGCCCGGTGGAAGGAGGGGGCGACTGCCGCGTTTCACCCACACCGAATGCCATGCAGCTGCAGCTGATGACGCAGGGCGACATTGATGCCTGCTGGACGGTGGAACCGTGGGTGACCCGCTTGATTCAGAAAGCCGGAGCAAGCATCTACAAGGAAGACCCGAATGTGGTGACAACGGTGCTGGCATCACGTGTGGGCTGGCTGAAGCACCACCCGCTGGCTGCGGCTCAAGTAGTGCAGGCACACCGCAAACTGACGGCATGGATACAAGCTCACCCGGATGAAGCACAAGCCCATGTGGTGGATGAGTTGATGCACCTGACGCAATCCGACGAGCGCGAGCGTACCGATTTAGCAGCTCAGGTAAAGTCTGCCTGGGGACGCATGACGCTGACAGACACGGTAGATATTGCCGGTATGGAACAATTTGTAAAAGACGGGCAGCGCACCGGGTTGCTGGACCATGTCCCCCCGGTAAGTGGCATGCTCTACGCAGCCACTGCACCCGCCGCACAGCCAATAGATAACAGCACTGAGCCGAGGGAAAATAACCACTGACATGCAAGAAAAAACAAAACAGGAAATACAGGAGTTCCCCACCGCTAAATTGAGTGTGGAGCACGTGTATAAGGATTTCAAAACCAAGCGCGGTACGGTTCGAGCCCTGGAGGACGCAAGCCTGACCATTAATGAGGGGGAATTTGTGTGCTTTGTGGGGCCTAGCGGTTGCGGAAAGTCCACGCTGCTTAATATCATTGCCGGCTTGGAAAAACCGGACCAAGGTAAAGCGCTGATAGACGGCGTGCCGATAACCGGCCCGGGGCGAGACCGCATGATGATGTTCCAAGAGCATGCGCTGTTCCCTTGGTTGGATGTCATCGGCAATGTCATGTTCGGACTCAAGCAAAAACCTAACCTCAACAATAAAGAGCGCTTGGAGGTTGCCAAATATTACCTGTATTTGGTGAAAATGGACAAGTTTGCACATGCCAATATTCATGAGCTCTCAGGCGGTATGCGACAGCGTGTGGCACTGGCTCGCTCGCTTGCCCCTAATCCAAAAATCCTGCTCATGGATGAGCCCTTTTCCGCGCTGGACGCCATGACTCGCGAGCAACTTTACGGCGATATTCAGGATATTTGGGAAAAACGGCGTAAAACCATCGTTTTTGTCACTCACAACGTGCGTGAGTCCGTTTGCTTGGGCAGCAGAGTCATCCTTTTCTCTCCGCACCCGGGGCGTGTGCGCAAAGAATTCAGGGTAGAGCTGCCCCGCCCGCGCAATATCAACAACCACGACCTCGCGGACATTGCACGTGAGATTACGGCTGAGCTCAAGGGGTACCAAAATGCAGCAGAATCTGATTAAGCCATGAAACGAGTTATTACCACCGTTGTATTTTTTGCATTGCTCATCATTCTGTGGGCAACGCTGACCGGGGATTTACTGCGCTTCGGCATCGGGCCGGAGGAGCCGGTATGGAATCCGTACGTACTGCCACCCCCCAGCGTGGTCGGGCAATACCTGTGGGACAACCTGATTAACCTCAAACTCCTGAGTGCCATGGGAGTAACGTTGCAACGTCTCCTCATCGGCTACATTATAGGCCTAGTACTTGGGGTGCCGTTGGGCATGCTGGCAGCTCGGTTCAAGTGCATCAATGACACGCTGGGGGTACTGGCCTTAGGCTTGCAAGCTCTGCCAAGTGTTTGCTGGGTTCCGCTGGCATGCATCTGGTTCGGGCAAACGGAGGCCGCACTGCTGTTCGTGGTCATCATGGGCACGCTGTGGAGTGTTCTGCTCTCCACCCAAAACGGGATGAAAAACGTACCCCCCATTTACGCCCGAGCAGCACGCACCATGGGCTCCGGACCTCTGCATACCTTGATATTTGTGACCCTGCCTGCCTCTGCCCCCTTTGTGGTCAGCGGTATGAAACAAGGCTGGGCATTTGCTTGGCGCTCCCTGATGGCGGCGGAAATCTATGTATCCGTGGTAGGAGGATTCGGCATCGGACAGTACTTGCACTTCGGGCGTGAGTTACAGCGCATGTACCAGGTCATCGGCATCATGTTCATCATCATCTTGGTGGGATTGTTGGCGGATAAGCTCTTATTCTCGCCTGTTGAGGCTTGGCTGCACCGCCGCTGGGGTACGGACAAGGAGTAACGGACATGCAACACTACGTACAGGAACTGAAAAAACTGCTCGGTGATTGCGTAAGCACGGAGCCGGAGGTGTTACAGGCTCATGCCTCGGACAAATGGCATGCCTCCGCCCTTCCCGATGCCGTGGTTTTAGCAACGGAAACCCGCCAAGTGGCTGAGGCCATGCGCTTTGCAGCTCAGTATGGCATACCCGTCACGGCACGTGGCGCAGGTGTCGGCTATGTGGGTGGTTGCGTGCCGGTAAAGGGGGGTATTGTTGTTTCCGTTGCCGGCATGCGCCGCATTATCGAGGTGAATGAGGCGGACGGAGTGGCCGTTGTAGAGGCCGGAGTGCTGACGGCCGACTTGCAAGAGGCGTGTTTGCGCAAGGGATGGTTTTACCCGCCCGACCCGGCCTCGCGAAAAGAATCCAGCATTGGCGGCAACATTGCCACCAACGCCGGAGGCCCCCGCTGCCTTAAATACGGCGTCACCCGCACCTACGTGCTCGGGCTGGAAGTTGTGTTGGCAGACGGGCGAGTGCTGCGCTGTGGCGGCCGTACCCACAAGAACAAGCAAGGCTTTGATTTGGTGGGGCTTTTCTGCGGTAGCGAGGGTATGCTGGGCATCATCACTCAGGCTACTCTGCGCATTATCCCCGCCCCCCCTGCCCGCGCTGCGCTACATGCCAGTTTCCCGCAATTTTCCCTTGCCGCAGCAGCTGTGCAGAATGTGTTGCAAGGTGGCCACTTGCCCGCAGCCATGGAAATTACGGACGCCTACACATTGGCAGCTGCGCGCAAACATTTGGGGGAAAGCGTATTGCCGGCAGATGCCAAAGGCCACATCATTGTGGAAATTGACGGCAGAGCGGACTCCATTCGCTCCGAGTTGCTCGATATTGAAAAAATACTGTACCGTACGGGAGCTTCTACAGTGGTATCTGCCGAATCGGAGGAAGCCGTGGAAAGCATCTGGCAGCTGCGCCGCGAGTTCTCATACAGCCTGAAAGCTACCGGACTAACCAAACTGAACGAGGACATTGTCATTCCGCGCTCCGCCTTGGTTGAGCTCGTGGATTTTTGCGCAGCCATGCAGCAACAGACGGGGATTCCGGTCGCCTGTTTCGGGCACTCCGGAGATGGGAACATCCATACCAACATCATGGTGCTCAAGGATGCTCAGGGGCGCGACATTCGTCCACCGGCAGATGCCCTCGTAAACCGACTGTTCTGTTGGGTCAAAGAGCACGGTGGCAGCATTACGGGAGAACACGGCATCGGCTTAGCCAAAGCGCCTTGGTTCCCGGATGCCGTAGGCCCCGTTGCCATGGATGTGCACCGCGCCATCAAACATGCCTTGGACCCCCTCAACATCCTCAACCCCGGCAAAATGCAACTCTGACGCCCTTTCTCCGCAATCAGGATTTCTCATTTAGCGAAGCAACGGCAAGCATCACAATGCGCATAACCATTGGTCCTGCGCTTTATCGGTCACATTTTTGCGTCTCGCAATAGCTGAGCACAATCGGCATGCCCGGCTTTGAGCGCATACTGTAAAGGGGTTGCACCCCAGCGGTCGGTAGCGTTAGGATTCACTCCGGGAGCAGCCAACAACAGGCGCAGGCATTCTGTGCGCCCCAACTGTGCAGCTGTGTGCAGCGGAGTTACGGCACCGGCAAGCCCCCATGAACTCGTGCCATTTACATCAATCCCCGGAGCAGCAAGCAAAAGGCGCACCATTTCAGGGCTATTCCGGCTTACTGCTATGTCAAGTGGAGTAGAAACACCCCCGGGCATGTTAACATCAATTCCGGGTTGTGCCAGTAACAACTCTACACACTCAGTATGCAACCCACATACGGCCAAGTACAGTAGCGACATGGGGGAACACATATTCTCACATGGCAACGTTGTATTGGGGAGTACTCCCCCCGCAAGCAATTCCTGCAGCTCCCGGGCATTCCCCTTACTTGCCGCAATACAGGCTCGGTACTCAGCATATTCCTTGGCTGTCATATCTTTGTAGTAAGGTAACAACTGCTCTATGATGCGGATATGCTCTCCGGCTGCACGCAACAAGCTCCGGTGCTTCCCGGGATTCGCCCCCGCTCCCAGCAAAAGCGCCACCTCCTCGGATTCCCCGAAAACGCATGCCTCATACATATCACCATACCACTCCGGCTTCGGCTCAAACTCGCAGCGGCAGTATGGCTCGCACTCACATTCCGGGTAACACTCACACACCGCCATTGTCGGCATTGAACTCAGCAGCAAAACTAAGGAAAGCATTCTCATTGCCGTCATTATACCGACCAGCTCACCATTGTCAAGCGCGGGGAATCATCAACCACTTGTTCCCTGATCTTTTTGAAAAAAATAACCGACGGAATGAAAGGACTTGATTGACAATCCGGCAGGGCTTCGTTATGATGAGCCCATGATGAGATTTGACGGAAAAGTCGTTATTGTGACAGGCGGGGCTCAGGGAATCGGGCGTTGCATTGCGGAGAAGTTCAGCGCCGCAGGAGCTCATGTATGCGTTTTTGACGTAAAGGAGAATCCCTATTTTACGGGAGATTTATCCAAGGAGGATGATTTGTGCGAGTTTTGCAAAAAAGTGTTAGCGGAGTTCGGCCATGTGGATTACCTAATCAACAATGCCGCTCCCTTATTCAAAGGATTGCCGGACTGCACCTGGCAAGAGTTCAATTACGCGCTGCAAGTGGGGGTAACGGCTCCCTACATGCTCACCCGCCTGCTGATGAATCACTTTGCCGAGGGCGCGGCTATTGTCAATATATCATCCAGTCGTGACCGCATGAGCATGCCGGGTACGGAGTGTTACACGGCGGCCAAAGGCGGCATCGCGGCACTCACTCATGCTCTGGCGGTGTCGTTGGCGGGGCGCGTACGCGTCAACTCCATTTCCCCGGGCTGGATTGAAACCAACGGAGCCACTTACGGCGGCGCAGATGCATCTCAACACCCCGCAGGCAGGGTTGGCACACCGGAGGACATTGCGGATATGGTGCTTTTCCTCTGCTCCTCCAAAGCCGGATTCATTACGGGCGAGAACATCTGTATTGACGGTGGCATGACCCATCAAATGATTTACCACGGCGACCATGGTTGGATGCTGAATCCATAAAATAATGGTGATAAAGCGGAAGCAATTTCCCGTTTTCGGAAGCCACCCCCCACCACCACCGACCGTAAGAATATAAACTCCGGAGGTCACAGGCCTACGGAGTTCTACACATGCAAAATCTAACATTCAAAATCGCGCAACAGCCTTGCATTTTCAGCTGTATCTGCTACTATAGCTTCCCCCATGCTTGAACAGAACAAAAATTACAGCAAAACAAAGATTGCCTGTTACCTCGGGTTCGTCACACAAGCTATCACGGCGAATTTTGCACCTCTTCTCTTTCTGACGTTCAAGGACACCTACCGGGTCTCACTGGAGCAAATTGCACTCATCCCGTTCACCTTCTACCTGACCCAGCTTGTTGTGGACATGGTGGCCGGCAAATACGCGGATAGGATAGGCTACCGCACCTGCGTGGCGGTCTCGCAGGTCATTTCGGCACTCGGGCTGGTGCTGATGGTAATCCTGCCGGAGCTGTTGCCCACCCCCTTCATCGGCATCCTTCTTTCGGTGGTTCTCTATGCCATCGGCAGCGGACTCATCGAGGTGCTGGTGAGCCCGATTGTGGAGGCCTGCCCATTCAAAAACAAAGACGGCATGATGAGCCTGCTGCACTCTTTTTATTGCTGGGGCGCGGTGGCCGTTATCCTCGGCTCCACCCTATTCTTTGCCCTCTTCGGGGTGGAGAACTGGAAGCTCCTTGCTCTTCTCTGGGCGGCCATTCCCTTGGCCAACACCTTCAATTTCCTGACATGCCCCATCGAGCATCTCCCGGAAAGCCACGGGGGCAACTCCACACGCAAACTGCTGCGGCTGCCGCTTTTCTGGCTCCTCATCCTGCTCATGGTATGCGCCGGGGCATCGGAGGCATCCATGGCCCAGTGGACATCCGCCTTCACCGAATCCGCGATGGGAGTCTCCAAAGCCATAGGTGACTTAGCCGGCCCCTGCATGTTTGCCGCCTTCATGGGGCTCTCCCGTCTACTCTACGGCAAAATGAGCTCCCGCCTTAACCTGCTGAAAACCATGCTATTCTCAGGCATTCTGTGCAGCGTTTGCTATTTTGTGGCCTCGCTCTCCCCGCTGGCAGTCATCGGGTTGGTCGGCTGCGCACTCTGCGGGCTCGCCGTGGGCATCATGTGGCCGGGTTCCCTGAGCATCTCTGCGCAGCAGTGCCCCCTCGGCGGCACAGCCTTGTTTGCCTTCCTCGCCCTGGCCGGGGACCTCGGCGCAACCCTTAGCCCAACCATGGTCGGTTACGTCTCGGAGCTTGCCGGTGGCAACCTTAAAACAGGACTTCTCGTTGCCTCTGCATTCCCCATCTTACTCGTCATTTGCATACTCCTCATTAAAAACGCCGGGCAAGCACGTGTTTCTCAAACCATGGAACGATGAGGGAACCAAAACCGAAGAGCCAAGTTGGCGCGAGCGTCAGCGAAGCAGCACCCGACTCAATCCGTCACCGGAGACAGAAAATAGGCTTGCATAGAAAGCAAGATGATGCTACCCTGAGAGCAGAGAGATTGTACCGCGCGTGCGCCTGAATAAGGAGCAGACGCAAGCCCACAACAAATACAGCAATGCCAAGCGTACTGATAAAGACATACGGATGCCAGATGAACGAGCGAGATTCCGAACAGGTACTCAGCATGTTCCTCGCAGGCGGATATGATATTACTAAAGATGAGGCGGAGGCCGATGTTATCCTCATTAACACCTGCTCCGTACGCGAAAAAGCGGAGCTGAAAGCCTTGGGCAAAATGGGGCTGCTGTGCTCTCGCCCTACGGCCAAGCCCTGGGTGGTATACGGATTCATGGGCTGCATGAGCCAAAGCCGCCAACGCTCCCTCTTCCGGGAAATCAACCGTCTGGACATCGTAACAGGCACACACCAATACCACAACGTCTACAAACTTTGCAACAGATTGCTCAAAAGCAGGTTGGGCCAAAACCTCCGCGAGCCCCTGCACCGTGGCGCCCACATTTGTGCTGCCGAGCATGAAGACGGCTTCCAGAATGCCATCCGTGATCACCTGCCCACCAACGGCAGTTGCACCGCTTTTGTATCCATCATGCAAGGGTGTGACATGCGTTGCTCCTACTGCATTGTCCCCAGCACGCGCGGTGAGGAATGCAGCCGCCCCATGCAGGACATCTTGGATGAAGCCAAGCTTCTCGTCTCCGGCGGGGTAAAAGAAATCACCCTGCTCGGCCAAATCGTCAACCGCTACGGCCGTGATGAGCCCGTCATCAACGGCCGCGGTGCCTTTGTGCGGCTGCTGGAGGCCCTGCATGAAATTGACGGCTTAGAGCGCATTCGCTTTACCTCCCCTCACCCCATCGGCTTCCGGCAGGATTTGGTCAACGCCTACACCTACCTCCCCAAACTCTGCAGCCACATCCACTTCCCGATGCAAAGCGGCAGTGACCGCATCCTCAAACTGATGCTCCGCCCCTATAAAAATGAAAAATACCTCAAATTATGTGAGGACATGCGCGCTGCTCGCCCGGATTTGGCCATCACCACAGACATCATCGTCGGCTTCCCGGGCGAAACCCATGAGGATTACCTGCAAACAAAAGCTGCCGTAGAGCGTATTCAGTTCGATAACGCTTTCATCTTCCAGTATTCCCCGCGCCGCGACACCCCAGCCGCTGCCATGGATAACCAAATCTGTCTCCGCGTTAAGGAAGAACGCAATCACGACCTCCTGGAATGCGTCAACCGCATTGCCACGGCCAGAAACAACGCACTCATCGGCACGCTGCAAACCATTTTGGTTGAAGGCCCCAGCAAAACCAATCCGGACCGCTTGCAAGGCCGCACTTCCCAAAACAAACCCGTCATCATTGAGGGCGGCAGTGCCCAAATCGGCTCCATTGTTCCCGTGCGCATCCGTGAGTGCACAGGCTTTACCCTCTACGGCGAGGTTCAACTCTAATTTCACTTCTAATCATCATTTATTATGAAAGCATTATCATTCATTGCCGCTGTCGGCTCCATGCTCGGCTCCGCTTTAGCCGCTTGGCAACCGGAGGAAGTGCCGGATGACATCCGCAAGCTCTACGTGGAATCCAATACCGTCATTTCCGAGACCCCATGCGACTGGCGTGATACCGTGGAAAAAATATTCCGCCCCGCTGTAGAACACTGCAACAGCCCGCGCGAGGCCGTGCTCTATATCGCTGCCAACATGACCAACCTGACCGGCGTTTACTACTCCATTGAGCGCCGCCGCGCCGATATGAATGCTCTGGAGGCTCTCGAGGAGAAAAAAGTATCCTGCTCCGGGCAAACCATCCTGATGGTTTGCGCTTACCGCTCCTTGGGCATTCCCGCTCGCGCCGTCGGCATCCCCACCTGGAACCACATCCGCGGCAACCACTCCTGGCCCGAAGTTTGGCTCAACGGCGAGTGGCACATGATTGAGTTCAATGAAAAGGATTTCAACACAGGCTGGGTCATGGAAAACATCGGCATGCTCAACCCGGATGACCCCATGCAAAAAATCCTCGCCGTCCATCCCGCCGGCCAATACAGCTTCCCCGTTTACCATAAGCACAAAATCCCCTGCATCGACGTCACGGAGCGCTACCGCAAACTCTCTGCCGATTGGTATGCCAAATACGGCCCCCCTGCAGACCAACAACGCTTGATGGTGGAGCTCGTCCCTCGCCCGGAAAAAGACATCCTCTATGTCGAGTTGCTCAACGAAAACGGCTCCGTTCTGGACACCATGCCCCTCCCCATCAAAACGGATGACGTCCGCAAGTTCGCCACCTTCTCCATGCCCCGCGCCGGCAAACACTTCCTGCGCCTCAAAGGCACCAAAGGCACCCTGGAGGTCCCCTCCACCCCGGACGCTGTTCAAGTCCTCCGCATTCAAACTGCCCCGGCCAAATAACGCCCCAGCTTTCTACCCCTTCCCTCACCGCCTGCTAGTCTCTCACTCGCAGGCGGTGCGCTTTTTTGGGGAAGCAGCGCAGGGAATGGGAAAATTATGTTAGTTCTGCGACCCCTAACAATCTATCGTCATCTTCCGAATTATATTCCATCCAATGCTCACGGCGGAGGCGGTGCATGATGCTGTCTAGTAAGCGTGAGGAGAAGCCGTTATCCTTATCTCCATATAGTTGCATGAGCTTAACCATATCATCCATGCGCCCGGAGTTCAGTACAATCTGAGCGGTCAGGTAATTATCTACAGCTGTTTTCAGGGCGAGGCGTATATTCTCCTCATCGCTGTTGGCCATAGCGTCTGCCACATTGATGTCCTTGGCCATTTCGGGAGCGAGCTTGTCCAGAATAGCTCGCACGTTATCCTCGTCCTTCCATTCTATGTTGCCAAAGAGGTCATGGAACTGAGACAAAATGTCCGACAGAGGTTTCATATCCGGCTCAGGCACTCCGCCCCCGGCTACAGGTGATGGGGGTGCCATGGTGCCGTCTTCATCAGCCAGAGCGATGCGGATGGAGTGACCAACCTCTGCCCTATAGCTGTTCAGCTCAACAGCGGATGTGATGTGGTCATCTTCATCTCGCCCAATGCTGGGCAATATTTTGAGCAGCAGACGCAGGAAACACGACAGCTTCTCCCAATCGGCATTTGCATAAGGCAATACTGTAGATAGAAAGTCATAGTAACGAACGAACGCTCTGGCTGTACTCTTGAAGTGTATTTGTTCATCCTGCTGGCGGGACTCATATTCCCCCTTGCATTCGTCTAACACTGCGGCCAGCTCTTGATTTCCTTCCGGCTTGGTCAGGTAAATGCTCACAGCTTTGGTGAGCTGATATGGGGAATAAATCCCGGAATTATCCAGCTCTGCTTTCAAATCGTGAAGCTTGTTCGCATCGCAGTCGCCCGACAGAATAGTCGTCATATAGTATGGCTCAAAGTCGGCTCGTATGGATTCCTCATCGTTGTAGAAATCAAGCACAAAGGTCTTATACTTATCAGCACGAGAACGATTCAGACGGGAAAGCGTCTGCACCGCCTTTACGCCGGAGAGCTTCTTATCCACATACATGGTTTGCATCAGAGGCTCATCATAGCCGGTCTGGAACTTATCAGCCACCACAAGGATACGGTACGGATCTTCCTGTATCTTGTCCTCTATCTGCGCAGACGGGAATCCATTAACCTTTGCTTCATCCCACTTCTCGCCGTCAATCTCCTTTTCCCCGGAGAATGCCACAATGGCACGGAAATGGCTATTCTGTCGTTTCAATTCAGCTTCTATGGCATGGTAGTAGTCAATCGCCCGCTGAATGCTTGCACAGATAACCATAGCGCGAGCTTGCCCGGCTATCTGACGGCTACCTTGCGTCAGGAAATGCTCCACCATGATATACGCTTTTTTCTTAATGGCAGCCGGGTCGCTTTCCGCCAGTTTCTTGAGCTTAGCCTGAGCCTTTTTGGCATCATACTCTTCTGTAGCGTCCTTGCCATCTCGTGGTTTCAGCCTGAAATAGCTCTGAATCGGCGTGTAGCAAGCCAGCACGTCCAGAATGAATCCCTCCTGAATGGCCTGCTTCATGCTGTAGTGATGGAATGGCCTGTATGAGCCATCAGGTGCCAACTGGCCAAACATGCGTAGGGTCTTGATTTTGGGCGTAGCAGTAAAGGCAAAATAGCTGGCATTCTGTACCAGTTTGCGGAGCTTGGCGCGGCGGTATGCCAGCAATTGAACATCCTGTTCTTCACGGCTCACGCACATGGCCAATACATCCATCAGCTCATCATCATCCTCTGCCTGATAATCAGTCTCCCCCGCCATCCCGAGCACCTTGTTAAGCGCGGCAGCGTTTTCGCCACCCTGCGAGGAGTGTGCTTCGTCAATGACAATGGCAAACTTCTTGTTCTGTTCCTCCTGCATCTGTTTCAGAACAACCGGGAACTTCTGGATGGTCGATACCACAATGCGGGTGGATGAATCCGGTGCCAACGCATCTCCCAGTTCGCTGCCTTTCCGGGCATGCAGGATGTTACCCATTCGACTGAACTTGCGGATATTGCCGTTTATCTGCTTGTCCAGATTGCGGCGGTCTGTCACCACGACCACGGCATCAAAGGCGTGTTTGCCATCTGCTCCTCGGGTGTTGGTGAGCTGCAGTACCAGCCAGGTGATGGTGTTGGATTTGCCACTGCCGGCACTATGCTGAATCAGGTATTGATGCCCGACTCCGTTCTGCTGCACATCTGCCAGCAGTTTTCGTGTAGCATCCAGCTGATGATAGCGGGGGAAAATATCGATTTTCCGCTTTTTGTCTTTGTTCTTCTTATCTTTTTCCTCTACCTTGCAGGCGTAGTGCTCGATGATGTCGCACAGGCTGGACGGTTGCAGAATCTCTTCCCAGAGGTAGGCTGTGGCAAAGCCGTTCGGGTTGGCGGGATTTCCCGCTGAGCCATCCTCTTTGCCACGATTAAACGGGAGGAAACGACTGCGTTTACCGCTCAGCATGGTGCACATGTACACCTCATGCGTATCCACCGCAAAATGCACCGCGCAACGTCCCGGCAGCAGCAAGGGCTCTTTCGGGTCACGGTCGTTTTTATACTGCTCGATGGCATGTTTGACATTCTGTCCGCTGTACTCATTTTTCAGCTCCATCGTCATCACGGGTATGCCGTTGATATACACGCCCACATCCAATATGCCCGGGTCTTGTACATGCGGCTGGGAGTAAGCCAGCTGGCGGATAAAGCCGAAAGTGTTCTTAGCGTGCAAGGCCTTGGCGGTGGCGTTATCATCATCCGGCAGACTATGATACAGCTTGATGCCGCTGCATTGCTCATGGCTGATGCCGGAGCGCAGCACATCTATCACGCCTCTGCGTTTCAGCTCGCTGCTCAGGCGCTCCAGAAAGCGCGTCCATGCTGCTGCTTCGTACAGTTTGAGCTTATTGTAGACAGGTAACTGAGTTTCTTTCAGGAAATCCAGCAGCATGGATCCGTCCACCGCATACACCTTATCGTAGGTGTCCATGGTGCGCTTTTCATAGCCGCCCGCCAGCAGCGCGTCTTCGATACGTTGCTCCAGATCTTTCTCTTTCAGGTTTGTTTCCTGTTGTGTTTGCGTAGGTGCAGACATAGGTGATAGTTAGGGTTAAATCGCGTCTCGAACGTCCACCTTGCCCGTAACCACATGGGCTATGGTGGAGGTCTTCAATTCCTTGAGCTTCTCGATAATTTGCTCCTGCCGGGCTATTAGCTCGTCTATCTCTGTACATTTTTTATCGAGGTAGGCAACGATGAATTGCTGTTCCTTCAATGGGGGTAAAACGATAAACTTTCTGCTAAGCGCTTGATAATTTATATTTTGACCTTCCCTAATACCAGTTACGCAAGTTTGTAGCAGCTGTATGAAAGGTTTTGATTTGAATAACCATTTCATGAAATATGCCTGTTCTTCTATATTAGGTGTTAAAACCGTGTAAGCTGCACTTATAATACCCTGATAATAAGCATACTCAATACCACCTTCAAAGGAACGAAGACTAATTACAAAATCTCCACACTTCACAAACTTAAGACCTTCAAACCCTTTATTAACAACAACAACTCGATTCTTGTACAATGATTGAGGGATGACGCCATGAGATTGTGTTGCACATAAAATAGGTTCATCTGGATGATTTTTTTCAGTTCGTTCAGAGAACGTATATTTTAACTTTCTTATTTCCCAATGTTCCGGGATGACTCCAAGCCATGCGATGCCAGAGTCCTTCATGGAAACATCCGGATTGAGACCCTTGGTAACGGCCTCAGCGATGATGGATTGCTTGAGTTCCCGCAGTCGATCGATAATGGATTGTCTGCGACTAATCAGCTCTTCTATCTCAGCACATTTCTTATCGAGATAGGCAACGATGACATTTTGCTCCTCATAAGGAGGGAAAATTGTTTTAATTGCGCCAAACTGAGGAGTATATAAGCGATTAAATCCAGTCCCTATACCTTTCGAAGCATTTGCAAACAAACTTACCCATATATGATTTCTGAAGACATACTCATAGAACTTCACGGATGTTGTGTTTATATCTATTGCTTCAAAAACGCTATAGTCCGGAGATACGCAGCCATCTTTGTCAGCGCAAATGAACATACCACTCCATGCTTGCATTCGATTTTCTAAAAGCTGTCCTTTCTTGAGTACTTTATAACAGCTCAAATCATCGGGTACTCCTTTTTTGTCTATTGGAGGGATTATCAATCCTTTTTCTCTACTAAACGAAAGGAGAGGGTATGGGGCATCCCCCTTTTTTATATCCACTTCTGAAAAAATACGTTTAATAGGTCGAAACTCCCAATTCTCAGGGATTTCTTCTAGCCACTCCACCCCACTGCTTTTATATGCCGGATAAGCTTTCATGGTTATTGATTCCCTCCTATGATAGAGTTAAGGATAACATCACTACCGGCATCGAGTGTGCGGATATCGGCAATAATATCAGCAATGGATCGTAGCGGGGCGGGTTTGTAGAAATAACGATTAAACGAAATCTCGTAGCCAATCTTGCCGTCAACATCCGGAACAAAGGAATCCTGCGCGTAGGGTAGCACTTCGCGCTCCATGAAGTCGGTTACAGATTCGGTGAGGGGTATCTGTTCGGTTTCTCGGAGCTCAGCATCGGCGATGGGATAACCGGATTTATCCGTACCCAACACGGGAGCATCGGCAGCTTTGACGCCGAGAGTCTTGCGTAGCTCATCAGATATCTTCTTGGTGAGTTTGATGCCCTTAAGCGATTTTTCCAGCGCAACCCATGACATTGAGTCCTCGGGCAGAGCTGACAGGACGGACATGATGGCATCCCTTTGTTTCTCCGGGAGCTGGTCTTTGAGCTGATCCAAGCGCTCAGCGGAAATCTCGGCGGAGAGACGAAGCGGACGCTCTACGATAATGCTGCGATAGCCCAGCTCCTCATTGCTCAGCACAATAGAGTTCTCTGTGTTGCGGGGATTAAGGATAAGGTCGAGCACGCGGGCACGGTCTTCCGGTGCCATCTCGCAGTTACGCTCGCCGAGGTTCTTACGCAACGGGCGACACCACTTAGAAGCATCGATGAGCTGCACCTTGCCGCGCATAGATTCTTTCTTACGGTTAGTCAGCAGCCAGATGTAGGTGGCAATACCCGTATTGTAGAAAATCTTTTCCGGCAGCTGAATGATAGCCTCCACGAGGTCATTCTCCAGCAGGTAGCGGCGAGCATTGCTTTCTCCCTGTCCGGCATTTCCGGTGAATAGGCTGGAGCCGTTGTGAACGGAGGCAATACGAGAGCCAAGCTCATCGGTCTTCATCTTGTTCACCATATTGAGCAGGAAGAGCATCTGCCCATCCCCGGTATCGGGAAGCATGGCATAGTCCGGGTCATCGGCGTAACCGGGCTTCACAAAGCGGTCATCGGTGATATCCTTTTTGTTGGCGGTGCCATTCGCTGTCATGTTCTTCACCTCTGTACCCCAGCTCTTACCGTAGGGCGGGTTACTCATCATGAAATTGAATGATTTGCCGTAGCAGGAATCCGCCGACAGCGTGGAGGCACAGGAGATGTGGAACTCATTGTCCGCGCGGCCTTTGATGAGAGCGTCCGCCTTAGCGATAGCGTATGTCTCCGGGTTGATTTCCTGCCCAAAGAGCTGGAGATTGATGCGCAGATTTCTCTCCTTAGCCAACAGCTTGAGGCGGTCTTCACCCACCGTCAGCATGCCACCGGAACCGCAAGCGCCGTCGTAGAGCGAATAAGTGCCATGTTTGAGCTCCTCAGCAATGGGCTCGAAAATGATGTCGGCCATGAGGGTGACAATATCGCGGGGAGTGAAGTGCTCACCCGCCTCTTCATTATTTTCTTCATTGAAGCGGCGCAGCAGCTCTTCGAACACCGTCCCCATGGCGTGATTATCCAGCCCGGGGATCTCATTACCTTTGCCGTCCTTTTTGGGATTCGGGCTGAGATTCAGCGTAGGGGAAAGGTACTTACCGAGCAGCGCGGTCAGAATTTCCGCGCGAGGCGTGCCGTTGTCGTCATTCACGCCGCGCACATCCATCAGCTTGGGGAAGGTCACGTTGTAGAAGTCAAATCGGGTCAGAATCTCCTGTACATCGGCGGAGAAGCCGCGAAGATACTCCATGAAATTAGCTTCCAGCTGCTCCAGCGTAGAAGCGCGGGTCAAATCCGCCATGGTATAGGGAGACGTGTTATAATAGCCGCATCCCGACACGCTGCACAGCAGCTTTTTAAGCGTATCTCCGGTGAGTTTCTTTCCGGCTTCGCTCTGAGCCATAGCCAGCACGTCGGCCTTGGTCGGTTCCAGTACGGCATCCAAACGGCGCAGCACCGTCATAGGCAAAATTACATCGCGGTATTTACCGCGCACAAAACGGTCACGGAGCACATCATTGGCAATGCCCCAGATGTACGAAACAATAGCGTTGTGGTCAAAGTCTGACATATTTTATTCGAGTAATTTTTCACAATGAAATGCCAACCGGCAAAATTCTCGCGCCGAATAGAGCTACAGTACGAGAAAATACATTTTCTTACCGTGGGGATAAGTTTGGTCATATAGAGCATTTCACGGTGACTCTCTGAAGATTACTCTTTTTGAAGGATGAAAGTTCTTTCTCTCATACTTCACTTACATTATCTCCACTTTGCAATGGCTTACAATGAAAAGTGGTTGCGCGCTCAGTTCTTCTTTACCAAACCGCCCCAAAGTCATAGACTCTAAGCAATGAAATTCTGCTAATAATCAGTTTTTTCTTGACTTCATCCTTCAAAAGGATTAACGACAATGAACACAGGACACAACACAAAGACAGAGGAGGACGCGGCGGCGCTGGTGCTGCTGCGGAGCACAGGATTGGGAGTGCTGGAAGCGGCGCAGGTGATAACGGCGCTGGTGAGGCGAATTGGGGAAGCGAGGTTGCCGTTATATGAGGCAGAACAGGAGGTAGCCGGAGGCGGGAAAGGCTTGATGAGGCGGTGCATGGAGATTGTAGAATGGGGCGTAGAGGCAGCGGAGGCACGGGAACGGACGGTGAGCTTTGAAGAAG
>JAFQDN010000005.1 GCA_017415995.1 Akkermansia sp. | reverse complement strand
GCGGGTTCTGATTTAGGCTCCCGTCTTCGCTGCTGCGCAGCTACGCCGAGGCAGGCGCTGGCGCTCGCAAACTCCCCTCCAACTTCTGATTTCTCGCTCAACGCAAACTGTGGCATCAACCATAAACTTTAACAGAGCCTATTTTTTTGTTAATTATTGCAAGTCAATAAAGTTAAAAAGCCTGAGCGAGATGGTGCATGGGTTTATTCCTCAGGCAGGCGGAGTTCCAAGCGTTTGTGGTGGCGGATGGCCAAGAAGCCACCGGGAAGGCAAATGCGGGAGTGCGTGGCGTTAGGCGGGAGGATGGCATCTACTGCAAGAACGGTGGATTCTTTGATGTCCGGCACGCCGTGAGAGCGGAGGTAGTGATGGATGATGGCTTTGCGCAGGGCCTCACTTTTTTGTAGTACAAAGGGGAGGTAGAGCCGGCCTTGAGGGTCTTTAATGGGTAGCTCAGTGAGCGCTTCATCCAATGCGTCATGCGTTTCTTGGAACAAGTTGGCGCCACGGCACAGGATTGGGGTGACATCCCGCCCCATTGCATCGTTGAGCAGGGGCAGCACCTCGTGGCGCAGGCGGTTGCGCGTGACATCCGTAAGAGCGTTGGTAGAGTCATCGCGCCAAGTCTCACCACGCGCCAGCAACCAGTCGGTTATCTCTTGGCGTGTAACATTGAGCAGAGGGCGCATGATGCCGCGTTCATCAATGGGGCGCATGGCACGTGGGCCGGAGGCTCCGCGCGCCATGTTGAAGAGGACGGTTTCCGCTTGGTCATCCGCATGGTGAGCCAGGGCAATGTAGCCCTCGACGGATAACTTTCGATTCTCAAAGAATGTTTGGTAACGGACCTTGCGAGCAGCCTCCTCCAGCGATAAGCCCGTCTTCTTGGACAGCGCCGGTACATCCACCCGCTTGCAGATGAAAGGCACATCCAAACGCTTGCAGAGGTCTGCGCAGAACTGCTCATCCGCGTCGGACTCCTCACCACGTATGCAGTGGTTGATGTGGCATGCAGCCAAGTTGTTGCATTGCAACACCTGCTTGAGCATCAGTAGCAGAGCAACGGAGTCCCTTCCCCCGCTCAGGCCGACGAGGGCGCCGCTTTTCGCGATAAGAATGCCGGCAAAACTGTGGAAGTTCCGGGGAAGGGGGGAGCACATGGTTTATTGCTCATTTTTGAGTGCATCCACACAAATGGCGGACCAGGTTTCCAGCTTGTCGTAAAGCTCACCGGAGAGCTCTTGCAAGGTACAGAATTTCAGGTTGGCGAGTTTCTTTTCCAAGGGGATAACGTGGTCGTTATCCAACTCAAACTTGTGAACAATGCCTAAGTGAACGGAGCCCACTTCATTGGTGTCGTCATTGATGACGGCGTAGAGCTGCTGGGAGGCATTGCCGGAAAAGGAGATTTCCTCGCGGATTTCGCGTTCAACACCTGCGAGGTAGGTATCAATACTGTCCGCTAAGCCATCTACGGGGTTGATGTGGCCGCCGATGCCTAGGGACCATTTGTCATGCAGGCGGGCTTCACCGCCTTTGGAGGTGCGGGCGTAGGCAAGAACCTTGCCTTGGTAGCAGAAGATGGCGTAAGCGATGATCTGCTTGAACTGAGGGCTATCCTCGGCAATATCGCGGTCCAGGTAATGAGCTACGCCGTCTTTGAAAAAGGCGGAGAGGTACTCCTGAGCATTCAAGCGAACTCCGTTAAAAGCCCCCACGGCTTCAAAAGCGGTGCGGGGTACTACCAATACCTGTTCTCCGTTATAGCGTGACATAGGGGCAGTTTACGCCATGACTCTTGTTTTGTCAAGGGGATAAGCGTGCTTGGTTTTTGAATTTGCAATTTGGATTGATGAGGGAATCCGGGTGCTACTCAGCGTCATCGGAGAGGCTGAGCCGTTTGTTAGGCGAGATACCCATTTGGCGCAGGTCTGCAAGTTGTTTGGCATAGCAACCGCGACCATGGAACAGTTGTTTGAGGGCATGAGAGTAGGCATCATGCGCTTGGTCGATGCCTTTGCCGACTTTTTCCAGGCTTTCCTGCACGGTGGCAAGTTTATCATACAATTTGGAGGCGCGGTCAATGATATTCTCCACATTGCGTGTTTGGCGTTCTTTTTGCCACAGATTGTAGGCCAGTTGCAGTGCCATCAGTAGGTTAGAGGGGCTGATGAGAACAATTTTCTTACGATAGGCCTCCATGGGGAGAGCCGGTTCTGTTTGGAGCGCTGCCATGTAGGACGCCTCGTTGGGGATGAACATGAGTACATAACTGATGGAGCCCTTAACCGAGGAGGAATAATTTTTGCCTGCCAGCTCGTCTATGTGTTTGCGGATGGAGGCAACATGTGCGCGCAGGTGGTTGGTGCGTTCGGCATCGTGTTCAGCCGCTACGCTGAGGGCATAGGCTGTCAGTGATACCTTGGAGTCCACAATCACGCACTTGTTTTCCGGGAAGCGGATGACGACATCGGGGCGTACATCTCGGCCTTCTTCCGTTTTGTGGTTTTCCTGTATGTAGTATTCCTCATTGCGGCGCAAGCCGGATTCCTCCAGCATGCGCTCCAATATCATTTCACCCCAATCACCTTGTTTTTTTGTATTGCCGCGCAGGGCGAGTGTAAGGTTTTCCGCATCGCGTCCCAAGCTTTCCGTTTTTTCCATCATGGCTTTGATGGCAGCCTCCAGTGAGGCCTTGTTGCCGGCAGACGTGCGGTTAGTGTCCGTTACGGCTTTGCCGAGGTGCTCCAATTGCTCCCGCAGCGGGGCGAGGAGTGCATCCATGTACTCCTTGTTGGAGGCCTTGAGCTTGCCGGTATTTTCTTCCATGATTTCGCCTGCTAAATGACGGAAGCGGGAGAAGTGAGCTTCCTGCATTTGCTCCAGTTTGGCGGTCTCTTCTTTGCGGAGCTTTTGTTCATGCTCCAGCGTGGTGCTCAGGCGCTCACGTTCAGTCGTTGTTGCAGAGAGCTGCGCTTGGCAAGCCTCGAGTTGGGAGCGTGTTCCCAGATGCAGTGTTTCTTTTTCGACGATGGATTTTTGCAGGAGTTCAACCTCCGTTTCTCGCCGGGCAAGGCGAACACGGAGCTCCGCAGAACGGCGGCCTGTGAGTGCGAACGCTATGACGGCGCCTGTAATGCTGCCGGTTAGGAATAGGAGTATGGATTCAAGTAACACGCCGGTGGAAATGGGTTTTATTGTTGATATTGTGGGGATTTTTCAGATTTAATCATGGCTGTGGTTCCGGATAAATTGACTGCCTCATGCTTTCATATGGTGTACGTGTTCTGCCATAGAGACTATCACAAAACAAGGCGTTCAGGCAAACAAAAAACACGGACAGACGGATTTTTTCGACATGAAAATCTGACTGAAAGCTTGTCATGTGATGTCCATCATGATACGATGAGCTCATGAACAAGCTATTGAGCATATGCGTAGTATTGGCGGTGGTGCTGAGTTCCTGCGTGAGCCGTAATTATCGTGCGGTGGCGGCTATGGGGCAGAGTTTTGATTGCGTGGCGACGGAGGCGTTCGCGGAGCGTTTGCAGTCCGGAAAGGCGAGCACGTGCATATCGGAGAAGGCGCGTCTTTCCGAGCGTCCGGGAAAGGTGTACCGCGTCGGTAATGAATATTATGTGCCTGCTGTCAAGTTGGATTGTGATAAATCTTTCGGTTCATTTCCTGTTGTCGGCTTGGAGGGCGGAGGTGGTTTGTTCGGCGTAAAACGCAGGTATTGCTATGTGAAAAATCGCAGGGAGACGAGTGGGTATTGCCGCATTGTTAAGGCTGATAACAAGCGAGCAACTACGTGGCAATTGGACACACGCAGCAGCAATGCCTGGCTGGCGGAGCTACCCGCCGGGGCTCAGCTTGCACGTTTGCCGCAGGGGAATAAGGTGGAGTCTTTTGCCACATGTCCGGGGGTTAATCACAACATTGGCGCCGTGGTAGCGTACCCGCTGTCCGTGGCTACCTTTGTGGCGGTGGATTTTCCCTGTGCTGTGATTGGCAACGTCATCATCGGCATAGTCGTGGGGCCACGCGCCGTGGAGGATTTGTTTGACCGCTGCCGTTCCCGGCCGAATGTGAGAGTGATACAGCCCACTACTCACTAATGGCAAAGGCAAGACCGCGCAGGGGGGCGTTTTCCATGTGGAGGGCGCGGGTGAGGGCGCGCAGGATTTCCAGCGAGCCGGCGGCATCATACAGGGCATCATGCCAGTGTTTACCGGGCACCAAGGCATCTACCTGCGAGCAAATGCGGAGCGCCTCGCACACTTTGCCGAGAGAGTGTTCCTTGAGGGAAGGCAAGGCTTTGCGAGCCAGTTGCAGGGTGTCCAGCCAGGGGCCGAATCCATGCCCCGGGAAGGAACTCAGAAAACGCACCTCCGTGGCCGGGTTATGCCCCACCACCAAGCAACCGCTGAGCATGCGCCGAATTTGTGGCCACAGTTCGCTGAATGTGGGGGCGTTTTGCAGCATATCGGTAGTAATGCCGTGCACTTTGGCCGCACTCCAGCGTACAGGGCGCGCGCAGTGAATGTAGGAGGTAAAGCACTCCTCCTTGCCGAAGAGGGAGTCCACCCGCACAATGCCTATTTGTACCGGGCAATCCGTCTCACCCGGGGCGGAGCCGGCGGACTCAAAATCAATGGCGGCAATGGGGAGTTGCCCCAGTGCGCAATGCATCAGCTGCGTACCCATGTGCGAGCCTGTTGAATCTCTTGGCGGAGCGCCTCGTAATCGCAGGTCAGGAACTTGCCGTCGCGGTACAGCTCCTTGCCGTCTACCACGGTGAGGCGGTTTTCCGCACCGCATGCAGCGTATACGATGTTGGAGACAATGTTGTGGACGGGCTGCATGTTCGGGGAGCTGAGGTCCAGAGCAATGAAGTCTGCCTTCATGCCGGGCTCCAGCGTACCGATGAGCGGGCAGTGCAGGGCATCTGAGCCACCGCGCGTGGCGAGGTCCAGAGCTGTTTGCGCCGGGCATGCCGTGGGGTCAAGTGTAGTCACTTTTTGCAGCAGGCTTGCCAAGTACATTTCGCGCAGCATGTTTTGGGCGTTGTTGCTGGCAGGTCCATCCGTACCCAAGCCTACCGGAATGCGGTAGTTGCGGAAGGTGCCGATGGGGGCAACTCCGCTGGCCAGTTTCATATTACTGGCGGGGTTGTGCACCACGGCGCAGCGGCCTTCCGAGAGTAGCTCCATATCATGCTCATCTGCATGCACAACATGGAAGAATGTGCTGCCCGGTTGCAGTAATCCCAAGCTGTTGCAATAGGGAATGGGGCGCATGCCGTGCTCTTTCAGGCAGGTTTCCGTTTCATTTGCCGTTTCCGCTAAGTGCATGCCGAACAAGCTCCCGGTTTCCTCTGCCAGCTCATAGCACCGGCGCAGCAGCTCAGGGGTGGTGGTGTAGGGCGCATGTGGTACTACGGCCTGGCGTATGCGTGGGTGGCCTTTCCAAGATTCTGCCTGCCGACGCACCAAATCAAAGTAAGCCTCGCGGTCCTTGCAGGAGAGGGAGGGGAAGTACTGCGTCACGCTTTCTCCCAGTACGGCACGCATGCCCATGGAATCCGCTGCGCGGAAAACGGCGTCCTCCCACATGTACATGTCATAAAATGCCGTCGTGCCGGAGCGGAGCATCTCTGCCAAGCTGAAGCGTGCACCCAGCTCCACCAGCTCAGGGGTGAGCTTGGCCTCTTGCGGAAAGATGTCCTTGGTGAGCCAATCCATGAGGGCTTTGTCATCGGAGTACCCGCGCAGCAGGCTCATGGGAACATGGGTGTGAGCATTGATAAGCCCGGGCATGATGACGGCATTGCCCATATCTACCCGGCGGGCATCTGGGTACAGAATTTCCAGAATATCCGTATGCCCTACGCACAGGATGTGGTCCTCACACACGGCAACGGCTCCGCGCTCGATGATGTCTCTGCCCTCATTTTGGGTGACCACATAGTCCGCCGTGTAGAGGGTGTCGCAAAAGTTCTGCATAATGCTGATGGGGTGAAAATTACCAGAAGCAGACGGCGCAAATGAGGATGGCGGCACCCCAAACGGCACCTATGGCATTGCTGATGGTGTAGAGTCGCGGGCAGGCGGTGTATTTGCTCATCCAGTCTCGGAAAAGGTAAGGCTTGCCGACCCAGAACATGGCTACCGTGAGAACCGGGTAGCACCAGCACGGTATCAACAAACGGGTTATGGGATCCTTCAGGAATGCTGCTGTAAGCGGTACGATGGCCAGTAGCAGCAGGAAAAATCCCAGCGCGCGCGGAAACAGCATATCCTTGCCCCTGCTGTAAAGTACAAACCATACTATCGGGCACAGTATCAGCAAGTAGCCGCGTGTTCTGTTGAAGTCGAACAGGTTCATGCACAGTGGGTTCCATTCTGTGTCCAACAGAAGCAGGAACAGCCACACAAAATCTATGGTCAGCAGGGTGCGGGCTGCTTTTTCATTGGTGGATACACTGTTAAGTGCAGCTTTGGTGGCCTCCGGTTTGGCGAGTGCCCAACCGTGCAGTACCAGCAGCACCAAACCCATAATGATGCCTGCCGTGCTCAGAGAAAGCTTTTCGTATGCGTGCAGATATTGGTCGTACATGATTTGCTGCACGCATTGTACTGATATTATGCCGCTGAATCAAGCCAAAAGAATACAAATTGCGTATGCATGGGTTCCGCTACTAATGGTGTTTTGGCGCATAATGCAAATTGAAAAATCAAAAAACACGCAATTTGTCCGCTCATAGGGCATCGTGTTGTTGCAGGAAGTCCTCAATGCCGTTCGTGGGGAACCGGAGGTCGTTGCGGAGGGTTTTCTGCAGTTCATCGATGGCAGTTTGCAGGATTTGCTCACGGCTCTCCAGCGGGGTGTTGCGGAAGAGTCTGTATACGCTGAGCGCCTCGTGCGGCGGTACTTTTATTTTGTGCTGCAAGACAAAAAGCATGGTGACTAATGAGGGGAGGCGGTGCTCCGGGTCATTGAACAACTCACGCCCCAGTTGCCAAGCCTCGTGCTCGCGCCCGGCGGCACGGCACAGTGCGTAAAAACGGAAGCGTTTGTAGTACTCCGGTGCGCCCAAGCGTATAGCGGCTGCGTATGCATCTGCTGCTTTGGAAAAGCGTGGGCGGCGGTAAAGGTTGCTGTACAACTCTGCAAGCTTGATGTGCAGCTTCCAGTCGTCCGGGTTGTTTTCAATGCCTTGCAGGAGGAAAAGCTCACCTTCGCGGATGTAGGAACGGAAGTGCGTTACCCTTTGTTCCGGGGTGAGTTTGCTGTTTTGGTAGGCATCTGCTGCGGCGTTGGATGCCATCTCGTACGAGGCAGATGCCCAGTAGTTCGAGCGGTGGGGGCACATGGTGGTAGCACTGCTCCAGCGGCGGTGCACGCGTTCCCAATCACGTTTCAGCCAAGCATCGGTGGCATCTAGGGTCAGTACCTCAGCCACAAGGGAACGCATGCCGCCCAGTGTGAAGAAGGCCAGTTGTTGAGAGAGTATGTCCGTATTTTCCGCTTTCAGCGGAGGCGGTTGCAGGTCTTGCCGGATTTGTTGCTTACGGGTAGCCGCTCCGGGGATGCTGAGCAGGTATCCCCCGGCCAACAGCAGAAGCACAGGCAGCAGCTGCTGCCATAATGTTTTCATGCGGCTCCGGGTTTTTGTGTGCATGGCGGGTGAGGGGGCTCAGTAGCGCTCGCGCAGGCGGGCTTGTATATCAGCTGTCAGTTTTTCCCAAGCCGGCACAGCCACACCTGCCTCATGGGCGCGGCGCAGGGGGGTGCCCCATATGGCCTCGTATTCTACGGGGCGGCGACGGTTGTAATCCACAGCGCTGCTGGGTACAAAATCTCCCATGGCAGCGGTGCTTTCCATTTGGGCATCTACAATTTCAGTCGGCAGGGGGTAACCGCGTGCCTCTGCTGTGCGGCACACTTCATTCATGATGGTGCGGGCGCGTGCTACCTCCTCGGGCATGCGGAACAGTTCACGAATACTGATGCCACCGTGTGCCAGACACAGCCCATTGAACGGAATGTTCCACGATAGCTTGCACCAGAGAATTTGCTCTGCCTGCAAGGCGCACCGCGTGCCCACGGGTGTACCGCTGAAAAGTCCGGCTAATTCATGCGCGCCCTGCAGACCTTCCTGCGTAGCACATAGTGGCGCCAGCTGTATATCCCCCTTTTCCAAATGCTCTACGGTGCCCGGTGTGTTCATCATCACGCATACAAAGCACAGCCCGATAAATACTTTTTCCGCCTGTACCACCTCGGCAATGGCCTCGGCATTACCCATGCCGTTCTGGAAGGTGAGCACACGCGTGTTCTCGTGCAGTAACGGGGGAAGCGCTTGCCGGAGTAAGCTGTTGCAAACTGTCTTCCAACACACAATGACCAAATCCACCGGCCCGCATTCCTCCGGCGTGCGGGCTATGCGCGGGTGCGGGAGGTGTACATCCCCGTGAATGCTGTGAATGTGTAACCCGGTTTGCTTGACCGGTTCATAGGCTGAGCGCAGGATAAAGCACACATTGTGCCCGGCTTCCGCCAAGCGTGCGCCGTAGTAACACCCCAGTGCTCCTGCTCCCAGTATCGCAATGTTCATGCCCCGTATTTTAGCATCATGTCCCCTTTCTGGCAATAAAATTTGCATTTTTGCGCAGGCGAACGCACTTTTGCCTTGCCTTATGCCACGGAAAGCGTTATTAAAGGGGCACTTCAGTTAAATTCCGGGTAGGTGTTCAGCCTGCCCTACAAACATAAACCGAAAATGGGTCAACAACACCGTAAGGAAACGAAGCGCCGCCGTCGCAGCGCCTATATCAAGCGTCAGAAGGAACTTGCCAAGAACAGCAAGAATGCTGCTCCTGTGCAGCTTGCTACCAAGGTAGTCAAGGCAGATGCTGAGCCTGCCAAGAAGGCTCCTGCCAAGAAGAAGGCTGCTGAGGATTGATGCTTCCTCTCTCCTTTTAACGGAGAAATCTTCACGCCGACCGGCTCTGCTATGTTGCGAGTCGGTCGGCGTGTTGTTGTTTACGGGGGCAGTGCTTAAAGCGTTGCGAATTGCAGGTGCATCCAGTCATAATTGCGCGCCCGGCCCAGCGAGACGGCGCCGTGTTGCTCCCAAATCTCCCACCAAGCTTGGCAATCCGGGTGCGAGAGGGAGGCGCGGGGGGCGCCGAGCTTGTATGAGTTGGCTGCCGGTGAAAAATCCAGCGCAATGCCCCACGCATGCATGGAGAGTGCGCCGCCCCCGCTTGTGCTGCGGTAGTTGTAGCTGCCGCCGTATAAATTGAGCCCTAAGCGGCAGAGCTCTGCATGCCCGTAATGCGCCAGAGCCTCCTGCAAGGCCTCTTGCACGTGCCGTGCTATGAGGCGGTGTACGCGTATGCTCTTTACTTCCTTGCCTTCATACAGCAAAGGGTAGGGGGGCAGAATACTGCGCAGCGCGTTTTCATCCCCGGCTTTGCCGAACATGCTCTTGCCACTGCGTACCTCAGCTTGGCTCGGCCAGTGCGGGCGGCTTTTTATTCCCAGCTCACTTTTGATGGCTGCCAGTGTTTGCGGGCCGATGATGCCATCCGCCTTTACCCCCAGTTTCTTTTGGATGCTGATAATGTCTGTTTTCATGGCATGGGCTCAGCGGGTGGGGGTGTTCTCAAGCTTTTGCAGCCTGCTATCCATGCTGCGCAGCACTTCTACCGTGTGGGCAGCGGTGTCTGCCTGTTGGCGGACCAGCTCGCGGAAGTCTGTGTACACAAAGCACATTAACCCTATGCCGATGAAGGTTATGATTTCACGCGTGTATTCACGCACCAGGTTCATGTAATCTCGGAATGGTTTGCACATGCACCCTGTATAAAGCACGGGGCGCGTCCTGACAAGCAGAACGCGCCCCGTAACCACTTTTCACCCTGCAATTGCGGGGTCAGTGGCTGATGCTGTGCGGTCAGTTGTTTTTATCCGCCGCCGGATCCGGGGAGGTGTAATAGACCTCACCATCCAGCGCTGCGCGGTAGCGTCCGCCCTTCAGAATCGTTACGCCCACTGTCTTGCCCATGTAGTTTGCAGGCGGCGTTATTTTGTAACGGCGCAGCTCAGGGGCTCCCGGTTGGTCCGGGTCGCGCACAATTACCGTCAGCTGCCCTTGGATGGGGCGGGGCTCTGCCGGTTGCGTGTTGATCTTCTGCCCTGCGTACATGGAGGCTACGGGGAAGATGTTATCAGAGTCATCATGTACTTCCACATAAATACGACCGTCCGTACCGTTGTTAATTTGCACGGCATAGCCGGCGGAGGCTCCCGGGGTTACCGGTGCCGTGCTCGGATCTGCGGTAGGATATGCGGGTGCAGCGGTGGTGGGCTGCTCCGTTGCTTGGGGCGCCTGCGGTGCTGTTGTGTCACCGGTGTAGGCTGCTACCTGCTCATCAAAAGCCGCGTCCGTATCCGTTGCCTGCGTGTTCACTGCTCCCTGTCCCGGCAGTGCCAAATATTGGCGGTGCGTCGGGGTCTCCTTAGGGAGAATGTGCGGGGTCATCCCGGCGTTGTACATCGCCGGTTCCGTACAGGATGCCAGTGCGGTAATCAGGCCTGCTATGAGTATGTAGTGGCTCTTCATCGCACGTATTCTACCACTTTATCCGTCTGCTGGCAAGCTTTTATGCCCGTTTTTTCATAAAATTTAATTATTTTGTGGAGGTATGGCATTTATTTTACTTGCCAAGTGACAATAAATCAGGTAGAATTGCGCGCCCTCCACCGGGTACAGAATGTGCTCGCCTCGGTAGGCTTTTAATCATTTATTCGTCCATTTTATTATGAAAGAACTCAAAGGTGCATGCATCATCGGCCAGTCCGGCGGTCCTACCGCTGTGATTAACGCCAGCGTACTCGGCGCTGTTAAGGCCGCCCTCAACGCTCCCCAGATTACTCGTGTTTTCGGTGCCGCTCACGGTATTACCGGCGTGCTGAACGAGCAGCTTTATGACATGGGGATGGAAGACCCCGCTGAGCTGGAACTCCTCAAGTTCACTCCGTCCTCCGCTCTCGGTACCTGCCGCTACAAAATGAAGGACCCCGATGTGGATCCGACCGACTATGAGAAGATTCTCGAGACTTTCAAGAAGTTTGATGTTCGTTACTTCTTCTACAACGGCGGTAATGACTCCATGGACACATGCAACAAGATTTCCAAGTTCATGCAGAAGTCCGGTTACGAGTGCCGCGTCATGGGTATTCCCAAGACGATTGATAACGACCTCTACGGCACTGACCACTGCCCCGGTTTCGCTTCCGCTGCCAAGTACATCGCTACTTCCTGCATGGAGGTGCAGCACGATGCCTCTTGCTATGACACCGGCATGATCACCATCATCGAGGTGATGGGCCGTAACGCCGGTTGGCTTACCGCCGCTTCCGCTCTTGCCACCTATGCCGGAGCAGGCCCCGATCTCATCTACCTCCCCGAGGTTGATTTCGATATGGATGCCTTCTTGGCTGATGTTGAGAAGCGCTACAACGCTACCGGTAAGTGCTTGGTTGTTGTTTCCGAGGGTATTCATGATGCCTACGGCAACTTCATCTCCCAGGCTAAGACCAACAGCAATGACGGCTTCGGTCACGCTCAGCTCGGCGGTCTTGCCAACAAGCTTGCAGAGATTGTCCGCTCCCGCGTTCCCTCCGCCAAGGTGCGCGCCATCGAGCCCTCCTTGCTCCAGCGCTGCGCTACTCACCTGGCTTCCACCACCGACGCCACGGAGGCTTACCTTGCCGGTAAGACCGCTGTGCAGGCTGCTGTCTCCGGTGATACCGACAAGATGGTTGCCTTCGAGCGTAATGATGTATACGGCCAGTACGTATGCAACACCAAGCTCCTCCCCTTGGAGAGCGTTGCCAACTTCGAGAAGAAGGTTCCCCGCGAGTGGATTAACGCCGCCGGTAATGGCATTGAGCGCGACTTCATCGACTACGCTCTTCCCCTCATTCAGGGTGAGACCGGCATGAAGACTGTTCAGGCTCTGCCCCGCTTCGCTCGTCTGCGCAAGGTGCTTGCCAAGCCCTGCTGCTGATAAGATAAAGCAACTCATTTCCCTTTTCCGCGCTGCCTTGCTTACTGCTCGGCAGCGCGTTTTTTGAGCTCCGCCCGGGTGAAGCTCGCAAAATTGTGCCGGTGAGCAAGAGAATCAATCGAGTAGGGGGCTTTCGCCCCCTCTCACACCACCGTACGTGCCATTTATGGCATACGGCGGTTTCCAATCAGCGTTTGAGGAGTTGATAAAACGAGATATATCCCTCTGCTCGCAACCATGCGTTATCCATGCAGAT
>JAFQDN010000099.1 GCA_017415995.1 Akkermansia sp. | reverse complement strand
AGAGAACCCCGCGAGGGGTGGCATAATGGGAGGAGTTAATATACACGAGGAATGCATGACAAGCCCGAATATATAGGCTTGATGAGAATAAAAAGCTGCAATACTATGCCGTGCATTATGCCACCCCTCACGGGGTTCGCATCTATTTTTGATACATCACCCGGGGTTGCGTGGCTTCGCCACTCCACCACCGGGCTACCCTATACCGCCCCTCACCGGGGCTTTAATTATATTTTCATGCGTACCGGGGGTTGCGCTCTCCTAAGGTCGGGCTTACCCCCGGCTATGATTCCGGAGCCCTTAACGGGACTCACGTCTTCGCTGCTGTACAGCTACGCCAAGACAGGAATTCCGCTTCGCTGACACCCCGCGCGCAACGCGCGGCGAATTCGGAGCCCCGTGGGGCGATAGATCAATAGCCGGGGGCAAGCCTGCATCAGCGGGCGTGGCCCCCGGTAGAATAGAAAAAAACACCGGAGCCCCGATAGTGGGCGACAGAGACCACGGCTACAACACATCACGCTGCTTTCTGTCATCCCATCCGGGGCGACATGGGGTAGCCCGGCGATGGGCGGGCTTGCCACACCGGAGCTTTAGCGGCGATGGGCGGGCTTGTCACGCCGGAGCTTTAGCGGAGGCGGGCGCGGTCGGTTCGGGCTGGGGGGCCTCCGTGGCGGTGGGCGTGGTCGGCTCGGGCAGGGGCTCCTCCGTGGCGGCGGGCGTGGTCGGCTCGGGCTGGGGCTCCTCCGTGGCGGTGGGTGCGGTCGGTTCGGGCTGGGGCTCCTCCGTGGCGGTGGGCGTGGTCGGCTCTGGCTGGGGCTCCTCCGTGGCGGTGGGCGCGGTCAGTTCAGGCTGGGGCTCCTCCGTGGTGGTGGGAGCGGTCGGCTCAGGCTGGGGCTCCTCCGTGGCGGTGGGCGTGGTCGGTTCAGGCTGGGGCTCCTCCGTGGTGGTGGGCGTGGTCGGCTCAGGCTGGGGCTCCTCCTGCGAATCCTCCTCTTCCTGAGGCAGGTCGACGATGGGCGCCGGTTTGGTGTCGGGCAGGGGAGAAATGGAATCCTTGCGCACGGGAAGTTCCGGGGTCGGGCTTTCAAACGCCTGCACGTTGTAACATCTCCTGATAAGTCTTTCCGTATGGGCACCATCGGAGCCGGCAACGGAGAAAAGAACCTCCACCGATACACCGAAATACTGGTGCGGCACGCCTTCTTTGATAACAAAGAAGGGCGCGCGGGCATCTAAGGCCTCCGGAAAGTATCCCATGTGGCTTGTAGAAGGTGTTGCTACAGAGTGAGACGGAATATCATGCCGGAACAGTTCATTCGGGTTGTCGGAGTAGCGAGCCTCGAAAGAAAAAATCTGCAATTTATGCCCCGTTTTGAGCTCTCTGATAACAAGGATGAACGTGCCCTTGGTGCCCGGATTAGCAAAGAACTCTGCTTGATAAAGGCCGAACTGTGTCGTCAGCTCCGACATCCTGAGAATGGGCGTATTACCGCCGATGCAGGTTGTGCCCTTAATCATACGCTGAATAGTGGCGGCAATCGGCTGCTTGGCCAGCGGTTCAAACTCCTTGTCAATGTAGGAAATCGCTGCATTGATGGCCTTGACGGCGTTTTCTTTGTTTTTGACGCCTCGCCATGCAAGCAGCAAGTATTGTTTTCCTCCCAAATCAATGGCAATGTCCGGAACATCTTGTTCTTCATCTTTTTCCTCCGTGAGACCGGTACCGGGTTGCAGCACCAAATACCCATCCGGGAGTGGTGAGCCGGCGGATACGGTGCGGAATGAGGCTTGAACCATGCCCGGAATACCCCCGCCTACAGCCGGTGTCACCAGTACCAAGTGCCCCGGTTTGGTATAAAACGTGTCATCTGCCGTCGCAAATGCCCAGCGGGGTGCCGTTTGCAGGTATTGCTCCATGATGTCGGGGTATTGTTGCTCCAGCAAACAGAGGTTGGGCGCAGCCACAATGGAATTGCCCGGGAACGCTTCCGGGTAGATTTTGACATCCAGCGCCGAGGGGCCGATGAGTTCCTCCTTGGCCTCGTGCAGAACATCCGTGTGTTGTATTTGCTCCGGCTCTTTCACGGCGTAGGGTGAGGGCACGTCTGCCACCTCTGCCAATCTTGCAAACAGCAGGCAGGCTACGCTCCAACAAACGGCACAGGCCGCTATACGCCCGATGGCTTTCATGTTGGCCAAGCGCAGAAAGTAGAATACGGCACAACCGATTGTGTGAACGGCCGATGCCAATACGCTGAGCAGTATCGGCCAACCGCAAAAATGGCGTATGGCATTATGCGTGGCCTCATTGTCGCTGAACGGAAACAGAATGGGTATTGCGGACAATAGGGCTACCGAGCTCAGAATCAGCGGCAGCCGCCAAGGGGAGAGTAGCCAAGTGCGAATCGTCTCTATCATTTCTTGGGGGCTGAGCCTGTGTGTTTGAGAATCTCAGGATGTTCCAACAGGTAGCGCGCCATGATGGCACTCGGCGCCGGAGAAAGCAGTTCCATGTAGCGGTGGTGCGCTGCCTGTATGGTGTAGGGATCCTGACTGAGCTCTCCATCACTGAAAAGCATCTCTACGGCTTGAGCATGGCGTTCTAATCCGTTATCGGTGTAATATTGCTGTGCCTGCCTGAAGTCGGCATCCGTTAAACCGGCAATGTTGCCGCTGCGCATGGCTGCATCCACTTTTGCCGTTGTGTAGAACAGTCGCTGCTCATCACTAACGCCTCCCTCGGGGGCGCTGTCAAAGTATGGCTCCAGCTCCTGCGGTTCCGGAATCGGTAATTTCCGCTGCCGAAGTAAAATTTTATAGGCAAGGTATGCCAGTTCCGGGTCTCGGTTGCGAGAATACTCGCGGACCATCCCCAACGCGGATTCTCCCTCCACATGCAGCAGTAATTCCAGCAATTCTCCCATCGGTTTAGCTGCGCTGCATGAAATCATTTCCTCTCCTTCCTTGGGGAGTAAGCAGTGCAGCTGCCTGATGGCGGAGCGCAATCTGTCCGCCTTCACCGGCCAGTGCAATTCGTTGAGCGCGGAGAGCATCAGAGCCGGAATTTCTTCAATAAAGTGCTCCCCGTGTTCCCAATAGATGAGGCCGTTGACGAAAGCGCGCGCCTCTCTCTCATTTGCCAGGAAAAGGAATGCCAAGCAATCTTTCAACGCGCCCGGTGGAATATTGCGCCCGCTTTCCTGTGCCAAGTATGAGTCCAGGCGCTCTTTTACTCGGGCGTAGGCTGGTGCGCAATAGCGCCGCGAGAGGTATTCTCGGCATGCCCGGTGGGTGGTGAGGCTTGCCTGCTCTACGCGTAAACGCATGTAACGCCTGAGTGCCAGTGGCTCATATGGTATGCGAACCGCCAGCTCCTTAGGCAATAATTTTTTGCTTTTCAGCGTGTTTTGGAGCTCCGGTTTGCTTTGCAGAAAGAAAACGGCATTGCAACCGGAGCGGTTTTCCTGCATGGCATTTGCCCCATTGCTCAGCAGCAGTATCATGGCTTTGTCCACCGCTTGTGCATAGTGCGGGTTATTGCGGTAGCGGTAGTCCATTTCCAATGCCCGGCACAGCAGGAGCAGGGGAGTATTGCCCTCGCTGTCCGTTGCGTTGACGTTTACTCCTTGCCGAAGTATTTTTTGCATGCTCCGGAGCGTTTCTTCTCCTTTGAAGTTTTCTGCCAGCTGCAGCAGTGCGTGCTCGTTCGCCTCGGCCGGGCTGATTGCCGGAGGCTGCACCACATCAGGTGGCGCCACAGCCTGAGCAGATGCCAAACTGAGCGATGCTATGAGGAATGTTGCTGCGTATTGCATGTACCTATGCTGAATCTACCTTAATTTATCGTATTTGTCAACATTACTTTGCATCCTGAGGGGGTATAAATTCAACTTCGTGCTCAATAATGAATCGCGCCGTGGCAATTTCCAGTTCATAAGCCCAATCTTTGCCCATCTCTTCCAGTTTATCGAGCACCTCAGGATGATGCATATTTTCTGCGTATTGGCCGAACACTTTGATGGCTTCTTCCGGGGCTCCGATGCTTCGGAGGGCATTCATGAACTCCGCCTTACGCTCCGGGTGCATATCGCCGTGCCACATTTCATCCAGTGAGGTGGCAAGCAGGGCCGTTTTGAGAATTGGGGTATCGGCTTCTCGCTTGTGCTCCGCAAGCCAAGCTTTAACGGAGCCGTTTGTTGCAGCCGGAAGCCCTTTCCGCTGCAATTCTGCCCCCCACGCACCTGCGCGTAGCGCCGCATGTGCAGACTGTTTCAGCTTCTCAATCTCGGCAGCTGCATCCGCATTGCGCCCCAGTAGGGTAACGGCATCCGTAGCCAGTTGCATATCCTGTATGTTTTCTGCTGCTTGTATGAGGTCCAAAACGCGCTGTTTGGGGGCGGCTATGCCTTGGGTGTTGAGGACTGCGTATGCCAAGGATGCTGCGGAGACCCCGCCTTGGTGCGTGCAGCCACTGCATTGCTCTGCCCGGTGCGGCAACATTTGCCAGAGCGGTGAGGCTGCAATGGCTGCTTGCGCGCGCTCGGCATCCACCCGTGCCAGCATGGCAACGGCTGCTTCCAGGGCGGACGCCAGCTCGCGCGCTGCCATTTGCTCCGGATTGGGCGTAAAAATGGCAGCTATGGCATCAAAGTTTGCCCGGATGCTTTCCGGGCTCATGCCACGCAAGTTTGCACGGATGATGGACCCGGGCAGCAGTGCCCCCTGTTGCAGTTCTACCGGCAGCGGTTCAAGTTTGTGCCCTCGTTGCGCCAGTTCTTCCAAGGCGCCGGGTATGAGTGCCAGCATGTCGTATGCTGTCAGGCCGTATGCATCGGAGTCTCCGGTGTTGAGGGTGTCGGTCGAGGCTCCCCGGTTCAGCAAAAAGGAGATGAGCGCCATCCGGTCACCTCGCTCTTCTTCCGGCAGTCCCGGCAAATCTTCAATGGCACACATCAGCGGTGTCAGCCCTCGCTCATTCGTTGCGTGAATGTCTGCTCCCTTTTGCAATAAAAGCTCGGCACATCGAATTTGGGTGTCAACACCGGTGCCGGGTATGTAGTGGCATGCGGTGTGCAGTAATTTATGCTCCTGCCCTTGCAAAGCGGTGCGTTTGCTGAGTATTTGCTCCAAGGTGCTGTGCCAGCCTCGCTGCAGGATGGCTTCCAGGTCTTCCGTTGTCGGCTCCGGAATGTACCGGAGCAGGTGCTTCACAATCTCCTCTTGGTCACATAAATAGGTGGCTACCATCAGCAGACTGTTCCCATGCCACTCGGATAATTCCGGCTTTGCTCCACCTGCTATGAGCACATCTATCAACTCCGTGCAGGTTGCCGTCGGCACTTCCGTTGTCAGAACGGTGGATACCGCGTATATGAGTGGCGTTTCCGCAGGCTCCTGTATGCCATTGACGCAGCGCGCATTGGCATCTGCCCCGTCTCTCAGCAAGCAGCGTGCCAATTCAGGCTTTTTGAACAAACATGCCAAGTGCAGCATGGTAAGCTTCAGGTTCGGCGTGGCATAGCTCGCATCTGCCGTGCGGTCAAAATGCCCGATGAGGGCTGCTATCTCGCGCTCCCTGGCATCTTCCTGCATCCATTCATTCTCTCGCGAGTCGACACAGGCTTGCACTACTTCCTCATACTGTGCTGCTGCCTCCGGCGTGGCCGTGCCCTTTCGGCGGTCTCCGCACCCTGCCAGTATCATGGCTAACGGTATGGTAATGCATATAGCTTTGCTCACTCTGTGTATCATATCCCTATACTACCACTCCCCTGCATTCATGGCAAGCAGGAATTCTCTCCCTTTCCCCCATCCCCTCTGTTACCCGCACCCAACCGAGCGGGTTTGCGTCCATCTGCGGCGTTTGTAGGAGGGACTGAAGTCCCTTGCTCCGGGTGGAGCGCTATGCCTCAGGCCCGTACCTGCCTTCTCTGCCGCCGCTAAACGTCAAATCCTGGCCTCTTGGCGCTTTTTTCCCGCCCGCTCCCATTCCTCTCCCGTCCCCTCCTCCGTCACTACCTCCATTCACTTCAAAATTTGATTTTTTTTGCGTCCCTCCGGTGAGACATAGGGTAGCCCTGCGATGGACCGGCTCGCCACGCCGGAGCTTTAGCGGAGGCGGGTCAATCGTAACCCGTAACTTATCAATCCAATAGCGGTAGTCGCTCTGCGTCCTCGCTCTCCGCCCTTTTCTTGCCACCAGTGCCGCCTCCACAATGTTAACGCCCGTCCCTCGCAATATCTCCAATGCTGCTACCTCTTCGGTTGTAAGTGCGTGCGCGGTATTTTTTATTTGGATATCCGCAAAAAATGTGCTTGACTTGCGCATTATGAGTACGTAGAATGCAGGTGAATGTTATAACAGTTTAATCATCATGAAACTTCATCTTCCCGTTCGTCTTTTCCTTACTGTGTTGGCTGCTACGGTTGTGCCATCCTACGCTGATACCACCTTGATTTCAGAAGGCATCAATAAGGACGACGTCACAAAATCCGAGCGATTTTACGATACCGGTAAAGGACATTACTTTTCGTGGGATATGTCTTATTTCTGGGAGGATTTGGACTCCCTACGAAAAAAGAATGGAAGTTTTTCCTTTTTGGGGGATTTGTATGATCGCATACCCTCCAATGCCAAGACTTTGGATTATGATTCTCTGACCGATGACAGCAATACCTGTTGGGCGCAGGTGAGCATGAACTTGGTGGAATACTGGCATTCCTATTACGGGGTATTTTGCGAGGATAGTCGTAAGCTTACCTACGGCCTTTGCTATGATAAGAAGTACTTGGATAAGACCGGAGGCACGCTTTCACTGAAACAGAATCTTGTGTTCTTGGACACTTTCAGTAACGTTGGTGACGACTTGAGGTCTTATTTAGACTGGATGATGCTGGGCTATGAGAACACTTGGTACTCCAAAATCGAACAAAGTGGGAATGGTGGGTTCTGGACGGATTACTTCTATGTGAATTCTCATAATTGGGGCTGTGATCTCTTGGAGTCTGTGAATGTCGGTAGTGGTTCTATCAAATCGCTTTCATCGGGGCTGCTCCGCCTACTGGGCTTTTCTCTGCAAGATGGCAGCTATGTGCAGACGACAAAGGGACAGCTTGTTTACGTGGGTATGACGGGTATCTCCGGTGGTGGACACGCCATAACCTGCCATGGGGTTGAGCTGGACGCCAGAGGGCAGGTTATGGCGTTGTACGTGACCAACTCCGATGATCTGGAATACAAATTATTTAAACTGTACATCAAAGAGAGGGATGGTGCTATAGCGCTTTACGAAAATGAGGATTGCACAGAATTGTGGGAATATGCAGGTACGGGATGGGTGATTGATTCCATACAATCCATCCGCACCCCGGAAGCGCTGAAAGCTAAACTGGAACGGTATGAGAGTGCCGACAACGCATTGGTATGGACGGGCAACACGGCCTGCAACGGGGAGTGGGATTTATCTGCCGGCTATACCTCGGCCTACTTACCGGATGAAACCACCGGGTGGCACATTAAGGTGGTCGATGATTTTTATGCCGCGTTCTATGATGCAGAGCGCATCATCAGTTTTGATGACAGTGCGGAAAGTGGCGTGGTAACCGTAACAAACTCCGGTTCCGCACACCGCATGGAGCTGAACAACAAAGAGCTTGAATACAGTTTCACCGGAACGGGCAGCAACGTGCTGACGGTAGACACTCTGGTGGCGGCCGGCGGAGGCAAAGCGAGTTTCCGAAAATTGCAACTTACCACGGAGGAGGCGTTCATCAATGAGCATACCGTCAGCATAGGCAGCGGAGCTACGTGGCGGGGGCAGGCTCAAGTCGAGGCAAAAGGCAGGGTAGAGCTGGCCGGAGGAATCTTAGCTCTGACTCAGCTGACGCTCAACGAAGGCTCCCTGAGCCTTACCGCCGACAGCACCATAAAAAGTGGCAATATTACCGTCAGCGGTGCCACAAGTTTGGTATTCAGTCCGGCGACAAGTGGCACGGCGCCCCTGCTCACCATTGGTAGTGCGGTAAGCTTCAGTGGCTCTGCGTTGGATATTGCCATGGGAGGGGACAACCTGACTCTTGATAGCACCTATGCGCTCATTCGCTTTGAAAAAAAGGACTTCGAGCCGGGCGACTTGTTCACCTCAGAGCAGGGAGAACTCTCCTTTGCCGACAACATTCTCTACCTTTTTTATAACCCCGTACCGAAGTTGAGTTGGAGCACAACCTCCGGCACGTGGAGCGCAACCCAATGGGGCAACAGCTCCACCGCAACAGACGATTTGCGAGCCGAGTTCTCCGGAAGCGATACCCAAACGGTAAGCATCAGCGGTACGGTTTCCCCCCACAGCATTAAGGTGAATAACAGTGGAGACATCACCTTTACCGGCAGCGGTAACATCAGCGGTAGTGCGGCCTTAACCAAAAACGGCAGCGGTAGCTTAACCATCAGCACGGCTAACAGCTTTACCGGTGGCAGTACCATCAAGGGCGGAGTTGTCAACTTTGGCAGTGCGCAAGCCTTGGGCACAGGTAGCATTACCGCCTCCGACTGCACGCTTAATTTCAACAACGCAAACATCAGCAATGAGCTCAACATCGCTGGGAACACGGTCATCACAAACGGCCAGTCGTACAGCGGAGCGTTGGTGTTGGAGAACGGCGAATTGACGGGCGGTAGTTTGCGTTTAAGCAAAGATGCCACGGTAAAATCCGGTGGCATCAGCAATGATTTGATGGGCTCTGCCGGCATGACCAAATCCGGTAGCGGAACGGTAACTCTCAGTGGAAATAACAGCTTCTCAGGAACAACGCATATTGCGGAGGGTACTCTGGTAGCGGGTAATGCTCAGGCTTTAGGTAGCGGCAAGGTTTCCTTGACGGGTGGTACGCTGGACATGAATAATAAGGCGTTGAAAAACGATGTCCGGGCTTCCGGGGTTGACGTTTACATTACCAATGGTGGCAATTACAGTGGCGCCCTGACCTTGACCGGGGGCAAGCTGACGGTGGAGGGTGGCAACATGAGCTGCGGCTCGCTTACCCTCGGTGGTGGAGTTATTCTGTTTGATGGGCGAGCCGACGGAACCACGCCGCAGATGTCGGTAGATGGGGTTCTCAGTATTACTGCGGCTACGGAGATAGGCTACACAGGAGCTTACAGCATCGGTACGCATGTGTTGTTCAGTTTTGATTCCCTGAGTGGCAATATTGAAAATCTGACGCTTGCTACGCCAAGCGGTAAGCTGCTGGAATATACGCTGTATCGTGAGGGTAATATGCTGTTGGCGGATATAATGGCATGTGGTTCTGAACTGGAGTGGAGCGGTAAGAAAGGAACGTGGACCATAGGTGGCGGCAATTGGAACAATGGTGGGCTTTTTGGGGATGGCGACCGTGTAACGTTCTCGCAAGCAGCTACGGTTACCATTGCGGGTGAGGTGTCGCCTTCTCTCATTGCGGTGAACAGTGACAAGTCCGTCACGTTCAAAACCTCTTACAAGAAAAAGACTGCCACCTATTCCGGTGCCATTATCGGCAATGCGGATTTGTACAAGTCCGGTAAAGGTAAGCTGACAATGAATGACGGCAATACTGATT
>JAFQDN010000098.1 GCA_017415995.1 Akkermansia sp. | reverse complement strand
GACTCGCTACGCTCGCTGTCATTTTGGGGCAGAAAAATGGTGGATTTGCCTTGTTTTTTAGTCAATTATCCGCTAAAATTTCGGTGACCGCAATTTTGAGGCATCCACTTTTCGGTGACTGTTTTTTTTGAGGCAATACGAGTGGCGAAGCCACGCAACCCCGGGTGATGTATCAAAAATAGATGCGAACCCCGGTAGGGGTGGCATAATGCGTGGCTCGGAATACGGCATTGTTTCAACATGAGCCAAATACAATAATAATACCACCGCCGTTTCGGTGAAGCCTCGTCTGCCCACAGTGGCAGAATTCAGCTTGACTTTCAGGCGCAACTTGTTATTATGAAACAACACGGGCACAATACCCTGCAAAACTACAAAAAACATGACGGACAATACATCTCACTCAACAGGTGGTGGCAGTAGCATGAGTTTAGCCTTGCCGGCGGGTATTGAGCTGGGGCATTACCGTTTGCTGCACAAAATCGGTCAGGGCGGGTTCGGTATTACCTACTTGGCAGAGAATTTGCAAAGCCATGAACAGGTGGTTATTAAGGAGAATTTGCCCACGTTTTATGCCTCCCGCAATAAGGACACCCTTCATGTATCCCCCTTGGACGTTGCCAATGCTGAGGAGGACTACGCCCACACCCTGGAGCGCTTTGTGGAGGAGGCTCGTACGCTGGCACGCCTCCACCACCCGAACATTGTGCGCGTGTACGAGGCTTTTGAGGCACTGGGCACGGCCTACTATGTGATGCCCTACATCCCCGGCAAAGAGCTGCACAAGGCCATCCCCGCTGTGGTTGATGAAGCGTGGTTACTGCCCATTCTGCGTGCCGTTTTGGAGGCTCTGGAGTATCTACATTCCCAAAACTTGCTGCACCGCGACCTCAAACCCGGCAACATCCTGCTGCAAGACGATGGTACGCCCATGCTCATCGACTTCGGTACCGCACGCGCCCTGCAATCGGAACGCTCCGCCACCATGGTCGGCACGCCGGGCTACACCCCCATCGAGCAGATTACACCTCACGGCAAACGCGGCCCGTGGACGGACCTCTACGCCCTCGGCGCTACCTGTTACCGCGTCATTACCGGTGAGCTCCCGCCCGAGGCCAATGCACGACTTGCTGAGGATGACGACCCCTACCGCCCCCTCGCCAACCGTGCCGAGCTGCGCAAGCAATTCACCCCCACCTTTTTGCAAGCCATTGATACCGCGCTGGCTGTTCGCGCCAAAAAACGCTGGCAATCCGCCCGTGAGTGGCTGGAGGTGCTCCCCGCCGTTGACCAAACAACGCAGCAGCCCGTAACCCAATCTCTGCCGGTTTCCTCCATCCCGACCTCTTCCCCCGCAACGGATGAAAAAAAGGATGTCCCTTCTCGCAAACGCCTTCCTATCATCCTCGCAATCCTTTTATTGGCACTGTCCGGCGGTGCGTACGGCGTATATTCCTGCACCCAATCCGCAACGGAAAAACGTATGCGCGAAGAATTCGCACAAGCTGAAATGATGAATCAGCTTGCCCGCGAAAAAGCAGAGCGCGAAGCCAAGGAAGAAGCGGAACGCCTTGCTCGCGAAAAGGCAGAGCTCGAAGCTAAGGAAGAAGCAGAACGCCTTGCTCGCGAAAAGGCAGAGCGCGAAGCTAAGGAAGAAGCGGAACGCTTTGCTCGCGAAAAAGCAGAGCGCGAAGCTAAGGAAGAAGCGGAACGCCTTGCCCGCGAAAAAGCAGAGCGCGAAGCCAAGGAAAACCAAAAAAAATATGCCCAAGATAAGCTCAAATCCATGGGTATCACGGATTATGATGAGGCTATTCTCAAATACTACGATAATCCGGAAAAATTGCAGCTGTTGATTACCGCAGGAGCAGACGTCAACAAGGCGGGTATGTATGGCGAAACTCCCCTCTACTGGGCTGCACGGGATGGCCACACGGAAATCGTCAAGCTGCTGCTGGCAGCTCCCGGTATTGAGGTCAACAAGGCGCATATGTATGGCGAAACTCCCCTCTACTGGGCTGCGTTTTACAGCCACACGGAAATCGTCAAGCTGCTGCTGGCAGCCCCGGGTATTGATGTCAACAAGGCGGATTGGGATGGCAGGACTCCCCTCTACCAGGCTGCGTGGCATGGCCACACGGAATGCGTCAAACAGCTACTGGCTGCTCCCGGTATTGATGTCAACAAGGCGGATAAGAATGGCATAACTCTCCTCTCCCGGGCTGCGTATGAAGTCCACACGGAATGCGTCAAGCTGCTGCTGGCGGCTCCCGGTATTGAGGTCAACAAGGCGGATAAGGGTGGCCGCACTCCCCTCAACAGGGCTAAGGCAAGAAACCTTACAGAAATCGTCAAGCTGCTCCGCGCAGCGGGGGCGAAGGAGTAAATCGGATTGAGGAGGTACGAGTCACGATTTATCGAACCATAAGCGAGCCTAATTTCAGAGCCCGCAAGGCGGGGTGATAGTTCAATAGCCCGTGGCAGCTCCCGCTCTGCGGACGTAGCCACGGTCTTTGCCAAATAAAATAATGGAGCCCGATGAATAAAATACGCCAAGGTGAATCAACCTAAAACTTAAACAGAGTTTAATAAAAAAATCGCTTTTTTTGAAAGAAAAGAAAAAAAATTGCGTACAACTATACGCAGGAAAGGCGCGGGACAGCGAGAGTTCATAAAAGTCTGCAATTCTTTCTTGCAATCTTAACACAATCTGGTAGAATTACCACAGCGCAACATATACATTAAATTTCAGCCATGGACAAACTCATCGTCGAAGGAGGACACCGCTTGCAGGGAACCGTGAACATCAGCGGTTCAAAAAACGCCTCCCTTCCCATACTTGCCGCAGCATTGCTGACGGATGAGCCCGTGAGGATTTCCCGCGTACCGGATGTATCGGACACCAATTACATGATACAGATACTGAGCCAGTTAGGAGCTTCCGTAGAGCGTTCCAGCGGCACGGTACGCATAGAATCGCCGGATGGCATCAGCTCCAGCGCATCCTACGAACAAGTGCGCAAAATGCGCGCCTCCATCTGCTTGCTCGGGCCCATGATGGCACGCATGAAGCGCTGCACCCTGCCCCTGCCCGGGGGCTGCGTCATCGGAGACCGCCCTGTAGATTTGCACCTGCGTGCCATACAGGCACTCGGGGCACGAGTACGCGTAAAGGGTGGCAACATGGTCATTGAAGCACCGAACGGTTTGGTAGGCACCACGGTGGATATGCGTGGCGACAGTGGCCCCACCGTACTGGGAACGGATAACCTGATGATGGCAGCCGTACTGGCACGCGGCAAAACGGTGATAGAATCCGCCGCCCGCGAGCCCGAGGTGGTGGATTTGGCAAACTTCCTCAACAAGATGGGTGCCCGCATTGAGGGAGCAGGCTCCCGCACCATCACCATTCACGGTGTGGAAAAACTGCATGGATGTGAACACACCGTCATCCCGGACCGCATTGAGGCCGGCACCTTCATGGTAGCCGGTGCCATGTTCAGTGATGGCATTACCCTTAACCGCATTTGCCGGGAGCACATGAAGAGCATCTCGGACCTGCTGCTGGAGTGCGGACACGTGGTGGAGTACAATGAGGAGGGAACCTCCGTATTCGTAAAACCCGGAGCCACCCCACGCAGCGGTAAAATCCTCACCAACCCCTACCCGGGTTACCCCACGGACATGCAGGCACAGATGACGGCACTCTTCTCCGTAACCCCGGGCATCAGCGTGGTGAAGGATACCATCTTCCCGCAGCGTTTCATGCACTGCTCCGAGCTCAAGCGCATGGGCGCCAACATTAAGGTGGACGGCGGCACGGCCATCATCACCGGTGTGGAAGGCCTGAGTGGAGCCCCCGTCATGGCCAGTGATTTGCGCGCCAGCGCAGCCTTGGTACTGGCAGCACTTGCCGCCGAGGGCACAACGGAAATCCACCGCCTCTACCACATAGACCGCGGATACGAGATGCTGGACGACAAGCTGGAAAGCTTGGGCGCATGCGTACGGCGCGTTCCGGATCCGGAGGGAGGCCCCATTGAGCCGTAACTCAACAAACCTTTATCAGTAAGGCCTTAAAGCAATGAAGGCAGCAGCAGTGGTCATCCCGGTATTATGCATCATCGGGCTGGCCACTGTGCTTTATGTGGAGAGTGCGGAAAGTGAGGCAGAACGCGCGGCACGCTACCGCGGCTGCCTGCTTTGCCATACGGACTCCTTTGAGCAAGAGCCCCTCAGTTGCCTGCAACAATGGCAACACGGCACCCCCCTCACCCCCATGGTGCATGAGTGCATGCTACGCGCTCACCCCGAGCTCCCCGGCGAGGATGCCGAGCTACTTGCCCACTACATTACTGCCCGCCAACTCCCCCTCTTGGCAGCCGGCAGAAAAACCGAACGCGGAGCCGCTCTTTACGCCGCAAAATGTGCCACATGCCACGGCAAAAACGGAGAGGGAGAGCCCGGCAATTACCCACCCCTCCGTGGCTCGGAATGGCTTATACCGGCGCCGGATCGCCCATCACTCCGCCAAATCATCACCGAAGGTCTGGAGGGTCCCATCCGCGTGAACGGGCAGGACTGGAACTCCACCATGCTCCCCCCGGGTGTTACCGACCCGCAGGATGTACAACTACTCATCGAGCACTTGCAACGTTTTCACTAAGTGCAGAATGCGCTGTACTGCAACTAAACGGGCGGAATCAGGCAGCTGCGGCCATGTGCATTCTCTTGCCTGTACAAACAATTGTTGTTTGCATACACGATTCATGCTTGATTTGAAAATAGAAACAGGTATGATAGAGAGAAATACGGCATGGCGTCATTTTCCACATACATAAGCATAGCGCTCGGGGGGCTTGTCCTTTTAGCGAGCGATGTTGCTTGGGCTCAATCATTAAGCGGAGCCCGCCGTACCACACAGGACAAAAACGGCAAAAAACCCGCCGACCCCTCAGAATACTTTTTGGTAGCTTTCGGCCTGTGCAAAGATGCGGAAAAACTTGCCAAGGAAGGCAACTACGGCGCAGCCATGAAAAAAGGCCGCCAAGCAGAGAAAGTGCTGGCCACCTTGGTGCGCGATTTCCCGAATTGGAAGCCGGACATGGTACGTTACCGCCGCGAGAAATTGGCAAACTCCATGGCCAAGTACAAAGAAGCCGCAGCCAATGCCCCCATACCGACCGGTCGCCAACCGGGCAGCGTGATTCCGAAAAACACCAATGTTCCCCTCCCGAACATACCGGAGCGCCCGCACGGCACACCCTACATTGACCCGGACACCGTGCGCCTGCCCAATTACGACACCACGGACCCGGAACTCTACAACACCTTGGCACGCCTCAAGGAAGAATGTGCCCGCATGGTCCGCGCCTATGCCGAACTGGACAGCCAGTACAAAAAGGTCCAAAAAGAGCTGGTAGCCACCCAGCTGGACATGAAAATGTACAAGGAACGCTACGAAACCCTCCAGCGCGACATTGCCAATGAGCGCCACCACAGTAACGAGTTGGTTGCCTCCTACGCCCGCAAACTGGCGGAAACCGAAGAAAAACTCCGCCAGTCCGAAAAAGCACGCCAAGAGGCAGAGGACCGCGCTGCTGAGCTCAGCACAAAACTGGCTGAAACTCAGGCAGAACTGGAGCGAGTCACCAAGGAGCGTGATGCCCTTAAAGCGGAAAATGAGCAACTGCGCGCTATTGTGGAGCTCAATAATCCGGAAAAAACCAAAGCCCTGCTGGACCAAAACCTCACCTTGGCTGAACAGCTGGAAAAAGCCCGCCAGCGCGTAGCAGAGCTGGAGGCCACCATTGCCGGCTCGGCGGATGAAAATGATGTGCTCAACCGCCAGTTGGAGGAAGCGCGTGATGAGGTGGAAGAGCTGCGCGAGCAACTTACCGCCATTTACGATGAAAACCGCGGCTACCGCCACCGCGTATCTGAGCTAACGGAACGCCTGAACAACCTGGAGGCAGCCGCTGCTGCTCAGGCTGCCCAACCCACCGTGGATCCCGCCTTGGCGGAAGAAGCGCGCGTACTCAAGGAAATCATCGCCAAACAACGCCGCACCATCGAGGTGCAGGAGGAAGGCCGCCGCATGCTCATTGACGCTTACAAACAGCTCAAAAGCGAAAATTCAGAAATGCTCGCACAGCTCGAAAAGCTAGACGATGAAAGCCGCGTAGAGCTCACGGAATCCGAGCGCCAAGTCATTGACGCCATCCGCAAGGGAGAGGCTATTCCCGGCCAACCGGATGAAGCAGGCACCGAGGCCGTTCGCCGCGCACTCGCCATCGAAACCCTTGCAGGCCAAGCGGATAAAGCATTTTCAAAAGGTCGCTATACCGCTGCAGAGCAGCTTTACCGCACCCTTTATGACCACCAACCGGACCACGTTGCCGGCTTGGTCAACCTCGGCACCATCCTCCTGTACCGCAACAAGTGCGAGGAAGCCATCGAATACCTCACCCGCGCCACACGCTTGGCTCCGGATTTGCCCATCTCTTACTTCCTGGCGGGCATATGCTACTACCGCTTGGACCGCATGGAAGAAGCAGCGCAAATGTTCACCTACACCATTGAGCTGGACCCCGCCAATGCGGAAGCGTTCTTCTACTTGGCCAATATAGAGGGCATAGGCGGGCAAACCGAGCTTGCCCTCAGCCACTTTGCAGCCGCCGTTAAGCTTAAACCCACACTGGCGGATGCCCACTACAACATGTCGCGCCTGTATGCCGAGCTCGGCCGCATTCCGGATGCAGCTCGCGCTTATGACCGCGCCGTCAAGGCAGGTGCCGAGCCTGATGTCGAGTTCGAAAACTACCTCCGCAATCACCCCGACAATGCCAAGAAACCCGGTACGGACTTGGTGGAGGTGGTGAAGCCGGAAGATGAGGCTGCCAAACTCCGTAAACAGCAACCTGCACCCACGGAAAATAACGAGCAGCCGGAACAGTCGCAGCAAGCGCCTGAACAACAGCCCGAGCAGCCACAGCAAACGCCTGAGGAGCAACCCACCACCCCCGAGCAGCCACAGCAAACGCCCGAGGAGCAACCCGAACAATCCCCGCAAGACTCCGCAGAGGCTAAGCACAAGGCCGTTATGGACGAAATTGTGCGCCGCACAACAGAGGGCTCTAAAGCTGCCCCCACAGCGTCCGATGCCGGCCGTGCCCACACCGTCGATAAGAGCCGCTTCAGCACCAAAACCGTCAGGGTTAAGGACGGCAGACGCACCAAGCGAGTCAAACTGCGCCTCAAACGCCCCGCACCGCAACGCCTGCGCAAGAGCGGCGGAGACATAGAAGAGGTACCGACTCCGCAACCCGACAAAAAAAACAACAAAAAATAATCCCTCATGGGCATCTGTCCCATTAAATAGGGTGTATTTGCTTTGTTAACTGAATTTTTAACTCGCCAAAAGGGTAAGGATGTGCTAGCATGGGTTGCGTAACTTACTTGCACCATGCAATTTTTCCGAAAAATAACATTTTTAATCATTCCGGCGCTCATAGGAGGGCTTTTGTATGCCCAAGCACCGGAGCAATCACCGGCGGAACAACAAACAAAAGCTGCTGCCGCTCCGGCAACAGATGCAACGCCGACACCCCCAAACGAAGTGCGGGTTGCCATCGATGAAGCTCAGCGCAAGCAGGAAATCATTGACGCTACCCCACTCAGCGACAAGGCAAAAAGTGCCCTGCACAAAGCTGCACGCCACATGAGCCTTGAATTCCTGCAAGGTTACATGGCACACAAAGGCCACCACGCCTATGATGGCCACAGTGCTATGGACCACGCCAAAATGAAGGTAAACTTCATCCCGCCATCCAACGGGCTACCCTGCCCGGACTGCGGGCAAACCGTCTGGAACCGTGATGAACATGACTTACCGGCTTGGACCTGCCACTACACCGGCAACAAGGAGCAGTACGCACGTTTCCCCATCCCCCTCAAGCTCTACGCGCAGGAAGAACAGGACATGGGCCTGTGGGCAAAACTCTGCCACCGCGTGCAGGTGGACCCCTTCAACCTCGCTGCCACTATCATCTTCTTCCTGGCCATTCTGCACACCTTCCTGGCACCGAAAATCTCCTCTTGGGCACACCACCTCGAGAAAAAGCACAAGGAATCCCTGCGCGCGCAGAAATTCCGCATTGAGCACCCGGAGCAGCGCCTGCCCGTATCCTTCAGCTCCACCATCCTGCACTTCTTGGGCGAGGTGGAAGTCGTATTCGGTCTGTGGGTCATCCCGTTTGCCTTGGTGTGCATCCATTACTACTCCTTGGATGACTTCCTGAAGTACATAGACCACGACGTCGCATTCACGGAGGCCTTGTTTGTGGCGGTAGTGATGGTGATAGCAGCCTCACGCCCCATATACCGCTTAGCGGAAATCATGCTCAAGAAAGGCGCAGCACTGGGCAAGGGCACACCGGCAGCTTGGTGGCTCTCCGTACTCTGCATTGCACCGTTGTTGGGTTCATTCATCACAGAGCCCGCCGCCATGACACTGGCAGCCATCTTGCTGAGCAAGAAGATATACCAGCTCAAGCCCAGCGCCAACCTCTGCTATGCCACACTGGCACTGCTGTTTGTAAATGTTTCCGTCGGTGGCACACTCACGCACTTTGCAGCCCCGCCCATTGTGATGATTTCCGAGAAATGGAGTTTCGGGCTCAGCCACATGTTCCTCAACTTCGGGTGGAAGGCCATAGTCGGCATCGTCTTGGCCAATGTGCTCTACTTCCTCATCTTCCGCACGGAGTTCCGCAGACTGCAAGAGGTACAACGCAGCCAAATGGCATTTGAGCACGCCGTACCCACCACTTGGGAGGACCGCCAAGACAATATTCCCGCGTGGGTTTACTTGGTATCCATCGCCTTCTTAGGCTGGACGGTATACTTCAACCACCACCCGGCACTCTTCATCGGCGGTTTCATGTTCTTCTTAGGCTTTACCTTAGCCACCCCGCAGTACCAAAACCACGTCACCATCAAAGTCCCCCTGCTGGTGGCCTTCTTCCTGGCCGGTCTTGTTACCTTGGGAGGTGTGCAGGGATGGTGGATGGAACCCGTACTGCAAGCGCTTTCCGACATGGGCTCTACGGCCACCATGGGTGTAGCCACCGTGCTCACAGCCTTTAATGACAACGCCTCCGTCACCTACTTGGCCAGCACCGTGCCCGGCTTGCAGGAACAAATTAAATATGCCATTGTGGCCGGTGCCGTTACGGGCGGTGGTCTTACCGTGATTGCCAACGCCCCCAACCCTGCCGGCCAAGCCATCCTCGGCAAATACTTCAAAGGCGGCATCAATGCCATCAAGCTCTTTGTCTGGTCATTCATACCCACCCTCATCTTCTTCCTGCTATTCATCCTCACCTGCCCGGCAGAGCAGCCCACCGCACCGCAAGCGGACAAAACGCCTGCGCAGACTCTTCCGGCTGATACGGAGCAAGATGCACACCCGGAAATGCCGGATGCTACCCACCTGCACTGACGCGTACTCACTTTCACACCGCACCTGACACCATCTCTCATGTTCACAGGAATAGTAGAATGCACCGGGCGCGTGCTGGAGCGCACGCCCGTCGAAAAAGGCGCTCGCTACGCCATTGAAATTCCCTTTGCTGCCGAGCTTTCCCTCGGAGACTCCGTAGCAGTGAACGGCTGCTGCCTGACAGTAGACCGTATTGAGGGCACGCGAGTGGAATTCGACCTCCTGACGCAAACCATGCGCGTTACCTCACTGGGCACACTCTTCCCGGGCTCCGTCTGCAACTTGGAGCGTGCCATGAGCTCCAACGGGCGCTTCGGTGGCCACCTCGTCATGGGACACGTGGATACAACGGGCAGCGTCGTCTCCGTTACCCCCACCGGCCAAGACCACATGGTGCGCATCCGCATTCCGCAGGAATACCTCCGCTATACCATTGATAAAGGAAGCATTTGCATTGACGGCATCTCCCTGACCATTGCCGCCGTTCATGCGGATTCTGCCGAGCTGGAGTTCTGGATTACGCCGCACACGTGGCAGCGCACCATCATGCACACCTACTCCCCCGGTACTGTGGTGGATATTGAGGTGGACATGATTGCCAAATACGTGGAAAAAATGTTCCGCAACAACTGATTTTAATAGACAAGGCACGCGGGGTATGAATTCCGCGTGCCTTGCAAGCTTTTCTGCTTCCTGCACCCGGAGGGTGCCGAACTCCGCGCCTCACCGGCGGAGGAAATCAGTATCTGTACGCCTCCGTCTTGTAGGGGCCTTCCACCTTCACGCCGATGTAGTCGGCCTGCTTCTGAGAAAGCGTGGTAAGGTGAACACCCAGCTTACTAAGATGCAAGCGAGCTACCTCTTCATCCAGCACCTTGGGCAACACCTCCACCGTATTGGCACGGGTGCCGCGGTCCTGCCACAACGCAATCTGGGCCAGCACTTGGTTGGTAAAGCTGTTACTCATCACGAATGAGGCGTGCCCCGTAGCACAGCCCAAGTTCACCAAACGCCCCTCCGCCAGCAAGTACAAGCTATGCCCATCCGGGAAGCTGTACTTATCCACCTGCGGTTTGATATTCGTGCGCACAATACCCTCACGCGCCTGCAAACGTGCCACCTGAATCTCATTATCAAAATGGCCGATGTTGCACACAATCGCTTGGTCCTTCATCTTTTCCATGTGCTCCAGGGTTATAATATCGCAGTTACCCGTGGTCGTCACATAAATATCCGCCTGCCCGAGAGTATCTTCCACCGTCAGCACTCGGTAGCCCTCCATGGCGGCCTGCAAGGCACATATGGGGTCTATCTCCGTCACAATCACCTGCGCTCCGAGCCCTCGCAATGCTTGCGCACAGCCCTTTCCTACATCTCCGTAGCCACAAATAACGGCCACCTTACCCGCAATCATCACATCCGTTGCGCGCTTAATGCCGTCCGTCAAACTCTCTCGGCAACCGTACAGGTTATCAAACTTGCTCTTGGTTACAGAATCATTCACATTGATAGCCGGGAACAACAATCGCCCCTCACGCGCCATCTGGTACAAGCGGTGCACGCCGGTGGTAGTCTCCTCCGACACACCCATTATCTCCGGCATCCAACGGTGGAACACGCCCGGCTGCTCCTCTGCTATGCGTTTGAGCAGAGCCTTTATCACGCCCTCCTCCTCGCTGCCGGATGGGGTATTCACCCAGTCATCACCGTTCTCCATCTCATACCCCTTATGCAACAACAGCGTGGCATCTCCTCCGTCATCCACTATCAACTGCGGCCCTTGGCCATCTGCATGGCTCAGCGCCTTCCACGTGCACTCCCAGTATTCCTCCAGCGTTTCACCCTTCCAGGCAAATACCGGCACCCCGGCCGTTGCAATAGCCGCTGCTGCATGATCCTGTGTGGAGAATATGTTGCAGGATGCCCAGCGTACCTCCGCGCCCAGTGCCACCAAGGTCTCTATTAACACTGCCGTCTGTATCGTCATGTGCAGCGAGCCCGTCACACGCACTCCTGCCAATGGCTGCTGCGGTCCGTACTTCTCACGGCACGCCATCAATCCCGGCATCTCATACTCGGACACCTCTATCTCCTTGCGCCCCCACTCTGCCAGTGTTACATCTGCTACCTTATAATTTGCTGTCTCATTCATGCTGCACATATTCTACCCTCCCCGCGCCCTACAGTCAACACCTATTTACATTTCTCCGGCTCCGGAATTCCGCCCCTTTCCGCCTCTCGTCATCCCATGCTACACCCCGACTTTACCCGGTGATTTCTGAGCTGTTTAGGTTATAATCTTTGCTTGGCTATTTTTAAGCTCAACGAGAAAATCATCAACACTCCATAACCATTCTTGTTGTTCATGAGTATAGGAACTATGAATCATTTTAGGGACTACTAATTGAAGATTATGCATTTGCATTTCTTTCGTCTGATTTACGGAAATAGCTCCCTGCATAGTTAACAGGTGTTTATTGGAAACTCGCTTTGCTTCCACCAATACCTGTCTCCACCTATCTTTGCATGTTGTCTTTACTCCCAACATATGAAGTAACTCTTCCGGGAAATCTACATCCAAGTAATACTTAATACTAGGAAAAAGAAAATCCGGTTTGGATTTTGCTTCCGTTATAGGAGTACGACTGAAAATCAATTTATTATCAATAAAAACCTGAGCAATGTGATTTTCCAAACTTTGCCCGGCTCTGGATTTTCGGCGATTCAATACAGATAATGCATAACTAACAAAACTATCAGGTGTAAAACCGCGCTCTATACGTTCTGCAAGCAACGATTCTTCAAAAATTCTGAACAAATAATCCTCTGTGTTATACCAATCGAAGAGGACTTCATCCGCTGAGGCATCCATGGCATGCTTATAATTGCTCTTACTTCTCGCAAAAGCAGAAAATGTTGCTGTATCCGGAAAGCAAAATCCGAATCGTTCTTGCATTTCAATAAGATAATCCTCTTTTGTTTCACATTTTATGCCCAGCGTCTCAAGAATCCAAATTGCACACGCAGGAATAGGTCTGATATCTAATTCTTCTGAGTGAATGAATCTGAATTTCCCGGTTTTGATCTCTTGGTTAAGTCCGAATAACCATAGTATGTCTGAAAGTATACTGCTTTCTGCTTTTGCAACTATAACGATAGCCTCATTATTATTATCCTTGGCTATTAACAAGCAATCATCAGTATACATCGATTCCGTGACCCGGTTTGACGTGTAATAAAGCCTGTATTCTGCCGCTCTGTTAGGATTATTCCAGCGGCTATCGTAGAATGTAAGTTCCCCATTTGCCGCAAAATGAGCCTCATCATCCAAATAAAGGAATCTTGTAGGAATTGTAATTTTATATCCTCCTTCGGGTTTTCCGAACAATTCAACAAACGAACGTACTCCTTGAAATTCATGTCCATGAGATGTATTAGGATCACTTTCCGTAGCAGAAAGTCTCTTAACACAAATTCCTTTAAAATAGTCAGAAAGACGACCTTGATTCCAATTCATAGAGATTTCATTTTTATAATATTTGCCACTATTTTTGCGGAAGCCGCTATTGCAGGAACCACCACACTATTACCGATTTGCGTATAGGCTTGCGTTGCTGATACCGGAAATATAAACTTATCAGGGTTAAAACCTTGCAATTGCATAGCTTCATTGACGGTTAATTTTCTGGGACGATTACCTTTTTGTTCAACCAAGATTTCAGCACCATCCTTGTGATACCGGGCAGATATGGTACGCGTGACAGAATCATCTTTCAATGGCCAAGTTAAAAGGCCATAACCGAAACCATTACCCGCTTTTTCATGATGGGCTTTATGACGTTCCAGAGTTGCCCATGTACCCGGACCTAATGTGTACCCATCGACCTTTTCTTTGATGATAGTTGAAAGTTTCGGATATTTGTATCCTTCAGTCGGTTTGTCAGGAACAACGATGTCCTCCTGCTTAATGTCAATTTGTTGGGGATCGAACCCTAGTATATATATGCGCTCTCGATGCTGAGGAACCCATGCAGCACCATTAACTATTTTATAACTTATTACATACCCTAAGTCTTCAACAAGGGCCCTTCGGATTACCTCAAAAGTTCTCCCCTTGTCATGCGATAATAAATTTTTAACGTTTTCCAACATAAACGCTTTAGGGCGTTTTAATCTCAATATTTCTTTAATTTCAAAAAACAAAGTACCTTGTGTTTCATCTTCAAAACCATGTTTCCGTCCTAATGAATTCTTTTTGGACACTCCGGCAAGAGAGAATGGTTGACAGGGAAATCCGGCACAAAGTACATCATGCGCGGGTATTTGTTCTTTCGGGATGGCACGAATATCACCATACGGAACCTCCCCATAATTCGCGGTATATGTTTTTTGCGCATACTTATTCCATTCTGAACTGAACACGCATTTGCCACCTGCATCTTGGAAAGCCTGCCTGAAACCACCGATTCCGGCAAACAAGTCAATGAATGTGAAATCCCATTTATTTGGAGGAGGGTATGGCAAAGAATCAAATAAATCCCCTATCTCCAGTGTCGGCAATTCTTCTGTATCTTCACCAAGGTATATGCCATTTACGTTATCGTACTTTCCACTCAAATAAAGCAACAATGTTTTTTGTGTATTTCTATCGAGTAAAGCTATGTCTCCGGCAACATTTTGAAGAAAATGGGAGGCAACGGCTTCGACCTCTCCTTGGTATACACCATTATTGCATATTTTTTCCCTGATGAAGTCTGAAACTTCTTTTTGAACCTGTGAAAGATTGGGCATAATATGAATTACAATGATGTACGACCTTCAATACCGGATGCAACTTACTTAATATTTCCTCTTAATACCCTAACACGGAATACATGGCTCTTATATCATGCATCCTACCCGATGTCAATTTCTTTTTACACATTTGTTGAGGCTTGCGAAGGCAGCGTGTAGAATGGTTGGCACAGAACAGCGCAGCTTGGGGATAGAGACAGCAGAAGGCTAATAAGCCTTAAATCACAAATCCGAAAGCAAATTGAGGAGGAGGGAGCGGATGGATTGCAGCTCGGAGCGAAGGAGAGAGCCGCAGGAGGAGTTAGGGCGTGTGCCGCGAGCGGCTTTTTTGCGCTTGGTGGTAAGCATTTGGGGTGGGGTTCCGCCTACAGCGCGGCAGGAGGAGTGGGTTACCACAGCAGAGCAAACAGCATCCGCAGGAACATCTTCCGCCTCGGCTTCCGCATCACAATTCGCACAGCAATCAACATCCTCAGAGCCGGCACCGTACACGGCAACGGCAGAGGGGATAACATCCGGCACGTCTTGGGTATTCAGTGCGCACTCATCATGTTGTGGCTGCGGAGAGGTAACGGCAAGGGAGTCCGGCACCGGGATAAGTTCCGGCATGGCGGGAGCAGGCTGCTCATTGAGCACAACAAGGCAAGGCTGCGGGGCAGGTGATGGCTCAGCGGATTTGACTTGGGGAACACTGCGGCTTTTCTGTATCTCCGGTTCACCGTAAAAATACAATCCGGCCGGCAGGGCCAGCAGTAACAAAGCAGCCACGGCAACACTGCTCCGCAAATAGCGGCGGTACCATGGTTTGCGCACCGTACGGCGGGTGCATTCGGCATCCACCTTAGTGAGCAGGCGAGCCAGCATGGCAGCGTCGTCAGCATGGGCACGGTCCGCCTCAGCCAGCCTGCGCAGCTGCTGCTCTAGTTCATTAAGTTCCGGGTCTGCGTGTTGCATGGCGGTCAGCAAATATCAGAATGGTTGAGGTTTAACTTTACGGCCCGCAGGGCGGCGGTGTAGCGGCTGCGGATGGTGGATTCCGGGGTGGAGCATCGGCGGGCAATCTCAGCAATGCTGATTTCCTGCCAAATGTGCAGCAAGATGAGCTCGGCCTGCTCCGGAGGGAGTTGGCGCACGGCATTGCGCAACAGCTTGGCACGCAGCTGAGCATCCGCATTTTCCATGCGCGGGTGATGTTCTGTCGGGGCAACACCGTCCTGCCCACCGTAGAGGCTTTCCGCCATGCGGCGGTTAACATTGCGCTGACGTTGGCGCATAGCCTCATGGCGAATGGAGCTGAAGCAATAGCGCAGTAAATCCTCCTCCTGCACAGGCACCCTTCCCTGCGCAGCAGCTTGCACCACACGCTCTATCACACCGCTGAGCAACACCTCTACATCCGTGTCGGCATCCGCTTGCAAACGAGCATATGCCAGTAAGCGGTGCATGAGCGCACGGAGGCACAGGCGGCATTGCTCCCGCGCCTCATTCCCGGTGCTCTGTGGCTTGCTCGAATCCGGCATATTCTTGTTTTGTCACTAATGTTAAGACATCCGGCCGTGCCTTCCGCGAAACTTTTTTCACATTTTTTTACGGAATGCGAGCACCTACGGGGAAGGCTCAACTTCCGAGGCTTCTTCTGCCGTCAAGAGCACGCATGAGGGTAACGGCATCTGCATGGCCAAGGCCGGCACCGGCCGGAATTCCCTGAGCAATGCGAGAGATACGGCAGTTTTCACGGCCTAGCAGCTCTGCCAAATAAAGAGCGGTAGCCTCACCGTCCACGTCACTTCCGACGGCCAGAATAACCTCACACCCAGGGTGTTGGTGCACTCTCTCCAGCAGGTGCTGCACGCTCAAATCCTCCGGCATAACGCCATCCAAGGGGGAAATCTTGCCGCCAAGGCAGTGGTAAAGCCCGCGGAAAGAACCGCTGCGCTCTATGGGGAGCACATCGGTAGGTTGCTCTACCACACAAAGGAGTGAGGAATCGCGCGTGGGGTCATCGCAAGCGGTGCAAAGCTTACCTTCCTGCGCAAAAAAGCCGCATTCCGGGCAAGCGGAGACAACATCGGCAGCCGTTTGCAGAGCCGCGGCCAAGGCGCGGGCATCCGTCCGGCCGTGTTGGAGGAACCAAAGAGCAAAACGCTCCGCACCACGGCTGCCCACCCCGGGCATGCGCTTGAGGCGTGTTATGAGCTCCAGTACCGGGGCGGGGTAATCTTGCGCTTTCATGAGCGTGGAATGCGGAAAAAGGGAATGCACACCACTGCCAACCAAACAGCGGATACGCAAAACAACAGGGGTACCACGTACAAAACGCGGTCCCACAGCACACTGAGCATACCGGGCAATGCCACAGCCACCAGCGCAAGTGCCGTGAGCAGGCAGCGGCTGCCGAAGCTCTTTTGGTACATCTGAACCGCTGCCCAATACAAAGTAAGGCCGATGCTGCATGCAAAGCCGATTGCCGGGCTGAGCACATCTCCCTGCGCAGCGCCATCCGCACTCAAGTGGAACGGCGCCCCTTGCAGCATGGCGGTATGCGCCGTATTCAGCTGCTCAAAACACCCGGTAGCCAACAAAACGGTTTGCGCAATCAGCACGCAAAGGCTGAGCAACACCCAGCGCAACCACAGCACGTCCCCGCGGTCCAATTTGCGGTGCGTAGCCGTCTCGGTTCGCGAAAAACGGAATATCCTGATAATAAGAGCTCGCATTCTGCCGATTTCCTTTTTGTGACAAGAACGCGACGGTGGGGAATAGCCCCTACCGCCGCGCCATAAATTGATTATTCCTTACGGAAACGCCTGCGGAAATCAGTCCACAAAACGCTTCACAATAAGGGAGGCATTGTGACCACCGAAACCGAAGGAATTGCTCAGCGCAACGTCAACCTTCATCTCGCGGCCCACGTTGGGGCACACATCCAAGTCGCACTCGGGATCTTGGTTGAACACGTTGATGGTGGGCGGCACAAAGTTGTCCTGAATAGCCATGACGCATGCCAACAGCTCAATACCGCCGGCAGCACCCAGCAAGTGACCCGTCATGGACTTGGTGGAGCTTACCACCAAACCGTTCTTGGCGTAGTCACCGAAGGTGCGCTTGATGGCTTTCGTCTCACAAATATCACCCAGTGAGGTGGAAGTACCGTGCGTGTTGATGTAGTTGACATCCTCCGGCTTGAGCCCGGCGTGGTCCAGAGCCATCTGCATGCAGCGGCTGGCGCCCTCACCCTCGGGCATGGGGGAAGTAAGGTGGTATGCATCTGCACTCAGGCCATAGCCCACAAGCTCTGCCAAAATGCGTGCACCGCGAGCCTGTGCATGCTCCAGCGTCTCCAATACCATGACACCGGCACCTTCACTCATCACAAAGCCATCGCGGTCAACATCATACGGGCGAGAAGCCGTGGCGGGGTCGTCATTACGGGTGGAAAGTGCCTTCATGTTGGCAAAGCCGGTAATGCCGATGGGCAACACGGTAGCCTCTGCACCGCCGCAAATCATGACGTCGGCATCACCGAACTTCATGATGCGCCAAGCCTCACCGATGGAGTGGTTGGAGGTAGCGCATGCGGTGGAAATGCTCATATTGGGGCCACCGAAACCGTACTCCATACTCAACATACCGGAAGCCATGTTGGTAATCATGTAGGGGATGCAGAAGGGGGAAACACGGCGCGGACCGCTGGTGACCAAAATCTCACAGTTGGTGCTGTGAATCCCCAAGCCACCGATGCCGGAGCCAATCATCACGCCCACGCGGTCTTTGTTTACCTTTTCAGGATCCAAACCGGCATCCTCCATAGCCATTACGGCTGCACCCATAGCCAACTGCTCAAAGCGGTCGCATCGGCGCACTGCCTTCGGGTCTTTCTTAAAGTAAGGAGTCGGATCAAAATTTCTCACCTCGCCGGCTATATGCACCGGGAAAGCGGAGGTATCAATGCTCTCGATAGTGGAAATACCGGAGCGGCCTTCTTTCATGGCTGCCCACGTCTCTGCGGCCGTATTGCCGAGAGGGGATACAGCGCCCATACCAGTGATTACTATTCGTCGGTCTTTCATGGTTTGTGCATCCAAAGTAACCGATAGTTTGAGTTAAGTCAAGCCTAAAACGAATTTGACCCTCTCAATTTAGAGTTTTTTCCGTACCTTTTGAGCATTCTTCATCATAACAGGCGCAAAAATAAGAAGAAAGCACACAATACACACTTGCAAAAGAATATGAGCTGCTGTATAGTAAGGGCATGAAGCCACTCAACAAATTAGGCGAGCAACGCATGGAGGACGGCAGCCTGTGGGAGCTGTGGGAGCGTGATAATGAGCTCACCCTGCAGCTGGACGGCATGCCCTGTGCCTCATCATTCACATACGGAAGTGAGCAATCCATGGCTGAGATTGCCACCTCCCCCATCACGCGCGCCTCGCAACCGCAAATCATGATTGCCGGTATTGGCTTGGGCTATGGCTTGGCAAAAGCCATGGAATGCCTGCCGCGCGAAAAAGCAAAGTTCATAGTGGCAGAGCCCGTACAGGCTATTCTGGAGTGGAACCGCACCCATGGCGAGAACAGCAAACTTTGGCAAGACAGCCGGGTGAGCGCCGAGGTAGCACACGCTGCGGATTTGTGCCGCAAGCGCACCGGCTCCCTGCATGCCATCCTGCTGCGCCATGTGCATGCCCGTTGTGAGCTGAGTTTAGGGGACGCCCAGGCCTACTTCAACGCCCTCAAAGGCGGGAGTCTGCTGGCCATTAGCATCGCTAAAAAAGACAAGCGCCTGGAGTCCACCCTCATGCGCGCCGGATTTGAGGTAAGCACCACGCCGGTACCCGCCTCAGCCAAAGGCAAGCAACAGCGCATGCACATCATTGTGCTGGCGCGCCGTGGCCGTTTTGTGCCCTTTGCAGAGCGGCAATCATCCTGACCCGGCACCCACCACCCGAGCATATGCACTTTCCCTGGTTCAGGCGCCGTAACTACCTCAGTTTGGAGGAACGAGAAACCCGCAGAACAACGCGTTCCGCCGGTATTCGCGGCATTCTGTTCGTCTCAGGCTTGGTATTCCTGTGTTTTGTAGCATTTGTAGGGCTCACCCTCGTCCTGCTACCCATGCTCAACCTCCGTACCTTGGAGCAAGAGCGTGACCAAAAACTCAAAGAGCTCAGCGCCGCCAGAAAAGAAGAAAAACGCGCGCAACAAATCTGCAACGCCTTGGAAAATGACCCCGAGTTCAACGAGGTGATGGCGCGTGATAAAGGCATGGCCAAACCCGGCGAACACGTCATCAAATTCCCCAAGGCGGAACCCACCCCCACATCTCCCGCCACACCGATTACCCCACCTATCAGGGATTAATCTCCCTTTCAACAATCCGAATTTTGCAAAGGCTCTGTTAAAGTTTATGGTTGATGCCACAGTTTGCGTTGAGCGAGAAATCAGAAGTTGGAGGGGAGTTTGCGAGCGCCAGCGAGCCTAAATCAGAACCCGCGTCAGCGGGTGATCTAACTTAGTCAACTATGAAATGCGTTTTTTTGCAATTTTATCATATTTCTCTATTTTTCTGTAAATTACGGTATAATTTAAGCAATACTCT
>JAFQDN010000097.1 GCA_017415995.1 Akkermansia sp. | reverse complement strand
TCCCTCCAACATCAATGAACCATAGTTCTCTATCTTATTCTTTACCTCCACCCCGCTCAGGCTCATGCTGCCTCCGGACGCTATATACGCACCGTTGTTTTGCGCATACATACTCCCTCCGGTCATGCTGAAGCTGCCTCCACTCCTCACGTAGACTTGACTGTTAGAACCACTAAAATTAATGTTGGCGTTTTTCAGTTCAACTACGCCCCCGTTTTCTACAAAAATATAGCGATAAGAGGACGTGGAAACAAACGCATCTGCTACTTCCTCGTACTCCGCTTTCAGTCTTCCATAGACGCTTATATTATACCCCTGCTGATTGATGGACACACCATCGGGGAGAGTAACAGTCGCGCTGGCAGGAATAGAGAGGTTGGAGTTGAGGGTAATGACACCGGCGAGGGATGGCTCGAAGATGACTTGAACCTGCCCGGTAGAGCTTTGGGCATCGATGAGGGCTTGGCGAAGGGAGCCGGCACCGGAATCATTGAGATTGGTAACCGTAACGGTGATAGCAGTAACGTTTAAATCCATGACAGAAAGAGGTGAGAAAATTTAAAATGCGCGAAACAACGGAAGATAATGCACGGCTATAACATATTTTGAGCGGGAAGTCAAGCAGGAAGAACGGCAAGCACAGCATTATTCGCGTCACCCGGAGAATCGGGAAACGAGGAGAATTACCTATCGGGAGCAAATGGGGGGGGCGCCTCAGCGGGAGATGATGCGGGCAGCTTCGGCACGGGCGAGGGCATCGTCCTCAAGGATGATATCGAGCGAGCCGTTGTAGGGGCGTGGAGAAAGGTTGGCCAGGGTCTGCTCAACAGTCTGCCAGATACCGGGGAAGGAGAGTTTGCCATCCACAAAAGCCTGAACGGCGACCTCGTTGGCAGCATTGTACATAGCGGGCATGGTGCCACCGGTAAGGCCGGCGGTACGGGCTAAACGTAAAGCGGGGAAATCATCCCAGCGAGGAGCTTCGAAGCGGAGGGAGGCAATCTCTGCCAGATTAAGGCGTTTGAGAGAATTGAGCGTACGATCCGGCCAAGTCACGGCATACTGAATGGGGAAGCACATATCACTGGAGCTGAGCTGAGCCAAGATGGAACCATCCGTATATTCCACAAGAGAATGGACAATACTTTGCGGATGCACAATGACATCCACCCTCTCCATGGGGATACCGAAAAGCCAACGTGCCTCAATCATTTCCAAGCCTTTATTGAAAAGCGTGGCAGAGTCGATGGTAATTTTGCGACCCATTTTCCAGGTGGGGTGCTTGAGAGCTTGCTCCAGAGTAACATTGGTCAATTGCTCACGAGGCGTAGTACGGAAGGGGCCGCCGCTGGCGGTGAGAATCAGGCGACTGACTTGATCCGCCCCGCCACGGTGGCCTTGCAGGCACTGAAAAATAGCGTTATGCTCGCTATCCACGGGTAAGACGTTGATGCCCTTGGCAGCAGCGCGAGACATGACCACCTCGCCGGCCATCACAAGGATTTCCTTGGAGGCAATGGCCAAGTCTTTACCGGCCTCAATAGCCTGTAAAGTGGGTTTAAGGCCCGCGGTACCGATAATGGAAACCAACACCATATCCGCCTGCTGTAGGGTGGCGAGCTCACACAAGCCCTCTAACCCACAGAGAATACGAGTACCCGCCGGCACTAAGGAACGCAACTCAGCAGCTTTGGATTCATCAAAAATACAAACATCGCGCACCCCGAACTCAAGCACCTGAGCAGCCAGCGTTTCCACACTGCTATGAGCAGCGAGACCAACCACTTCCATGCGGTCCGGAATATCGCGAGCAACCTTGAGAGCACTGGTACCGATGCTGCCTGTAGAGCCGAGAATGACGACGCGTTTTTTACTCATGCGGAACATACTCTACCTTATATCAGCGCATTTTGCAAGCCCGAAAGGCATAGCGAAGCACAATTTAGGCTTGCAAATAGACAAACAATGGTGTAGAGTGAGCGCGCCGTTCGGGTTCGGGTGGCCGCTGCGCACGCAAGTGAGTAGAGGAAAGTCCGGACATCACAAGGCAGCGTGTCCTTTGAAAGAGGGAGACACCCGGAGCCAATGCCGGGTGGCCGGAAAGTGCCACAGAAAACAAACCGCCCGCAAGGGTAAGGGTGAAAAGGTGGGGTAAGAGCCCACCGCTCCGAAGGTAACGACGGAGGCACGGAAAACCCCGCGCGATGCAAGACAAACAGGGGAAGGGTAGCCTGCCCGCTCAGAATCCCCGGGTTATAGTTGCACCCTGCTATAAACGCAGGGCACGCCCCGGCTACGGAGCGCGAGAAAAATGGTCACACAGCCCGCAAGGGTGGACAGAATCCGGCTTACAGAACCCGAACGGCATCATACTTAATTCGGCTTGCTTATGCTCGCAAGTTATCCTACCCGCCCCCCGCAGAACTCCGATTTATTGTCCGGAGCCAATAGCGGCATTAACCATAAACTTTAACAGAGCACAAAAAAAAACCATGCACACACGCTTTGAGCTTGAAAAGGCATACCAAAGCTGCTAGAATGCCCGCCGTGAAGGTAATTGTTGTAACAGGAGGCATTGCATCCGGAAAGTCTACGGTTGTTGAAATGCTTACGGAAATCGGCGGCAAGGGAGTGGAACTCTTTGACTGTGACAAGGCAGTGGAGGAACTGCAACAGAGCGGAAAGCTCTCGCGCGACCTCGTAGCGGCTTTCGGACAGGACGCACTGACGCCGGAAGGAAATGTCAATAAGGACATGTTGCGTGACATTGTGCGCAATAATCCGGAAGGGCGCCGCAAGCTGGACGAAATCGTACACCCAAAGATTGCCCAGATGTGCTTGGAAGCCCAAGTACAGGCGCGTCGCAGTGAGCTCGTGCATACATTCTTGGTTGACATACCGCTTTATTTTGAAAGTCCGGCAGAGTTTGCAGCGGACAGAGTATGTTTGGCAGCAGTTACCCCGGAAACGCAGATAAAGCGCATGATGGAGCGCGATGGATTCAGCCGCGAGGAGGCAGAAGCCATGATAGCCGCACAAATGCCGCTGCAAGAGAAAATCGAGCGTTCCGCCACGGTGTTCTGGAATGAGGGCAGCAAAGCAATACTGCGTGACCAAGTACAGTACTTTTTCAATTCCGAACTGGCAAAAGCCGCTGAGGTTGTACATGCCCGCTCCACACAAATAGACCTTAATGAGCTGCGCCAAATGCCACTCAATGAGCTGCAAAAGCTGGCGGCAGGCACCCTCAAGAAAGGGACAGCCGGGATGACACGCCCGCAAATCGTACTGGAGCTGGCACGCGCATACGCAAAAATCGGCAACCAGGTATACACCACCGGTATTATTGATGTTAAGCATGACGGAAGCATTCTTTTGCGCGACGAAAAGCGCAGCTTCCGCCATTGCGCTGATGACGTGTTGGTACTGCCGGAACAGGTACGCCGCTACGGCCTGCGCCCGGGTAACAAAATCAAGGTCAAACTTACTCAGGAACAAAGCACAAAGGCCAATCGCAACCTGCGCGCCACGGATATTCTGGAAATTGAAGGCGTACCGGCTAAAAAGTTCACCCAATATAAGGAGTTTGACAACCTCACCCCGCTCTTCCCCCGCCAACGCCTGATGCTGGAGAACGGCAGTCTTAAAATACCTGCCATGCGCGTGCTGGATCTCATCACCCCCTTAGGCATGGGACAGAGAGCCCTTATCGTAGCACCTCCGCGCGGCGGTAAAACAGTCTTGCTCAAGAGCATAGCCCGCTCCATCCGAGCTAATTACCCGGAGGCGGAGCTGCTGATACTGCTGCTCGACGAGCGCCCTGAAGAAGTAACAGACTTTGAGGAAACCGTAGATGCCCCGGTGTACGCATCCACATTCGACGAGACCTCCAAACGCCACGCCCAGCTCAGCGATATGGTGCTGGAGCGCGCCCGCCGTTTGGTGGAACAAGGGAAGGATGTTGTCATCATGCTTGATTCCCTTACCCGCCTCTCCCGCGGCTATAACGCCAACCAGGTCGGAGGGCGCATCATGTCCGGCGGCTTAGGCTCCAACGCACTGGAAAAACCGCGCAAGTTCTTCGGGGCAGCACGTAATGTGGAAGAAGGCGGCAGCCTCACCATCATTGCCACCTGCTTGGTCGATACGGAATCCCGAATGGACGAAATCATCTTCGAGGAGTTCAAGGGTACCGGCAATATGGAAATCCGCTTGGATCGCGAGCTTTCCGAGCGCCGCATTTACCCCGCCATCTCCATTCCGCAAAGCGGTACAAGAAATGACGACCGACTTTACCACCCGGATGAGTTTACCCGCATCCAACAGCTGCGCCGCCAACTGGCAGCCCTGCCCGGCTGGGAAGCGTTGGAAACCCTGCTGCGCAACATCAAACGCACACAGAACAATGCGGAACTCCTCATCGGAGGCATTAAGTAAGCATTTGACCATTCCCATATACCACCCCGGTACCTTGCTGCGTACCGGGGCTTTTTGTACGACCGACGCGATATGCGCACTGCGGTGAAAGTCCGCGCGGAGCCGCGATGATGCGGAATCCCAGACCTGAAGAACAACTGCGAGGAGGTAACGAACCGTGGAAAAGGAAGTTCGAGGGGAAATCCCGAC
>JAFQDN010000096.1 GCA_017415995.1 Akkermansia sp. | reverse complement strand
GACTCGCTACGCTCGCTGTCATTTTGGGGCAGAAAAATGGTGGATTTGCCTTGTTTTTTAGTCAATTATCCGCTAAAATTTCGGTGACCGCAATTTTGAGGCATCCACTTTTCGGTGACTGTTTTTTTTGAGGCAATACGTTCATACGCCTCGTGGCAGAGCAATGCCACCCGCATGTGCGGGTTCAAAATAACGCAAAACTGCTTGAGTTTATGTCATGCCGTCAATTTGTACTTGCCAAAGCAATTTTGCAAGCGCATAATGTGCGCATGTTCAAGAACGCTTTGTACATAACAGGGCTGGCTGCCATTGTTGCGCCGGCATTTGCAGCAGCTGAGTGGATGACTGATCTGGAAGCTGCCAAAACCAAGGCCGCAGCTGAAAATAAGGCTGTGCTCGTGGATTTTACCGGCTCCGATTGGTGCGGGTGGTGCATCAAACTCAAAAAGGATGTGTTATCCACTCCTGAGTTTGAGAAGTTTGCCGCTGATAAGTTCGTGCTGGTCGAGATTGATGTTCCTCAGGACAAATCCATCGTCGGCGGCCCTGAGCAGTACGCCAAGAACGCCGCTCTGTGTGAGCAGTACGGTGTGGATGGCTTCCCCACCATCATGGTGATGACTCCTGCCGGTGAGATTGCCGGTGGTTTTGTGGGTGGTGCTGATATGCAGACCGCTACGGCCTCTTTGGATGCCGCTTATGCCAATGTGAAGACCCTCGTCGCGGCTCAATCCCTGCAAGGGGTGGAGAAAGCTAAAGCCCTTATGACGGTGTATAAGGGAATGGGTGACGACTTTGCGGATGCCCGCAAGAGCTTGCGCTCCCGTATTGCCGAGGCTGATACCGAGAATGCTACCGGCATTCAGGATGAGGTTAAGGCTGAGGCTCAGCTCGATGAAATCAAGCAGAAACTCCGAGCTGTTGAAGAGGGGGATTACGAAGGCATGATTGCCGTGATTGATGCCGCTCTTCCCACCGCCTTGCCCGCCAATGTGCAGTTGCTTAACGAGGTGAAGGGCTCTCTCCTCCAGTATAAGTCCATGGAGATGCTCCAGAAGGCTCAGTCTGCTGAGGATGTACTCGCCGTTAAGGCTTATCTGCTTGAAAAGTTCGTTCCCTTGTTCCCGGCAGAGGAGCAGGAGTCCGTTAAAGCTGAAATCGAGAAGGAATTTGCTGACCCCGAGGCCGTTCTCGCTAAGGTGAAGGCCGAGGCTGCTGCAGCAGCAGAGCCTGCCGCTCCTGATTTTACGGATGAGGAAATGGCACTTCTGGAGTCTGTAATGACCAAGCTGCGCGAGGTCGGTGAGGATGTGGATGCCTGCTTCAAGATTATTGATGAAGCCATGTCCAATGCCTCAGAGCCTGTTAAGAATCAGTTGCTCGGCTGGAAGATGATGCTTGTCATGCAGAAAGTGCAGCAGCTGGCACTTAAAGCCCAGACCGTTGAGGATGTGCTCGCTATCAAGTCTTACATGATGGATACCCTCATGCCCATGCTGCCGGAGGCTGAGCGTGCAGAGGCCATCAAGGAGCTTGAAACCGAGTTCGCTGACCCTGCCGCTATGCTTGCCAACTTCAAGGAGCTGCAATCTCAGATGCTCTCTCCTGAGGTGACGGAGCAACCCGAGGAAACCCCGGCTCCGGCCGAGACTCCCGCTCCCGCCGAGACCCCGGCTCCCGAAGCTCAGCCGGCTCAGTAATTTTAACCCTTGTTCAGTAATTACCAAAAAAAGAGGCGCCGATTCGGCGTCTCTTTTTTTGGCGTAGTATCAATCGGGATTTTCAATCTCCGGTGGGAGATGTTCCGTTGCGCAGTGCTGTTGCAAAGGAATCCGGCAGCCCGGTATGGGATATTTTCGCAGCGGCAGATTCTACATCGTATTCAACGCGGCGGAGGATGAGGGTGCGTTCATCCGTATCCAGCAGAGCGTAGGAAGCACGGTAATCAAAATCGCGTGGCTGCCCGACGGAGCCGGGATTAATGAGGTAACGTGAGGCGTCCGCAAGCTCCACGGTGCAGGCGTTATCCGCATCATAAACAGCCGGGATGATGGAGATAACGCCATCCTCACGCCGGGTAAATATGGTGGCACGGTGGGTGTGCCCAAAGAAACAGAGTTGCCCGGAGAACGCTGCAAATGCCGTTCTCGCAGCGGGTATATTGGCAATTCTCTGCCATGATTCCGGTTGTGCCGGTGAGGCATGAACAAGCGTCATGCCGTTCCATTCCGCTCGCAGGGGCAGGGGGCGAATGTAGGCCAAATGTTCCGCGGAGAGCATGGCGGCGGTGCGGTCCATCATGGTGGTGTAGAGCGGCACCCCGAAAAGCCCGCGCTGCAGCAATGCCTGTTCATGGTTACCTCGCACGCATGCCGCAAAAAGCCCGGTGGCGGTGTCCATACAGGCTGCGGGGTCTCCGTTGAACCCGATGGTGTCTCCCAAGCAAAGAAAATGCTCCGCAGAGTGTGCTCGGGCATCCGCCAACACGGCCTGCAAGGCCTCTATGTTGGCGTGGATGTCTGAAAGTATTGCAACGCGCATTATTTTTGCAGCATGGATTTAAGGCGCGCTTTGAGCGCCGGTATGCCGTCTCCCATGGCGGCGGAAATAGGCAGTATTTCCACTTTGGGGAAACGCATGCGCAGCATTTCGAGATTTTCCGTGGCGGTGGGGTCATCCATTTTGTTAGCCAGGATAATCCAATCTCTTTCTGCCAGCTCCTCGGAGTAAAGTTTAATCTCCTTGCGCAAGGTTTGGATGGCCTCGATGGGGTCGTGTTCCAAGCCGGTCATATCAACCACAAAGAGGAGCACTTGGCAGCGCATGATATGGCGGAGGAATTCGTGCCCGAGTCCTCGGTTCTCCGATGCGCCCTCGATGATGCCCGGAATATCTGCTACTACACAGCGTGAAAAATCCTCGAACTCAACCACGCCGACTATCGGTTGCAGCGTAGTAAAGGGGTAACTGGCAACTTTGGGGGTAGCGCGGGAGATGGCTCCCAGCAGGGTGCTCTTGCCGGCATTGGGGTAGCCCACGAGCCCCGCATCCGCTATTCGGCGTAGCTCGAAAAAGAAGACGCCACTCTCCGCCTCGGTACCGTATTCAAACTTAAGGGGGGCTTGATCCGTTGCGGTGCGGAAGTGCCAGTTGCCGCGTCCGCCTTTACCGCCTTGGCAGAGTACAAAGCGCTCACCCGGTTCCGTGAGGTCGGCAATTTGCTCCAGCTCAATGCCGTCGCCCTCGCGTTCCAGCCAAGTAGCTTCCTGCATGGTGGCTGCGTTACTGCGGTAAACAATGGTTCCCGGGGGGACTTTACCGATGACGGTTTTGCCGTCGCGCCCATGTTTGCGGGCGTGCATTCCGGGCATTCCATCGGTTGCAATCAACTTGGGATCATAGAAGTAACTGCGCAGATCATTCGTGCCTGTGCTTACCTCCAGAATGACAGAACCGCCATCGCCTCCGTCGCCGCCATCGGGACCGCCTCGGGGTACGAATTTCTCACGACGGAAACTGGCCAATCCATTTCCTCCTTTGCCTGCTTTGGCAAAAATACGAATGTTGTCTACGAACATGGGCGGAAGATTATCTGAAAGTGCTCCTGTTGTCAAGCACTTTATGGCTTTTATACAGCGGATTTTACGCTCTGCTCACACAAAGTTCGGCTTCTGTGCGTTTGTACTCGCAGCGGTTTCTCAGGGCTGCAGGCGCTCTATGTCCCATGTGCCGTCCTCGCGCAGGCTGTACATGAAACGGTCGTGCACGCGTCCGGGGCCTCCCTGCCAAAACTCCATGTGGTGGGGTACTATTCTGTAGCCTCCCCAAAAGTCCGGAAGCGGAACTTTGCCTTCGCAGAACTTGCGCTTCAGTTCCGCTAGCTTCATCATCAGTAGTTTGCGGGTGGAGATTACCTGGCTTTGGTGTGATACCCAAGCGCCCAGTTGGCTCTCTCTCGGGCGGGTCATGAAGTACTTGAGGGTTTCCATGCGTGATATCTTTTCCGCTCGCCCGTATACAATAATCTGCCGCTCCAGTGTTACCCACGGGAGCATCATGCAGATTTCTGCATTTTCTTCCAATTCTTTTGCCTTACGGCTTGTGTAATTGGTGAAGAATACATAACCGCGTGCGTCATAGTACTTGAGCAGTACTGTTCGGAGGGAGGGCTTCCCGTCCGGGGTTGCCGTGGCTATGCTCATGGCATTCGGCTCCGGTATGCCACTCTCCATCGCTTGCTTAAACCAGCGGTCAAATTGCTCAAACGGCGTGTCGGCCAAGTCCTTGCGGTGCAAGGTGTCTTTGAGGTATTCTTCTCGGAATGCTGATAAATCCATGCCCTTACTATACCGCATCTCCTTGCGGATGACAAGTAAAACGTGCGGAATTTACAGCTCGTATGATTCTTGCCCGCTCTTTACTCCCATTGCTTTGAGGAGCCTGAGTGGCTTTTCTATGTTGTTCTCATTCAAAATCCGCAGGGTAGAGGCTTGTCCAAGTTAAAGTTTCGGCGCCTTATTTGTCTTTTGTTGTGCATGCTTAATGCCAAAGACCGTTGCTCCGGTTCCGGAACAACGGCCTTCCGCGTTAAGCTTTTAACTTGTTCTTATTTGCGTCGACGCCGCGCGGCCAACCCGGCCAAGGCAAGCAAGGAAAGCGTTGCCGTCGTCGGCTCGGGGACTGTAGCTGTTGCAAGATAACCGATGCCTTTTACTGACGCCCCTTCTGTAGCTGTGATTTTGAGAGTTGTGTACAGGGTTCCGTCTGCTAATTCTAACTCGGTAGCCGTGCCGCTGACGGTGGCATAATTGCCACTGAAGCTAACGTCCGAGGCTGCATAGTATTTGCCATTGCAATCAAAGATAAAACCTCCGTTTGCATACCCGCTCAACCCGGATAAGGTAAGTGTTAAGTGATTGTTTGTGACATATGCTCCGATGCTGTGGATGATGTCTGCTTCAACAATCCAACGGCTGGCTTGCCCAATTGTTTCCAGAGACGTGAGCTCTGCGTCTGTGATGGCCGTTTTTACGTAGATGTTGGAGCTGGCTACGACAGTTGGCAACTTTATGGCGTCGGTAGCCGTTAACTTGTTTGCAATATCAAAGGTGAGTGAGGCATTAGCTGTATTCAACCCATACCCGTCAATGCCATATATCGTTACGTTGTCAACGCTTGTGATAATGGTCTGATTGGCATCGCCGTCGTTGTACTTCATGTCAAGGCGGCTATCTGTCGATTGGGTGCCATCAAGCGTGATGCTTGATGCAACTTCGGTCGCTGTTAAGCCGAACGCTATCCCCGACATTGCAAAAAGAGCTATAAGTGTCTTCTTCATGATTGTGTATTAGTTGCTTGTTGTTAGCTGTTTGCCTGGCCGGGGGTGCTCATTCCCTCGCGCGATCGGGATGCTGAGATGCCCGGACCTAAGCGAACAGACGCAGTATATCTCTTTTCAAATGAGATGCGCTATATTGTGTCTGTTTTTCAAACGGTTAGAGTAATTACATGTGCTGAATTTACTCTTAAATTGTAACAGTTATATTGATGTAACTCGAAAAAATTCAATTACTATCATTTTTTTGACTGGACATCTCATTTGAAAAGAGATAAACTTATTGCGAGCTGTGTTTGACAGGTATCTCAGCATCCCGACGCGCGTGGGAATGGGTACCCCTGACAGACCGGCAATCAACATTAATCATTAACACATCATATAACACATGAAGAAGACGCTCATAGCTCTTTTTGCTCTGACCGGTGTGGCAACCGCCGCACTGACGGAGATTGCCGACATGGAAGAATTAATCGTCGGCATGGAAACTGTAGGCACCGTCGGAAAGGCCGATGGTTACAATCAGACTGTATATACGCTTGATGGCGCATATATTGGCGGAACAAATGAAGATGTTCTGAACGCACTTAATGGAACAAGCGGTGTTATCACCTTCGCCGGATGGATTAACCTTGCCAGCGATGCAAGCCAGTACAATACGCTTGTTGGTTGGGGGGCGAGCGGAACGGGGTTCAAATTTGGTGTCAAAGATGACGACCTGTTCTATGTTACGAAGAATGTGAAAGAAACGGTTAAGGGCTTCTCTATTGCCAAGGGTGAGTGGACCATGATTGCTTTGCAGTACAATACAGCAAACAAGAACTTCCGCCTTACGGCAACAACGACAGATGGACAGCACTACACTGTTCAAGATAACGCAACGATGAATGCTGTTACTGTGAATGAGTTTGCTATTGGTTCTGCGAACGGTGATGCAACATCCGGTGGTGAGAACTTTGATGGTATGCTTTCCGGATTTAAGGTGTTTACTTCTACAGATTATGAGAGTAACAGCACCATTGCTGCTGCATTGGGGGCTGCTCCGGAAGTTGTCCCCGAGCCCGCAACGGCAACGCTTTCCTTGCTTGCTTTGGCCGGGTTGGCAGTACGCCGCCGCCGCAAGTAAGAGCATAAGCACAGCATTTGAAAAACAAGACCGTTGCTCCCGAAAAGGCGCAGCGGTTTTGCTTGGTACGACAGGCAAGACACGCAACCGGGCGATAAGTAGCGGTTTATTGCCCCCGGAAGCCGGATGAGGATTCCGGATATCAGAATACACTCTAATAAAACTACCAAGTATTAGACGAAAAAGCGTGGAAGAGGGTCAGATACAGCATATGAAACCTCGACTTTCACGCAACCTGCAGCGATACATAGCAGGAGTAGTAGTGGCTTGCGCATGCACAGTGCAGGCCGATGATTTGACATGGAACGGTGAAGCAACGAGCAACGTATGGAACACCGAAGCAACGAACATGCCGTGGCAGAATGCCACCCCCGAGGCTGCTCCGTTTGCAGCGGGGGATAACGTGAGCTTCGGCGTGCCGTCGGGCACGGTAACGACCACGGTGCAGGTGGGCGAGGCCCTGGAAGCCGGGACGGTAACGGTGGCAGACAGCTACACCTTTACAACTACGGCGGAGAGCAGCATAAGCGGCGAGTTTGCCGGTGCCGGAACCCTGAGCAAAAGCGGTGAGTACCTGTTGACGCTGACCGCTGCGGAAGGTACGGCAGCCGGCCCCGCTTTGGCAGTAGCAGAAGGCAACTTGGCGTTGGGCGGAACAGGCACCTACCGAGCCCTGAGCAGCATGGCCACCGGTACGGGACTGACCGTGGCGGAGGGAGCCGACATCACCTTCAGCGAGGCTGTGAACGGAACGGATGTAGCCTTGCAGGGCGCTATGAGCTTGGAGAGCGGAGACTCTGTATTGGAACGCCTGAACGGTGCAGGTAGCTTGCAGTTGGCGGATGTGGCCACACTGGCACTTTCCGCGGATTCATCCGTAGGCACGCTGAACAACGCCGGGACGCTGACAAGCAGTGCCAACCTGTTGATAGAGAAAACAGTTGAGAACGGCGGTACGGTAGAGGCTGCACGCCTGATATTGAATGGCGGTGGCAACTTTACTACGCTGAAGACGGATAATTTGGTGCTTGGGGCAGAAATCAGCCAAACAGCGCCGAGTGTGACCACACAGACCCTCGGTGCCTACAGTGGTGAGAGCATGGATGTGGAGGTAGCGCGTTTGGTGCGTGGCTCCGGTGATTATACCTTGGTAGCCGCTACAGATATGGGCGATACCACGTACACCCTCTCCGAGGGAACGATGGCTCGCTTCCTGGATTCCGGTTACAAGACCACACTGAGCCAAACGGCTGAGGGCTTGGTGCTGAATTTGGAGACCACCAACACGCATTATTATGAGCGCCACACTCGTACCGCCAATGGTCGCGCCGGTGGTGAGTTGGCGGACTTTGCCTTCGATTTGCTGGACCCGCAGGCCAACTCGGACAAGTACAGGGACTTATCCGCCGCCCTCAATGCGCTGGATGCTTACATTGCTTCCGGTAACGGCCGCGGTGCGGATTCCTTGGCCGCTAATATGGCGGGTGCAGGCATTGCCAATCTGAATGTTGCCTGGCGTGACCAGATGGGGCGCCAGCTGAACTCCATCCGCAACCGTATGACCTCCATGAACGGTGGCATACCGTGCCATCCGGTGGATCCCAAAGCCGGTGTGGCATCCCCCCTCAAGTACACCATGTGGGCTGCTGCGGAGATTGATTACCACAATCAGGACGGTGAAACCGCTACCCCCGGCTACACCCTCAACAGTATCGGCGGTACGGCCGGTGTTGCCATGTTGGCTGATGAGGATATGATGGTGGGTGCCGCCTTTACCGGTATGGCGGGGCGCTTTGGCTCCAAAGGTTATGGCAGCAATGCCTCCGGTGATTTGGATGCCTACTACGCTTCCCTCTTTGTGCGTAAGGATGTGGGCTGCTGGAATCACTCCCTTATCGGCAGCGTCGGCTTTGCGGACATGAGCCTGAACCGCCGCGTCAACTTCCCGGGTGGTGGCTATGAGACCCGCGGCTCGACGGATGGATTGGGCTTCGGCGTGATGTATGAGGTGGCCAAGACCTACCGCATCAGTGAGGACTCCGTGGCAGGTGCCTGGTGGCAGCCGGTGTTCAATATCTCCTACATCCACAGCAGTGTGGACGGCTACACCGAGCGCGGCTCCGATGCCGCCTTGCGCGTCGGTAAGCAGGAGTCCGATAACGTCATCTTCGGCCTCGGCGCCCGCATGCAGGGTGTGGTGGGGGAGAATGTGCTCAATACTCCCGCTATCATGGAAACCCGCATTCTCGGCAAGGCCATTGCAGGCCGCCGTGAGGGCAGTGCCCAGGTGGGGATTCCCGGTATTAATGAGACGGTATCCGTGCACGGCTCGGACCCGGGCGCGTTCGGTGTGGAGCTGGGCATCGGTTTTGACATTCCCTTGGGCAAAGACCGTGGTTCCCTCATTATGGATTGCTCCGCAGAGTTCTTTTCGGACCAAACTTCCGTGAACGGTGTGTTGGGTTACCGTTTGGATTTCTGATTAACGTAGAGAGAAATAACAACTGACAGCACAGGCGCGTGTGTAATCGCGCCTGTGCCATTTATGTACGTCAGGCATGACACGTAACTGGGGTGGAAGTCCCCAATGAGCCGCTGACAGGGCGGAATCAAACAGCCAAAGGCAACTGCGTCACAGTAATGTGGGGTGGGGAGGAAGCCGGAGGCGAAACACAGACAGGAT
>JAFQDN010000095.1 GCA_017415995.1 Akkermansia sp. | reverse complement strand
GCTGCTTTGTAAGCGTCCGCATGTGGGTTCGGAAATCTTTTGCGGGATAGGCAGGTTATTACAACGGGGATAGCCCATATCGTCAAAAAGCATAGTACGGTCGCACGATTTTCCGGCGTATTATATAAAAACAGAGAGCAAATGGTAACTACCGCCGGTAATACAGCCAAGCATATGAACGTGGATTTCCTCCGGCTGATGCAATAAATCAATACCAACGACCCCATCAGGTACAATGTCAATAAAAACAAGGGACCCGCAATAAATACGAGCATCAATGCCGTGATTGATATTAACAGCAGAAATATCAGTGCTCCACCCATGGATTGTAAGAAAAATCTTTTCTAATAATGGAATTGAACTGTTTTTTCAGAATATTAGAGGCGCTGAGTATTTTGCTGCATTGTTATTAATTTCTATGGCTTTGTCCCTTTGCTGAGCATCACTACGTATTGAGGATTTCACTTTTTTTGTGCTTTGTTGCTCAAAATTTTTAAGTTTTTCTGTATTTTTAATAATTGGATTTATAATGTAGTCAGGTAGAACGTGTAATACTCCTACTTGAAGTGCGTAAAATGACATCAAGAAGTAGTCTGGTGATACTAGATAAAATCCACATTTGTTATAACAATCTATATGTGCCTCAAATCTGCAGGAATTTCTTTCGATACATGATGAAATGGTGGATATTTTTTTCTCGTAGTTAGTTAAGCATTCTGCGACACATTCTACAGCTTTGATGATCATATTGTCTTTGGAGTAATTTGAGACAAAGTCATGACAAGCTTTGTAAGCTTTCGGATAATAAGGATCCTTTATAGGAGCTCCAAAACAATTGCATTCGCTCGAAAAATATTCTAAATATTTATCGCATGTTTTCCTTGCGTGCGTATTATTAACATAAGTTTTACTTTGACGCTCTGTTTCATGGGCAATCCAACTTGCACCCTCATATCCAGGAGCTACTAGACCTAAAATGTCGTATGATATGATGGGTCCGTTTGTTGTATACCAATATAAGTTGACACTCTCCACCAAATCTCTACTCATCCATCTGCCGTCAGTGGGGTTATAGTGGCGGAAGTTGTAGTAAACGAGTGCGAGTTCGGAGTCGTAGAATTCAGAAGACCATTGGATGGGCTGAGAGACATCGCCGGTGGCGGTTACGGCTCCGTAGGGCGCATAGGAGTAAGCGGTGCGAATGTAACCGCTGGGACCGTAAATTTCGCAAATGTTTTTGGTGAGGTCAAGCCCGTAAGTGAACCAAGAGGCGTCCTTTTGAATAGCCAGCGGACGAGTGGATACGGCTTGAGAGGGATCCCAGGTAATGAGCCAGAGACAAGGGTGTGCACTGCGCGTGAGGTCACAGCAAGCTATTTGAAGGAACCCACGGTAGAGGTAACGCTGATGGAGGGTGATACTGCCGTTGACGGTCACCTTTTTGGTGGCACGGCGACCCATAAAGTCATACGTACATTCGACCACTGTACCATTATCCGCATTGGTGAAGCGGGTAGGGCGGTTTTCCGCGTTGTAGTCGATAGTCCAAATACCGGAATCCGTTTTTACCGATGTTTGATTACCTGCGTCATCGTATGTGGGCGTGAAATCATAACTTTCACCGCTGATGGCACCGTAAATATTGTCGTAATGGTTGAGGCAGTCCGTTGAGTACATGGCGTAGTTCGTGCCTTCAATAACCTGGCGCCGGTTTCCGACGTTGTCGTAATCGTACCCGTGTTGAGTTCCGTTTACCACGGCATTGAGTAATTCTCCGCGCGCGGTGTAAAGGAACGTGTCATTCACCGTGCTGCCTTGGCGAGCGGTGGTTCGTGAAGCGGGGCGACCGAGTGCATCATAGCTGTATTCACGCTGTGCCACCAAGGTGCTGCCGCGATGGTAAGCCATGGCGGTGGGTAGGTCACGCTGTTGTTCATACGTGATGGTCTGCGTCATCCCGTTAGGTTTGGTGAGCGTTTGCAGTAGGTGGGTATTGGCAAGATAAGCGTAGTTGAAGTTCTTGGCTTCACCACCATGTACAAATCCGGCGGATGAGATGCGCCCATCTGCCCCATATGCAATCGTCACGGTTTGTTGTACGGTGTTTTCCTTGGCGTAACTATACCCGGTGGAGCGGGCATAGTTATCCCGCAGTTCGGTAATGAGGTGTGTTTTGCCCGCAGCTGTAAGACTGTCCGTTTCCTGTTCGTTGTAAGCATTATACCCGAAGGTGCGAGTACCGGCATCATCCGTTACCTGCGTCAGCTTTCCGAGATGGTTGTAGGTATAGTTTCGGGCTGTTGTGCCGTCAGAGTATACAGTGGACAGCAGTAAACCCCGCGCATGTTCGTAGGTGTGGGTTTTCACTACACCGCGCCCATCTGTTTCCGTGCGCAGACGGTTGTAAGAATCGTAGGTTTTAGAGATGCCCTTTCCGTCGGCAAATGTCTTACGGAGCTCCATACCGGAGGCATCATGATAAGCCCAAGTCGTCACATCACCGTCTGTGCGGGTGATGGGATTGGTCGAAATAATTTCCGTTCCGGCGCGGAAGGTTGTCAGAGAAATGAGGCGATCCGCTGAGTCATAGCTGTAACATACGGGCTGAATACCTGTTCCCCATTCTGCAATCTTACGTCCTCGAGGGTCATATTGATAGCATGCGGTATTGCCTATCGCGTCTGTAATTTTAGAAGGCTGGTCGCAGCAAGAGCTATATTCCGTGTGGGTGCTGTTTCCGGCAGCATCTGTAGTGCGAACCGTACGACCCGCGATGTCTTTTTGGGAGGTTATGGTGTTACCTCGTCCATCCGTGTGGGTAATCGTCATGCCACTTGTTGCGTAGGTACGAGCCGCAGTCGATGTAATACCTGCATTGTCTTTTTGGTACACAGCAAAACCATCCACGGTCACGGTTTCTGCGGTAATGGTGGATGAGGGTATAGTGCTGTAGGAAGTTCGTTTCGTGCCTGTATTATAGTCAGTCCATTGCGTGCTTGTCAAGCCTCTTTCATCAATGGATATGGATTTACTCTCCACAGTGGCAGAAAGGTCAGAAATCAGCTGCTTCTTCTCCGTGGTAAGCGGTGTACCCTCTTCGTTGTAATGCGTGTGGCAGGTGGTGGCATAAATGCCATCATTCAAGTCTTCTGCACCGTACGTGTATTCCTCAATCGGAGAGTTTGTGGTGGTGGGTGTTTCTGCTAAGGCAAGCGTCTTCTTGGTGATATTGCCCATGGCATCGTACTCTACCAATAATGCTGCCGTGGGCGTGGTGTTCCAACCTGTGTCACGGAAAGTTTTGATGCGTTGGCCTTTACTGTTGTACTCATGGCGAGTGTAAATAAAGCCCGAGGTGGAGGCCGAAGCCTCTACCGTTGTTTCGCCGAAGCCATTGCTGATGGTCTGCGATAATGTAGTCTGATTATCTGAGAGTTTAACGGTTTCTCGAATGCTGCTACCGTTGAGGTCGTAGACATAGTAGAGCTCTCGCTGCCCTGTGCCGTGCAAGTGTGCTGTTGAGCCGTCGGGATTCACTGTGCTGATGAGGGTAGCGCCGGAAGGGGTGGTAACTGAGGTAGTGAGACCATCAATACTGTATGAGGTAGTGGTGGTGCGCCCAAGTTCATCGGTGGTGCTTATCTCTCGTCCGGCAAGGTCATATGCCGAGGCGGTAGCTGTGGTCATAGCGCCGATTCGGGTGACGGTAGAGGTGGTGCGCCCGGCTGCATCTCGCACAAACTCCGTGATGGTTTCGGGGGTGATGCACGTGTCACCATCATATATGGCAGAGCGGCTGATTTCCGTGAGGTGACGAGCGCTGTCGTAGGTATAGTCCGTGCGTACTCCGTCCTCATCTATCTGCCAGAGCAACTCTCCGGAGCAAGAGAGCTCTTGTGAGCTGCTGCGACCGTTATCGTGTGAGCTGGCGCAGAGCTGATTAAGCGCATTGTAGGAGTAGCTGACGCCGCTGATTTTTTGCCAAGTGCCTGAGGTTAAAAGAATGTACTCTTCCGTGCGTACGGTATTGCCGACGGTATTGATATAGCGCAGGTTCCTGCGTGATTGCCCGACCACGGGGACACCCGCCACGCGTGTTTCGGAGCAGATGCAGTACAGGGCACCGTACTCTGCGGTGTAAGTATAGTTGTAGTGCGTTTGCCGGCCGTTGCTGTTTTGTACCATACGCAAGCGGCCACGGCACAGGGCATCTGCTGCATCCTGTGTGTATGTTTCCGTAATTTGCGTATGCGTGTGAGATGAACCTGCTGCGGTGGTATGCACCTCCTCGCGGCGCACTCCCTCCGCTACGGTGTAAGTGTGGGATTCCGTGCTGAGGGTAATCATGGTTTCTGTGCCTACCTTGCGCAGCTTGCGTGTTACGGTGGCAAGCTCATTGCTGTAGCGGGCTGCGGAGGAGTTGGCGTAAGTGTAATCCGTGATGAGGGTATAGTCCCCCGCACGCCAAGGAGTAAAGGATTTGACCACGCGGCCTGTGGAATCGTGCCAGTATTCCGTGCTGAGCCCGCCGTGGTCAGTAGACCGTACCAAGTTACCGGCACCGTCATACTCATAGGTGGTAGTGAGCTCTGACTCTGAGCCGAAGCCCTCCACCCGCGTGAGCAACAGGTTGCCCGCCGGGGTGGATTGGTAAACCTCACATACACATGCGGCAGCTACACCTCCCTTGGTGGTGGTGGTGACCAGCTGCCAAACATCAAAACTGCCATACTGCGCGGCCTCCAACTCCGTGCGCGTTTGTGTGGTGCAAATCTGCTCCTCAGGCGTGGCACCGCGGGTAAGGCTGCGGCTACCGTTGCTCTCTGCCCAAGTGCAAATGTAGTCTTGGCGTTGCGGGGCTGATTCCGTGATGCTCAACCCATTTTCAGCCGTGTAGAGGATATTGAAGGTTTTGAATGCCGTGGCTCCCTCTGCCAAGGTATAATACCCCTCACTGTTCACCCCTGTTACCTGTGCCGGGGTGTAGAGTGCTATGCGGTAGCCTGTGGAGGTGATGTTTTCGATATTCAATAGACCATCCCACGTGCTGTATATCTGGCGCAAGCTGTCATCTTCTCCGTTGCGTTTGATGACCAAGTGAAGCGCTGCGTCCTCTGACTCCACTCGTACCTGTTCCGGTCCCTCGTAGCAGAGCAGCTCTCCCGTGGCGCCGGAAAACTCCCAAGCTGCCCCGGTGTTGTCCTGCCAACGTAACGCAGTGGTTGCTCCTTCTTCATCCGTTTGCAGGCTTACCAAGCCACCACCTGCTGTGTCCACGCCGATAGGTTTCACCTCCCCGTTTTCATAATAACGCAGGGCAATAACGCGGTTGCCCTGTATGATTTCCATGCGGCATCCGGGCACAATACCCCCGTTCGGTATTTGCAATTGCGCTGTCATGGGGTGGTTGAACTTGAGAGCAGCCGGGGTTGCGAGGCTTGCATTCAGCTCTTTGCTCTCTATCTGCACCTTACCGCTGAGCATGGTGCCGAACCCGCGCAGTACACCCACATTGCAGCTCCATACGATGCTGTCTTCCGTCAGCATCTGCATTACGGCTGTTCCGGCAGAGGAAGAATCCGCGTTTCCGGGCATTTCCGAGTTTGCGACGCTTGCCTCCGTATGGCCACCTTCTATACTGCATGTGCCGGCAGAGCAGGCGCATGCAGTCTTGTCTTTGTTGCCACCGTGTTCGTATAACTCGATTGTGTAATCCAAATCGCAGATAATGCGGTTTTGATTAGGGTCGGACATCTCAATGTTGACATAGGTCATATCCATCGTGTAGTCCCCGGAGAATAATCCGTATACGTACTGACGCTCCCATACTTGGTGCCCTCCGTATACGCCGGCAGGTTCTTGAGTATCTGTGAGCTCCAGAGGTATTTGTCCTTCGATAGAAAGAGAACCCCAGTCGTCCACTCGGTAGGTAAGGGTTGTCTTAGTGAGTACAATATTTCCCTCTTGATTGTTGGGAACAACGAGAGGCTCATTCCACTCTCTTTCTTCAAAATCAGAAGGAGGCCCTTCGTGACGTTGCCAGCCTCCAGAACCCATGAAAAATTGATTGTTTGCGGAGCCGGATGCAGGGGGCGTTAATGAGTCAGGAACGAACGGTTTTGTGTAGGACGGAGTGCTCATGTTTGAGTAAAAATGTTGTTTTCTACCCCATTAACGCCCGTCGAGAGGGCTTTGAGCGGATAAATTTTGATTTTTTGCAAAAAAAGTTTGAAAAAGGGGGTGCAGGGGGTAAAATGTTGAGAAAAATGGGGGTGCAGCCGCTCAAAGGGTGAATGAGTGGCGTTAATAAGGGTGATGAGAGACGCAGAAGAGGGAAAACGAGGGCAAGCGCATCCTGCCGTGCAGCAGTATGCGGAGTGGTTTCTGCGGGAGCGTCACCGCCTGCTGCGCTATGCCTGCGGGCAGTTGCATGGCGGGGAAGATGCGGAGCAGGTGCTCAGCAATGTGCTGCAAAAGGTGGGGCGGGCTTTGGTAAGCGGGCGTGTGCTGCTGACTGCGGAGGAGATGGAGGCCTACACCCTGCGCTCGATTTCGAATGAGGCGACAAGCCGAATGCGCAGCGCGGAGCGGCGCCGCAAAACGGAGAGTCTGTATGTGAGTTCCGGGGCGGATGGCTCAGAGGATAATGAGGAGGAGGCCGCCGCCGTGCGCTGGGCGATACTGCAGCTGCCGGCGGAGTTCGCCCGCTTGATTACCCTGCATTTGTGGGAGGATATGTCCTTTGCTGCCATGGCGGAGCTGCTGCATGTGCCCGCAGGCACGCTGCGAGACCGCTACAACAAGGCTCTGGTGCAGCTGGGGCAGGTGCTGAAAGATAATGATTTACCATAAGTACGATATGAAAGACAATAACATAAAAGATTTGGAGGGATTGGTGCGCCGAGCCAAACCCAAGGTGAAGATGGATGACGCCATGGCGGCTCGCCTGCTGGGCGATTTGTACGCCGCCGGTGCTGCAAAGCGCCCTTCCTACCGCCGGTGGTGGTGCGGTGGGGCTGCTGCTTGTGCTGCTTTGTTGCTGGGGCTGTGGTGGGGCTTCCATGTAGAAGAAGATGCTCCTGCTGGTAGAATTGTACCTGTCGTTAGCATGCAGCATGTAGAGGAGGTTCCCTTTGAGGTTTTTCTGAGCGCGGATGATATGGCCGTGCAGCGTCTTAAACATGGTGCTGCAGCCGGGGGCTCTGTGCGTGGGGGACAGTACAAATTGATCATATACAATAAATCTTTATGAAGTGTAACGCGTTACGTTTTTTGTTGCTGTTAGTGGTTTGGTGTTCCTGCTGGTGTATAGCGGAGAATCGAGACTATGAGGAGGAGGTAGTGCCGATTTATAGTCAAGTGATTTTGGGAGTGCATGCACGTGAAACGGAAGCGGACGCCTTGCAGGCATATGGAGATGAGGCCGTGCGCCGTAAGCCGCTTTCCGTGGTATCCGTGGACGCTGATTCGCCTGCTGCAATGGCCGGTATGCAGCAGGGGGATTTGCTGTATAGTATCAATGCTGAGCCCATGCGGACCCGCCTTGATTTGCTGCTTTTTTTGCAGTCTAAACGAGCCGGTGATGTGGTGTACGCCATCGTGTTGAGGAATGGCGAAAAGAAGATGTTGACAGTGACTCTGAGACCAAGGAAAAAACCGGAGTTGGTAGGCCATTTGTATAAGATGCCTTCCGGGGATGATAAAATACGCGAGTCAGAAAAAATCGGCATTCGTAATTTGCGTGCTCTGAGTGTCTGTCCGGCAGCGTTAGAGACGGTTCGTTCCTCTTGTTTGGCGTACGCTGCGCTGTTCAATAAGCCTGCCGGTACTGATGGTTTTGGTGTGTATTATTTTGATTCATGCGGGGAAATATTGGTTTTGTATAAGAAAGGGGATATTCTGGTGAAAGTTTCCTCCGGTCACGTTGCGCAAGAGTGTTATGAGCTCCGTCGGCAAGGAGACACATTGCCGGATGCATTGCGTAGAAGATTGCTGCAAATTGCGCTCCGATATGAGAGAAGGAGTGGGGCAGCCCCTCCTCCTGATGGTGGAGGTAGTAGATGAGTAGATAAAGTGATGCTGCTGATACCCCCCTCCCTGTTCGATAAATCGGAATTTGAAGGGGTGGTTTGCGAGCGCCAGCGCCTGCCTCGGCGTAGCTGCGCAGCAGTGAAGACGGGAGCCTAAATCAGAACCCGCGTCAGCGGGTGATCCAACTTAGCCTAGGGCGTAAGCCCTAGGTAACAAGCAAAAATGAAATAGAGCCCGAGCTGCCTGAGCGCTAGCGAGGGCGACGAGGGCGGCATATAGTTCGAGGACCGGCCAGCCACGGCGTAGCAAGCGAGCGTAGCGAGACGCGGAGACGGGAGCTCCGAGCCGGGGTGGCGCGCGTTTTGTTTGTGCGTTAATATCCCATTGATAATGCGATGTCATAAGACGAATTAATGCATACGGGATTTCTTCGCACTTACGTGCTCCGGGAGGGTTATGCCACCCGCATACCGTTTCGGCAAGCCTCAACGGTTCGCGG
>JAFQDN010000094.1 GCA_017415995.1 Akkermansia sp. | reverse complement strand
GTACGTCAGGCATGACACGTAACTGGGGTGAAAGTCCCCAATGAGCCGCTGACAGGGCGGAATCAAATAGCCAAAGGCAACTGCGTCACAGTAATGTGGGGTGGGAAGGAAGCCGGAGGCGAAACACAGACAGGATGAACAAGAACCGAATACAAGGCCAAAGCGCACGAGGTGAGGCAGCTATGGATGCTTACGCCCGATACTCTGTCAAGAGTGCGCATGGTAGATTCGGCTTGCACTGTGTGAAAGCTGCGTGCCTTATCCTGAGAGACCCTGCTAAAGCGTGAAAGCGCTGCGGAGCAATCCGTCTGTAGGGAGTCAGCAGAGGCCATAGTACCACCAAAACGAACAACCCCGGTGGGAAGGGCTGAATCACGGCGTGGGCAACCACTCAAATCTCAGAACCTATAGCAGCAGAGCCAAGAAGTACTGAAATGTACGAAGCCTCGACTGAAAGATGGAAAGCGGTGCAAGTCCGAATCCACGTAACAGTGCGGAGGAGTTGACAGGGTATCCGGCGAGGAGAGATAAAAGAGTTGCGGCAGGAACATTAGTTCCGGGACCAATCACACGCCGAGAAACCGCCGTATGCCATAAATGGCACGTACGGTGGTGTGTGAGGGGGCGAAAGCCCCCTACTCGATCGGAGCATGAGTTCGGTGCAGGGAGGTGAGTTCCTGAAAATGGGTGTGTTTTTGAGAATGCTGTCAAAAGCAAGAGGGAGTTACTTTTTATCGTAACTCCCTCATTATCAATCATACGCACGAATGGACTCGAACCATCACGATGTTACTCACTAGAACCTGAAACTAGCGCGTCTACCAATTCCGCCACGTGCGCGTTGGACTTGATTGCGGAGGGATTAAAACATAAAAACGGAGGAAAGGCAAGCAAAATTTGTGAAAAAGTGGAAAAAAAGTAAAAAAAAAGGAGGGAGAGGGGAAGAAGTGGCTTGTCAGGTGGAGCCTCAAACAGTATAATGAGGGACGGATGGCAGCGATAGCACCAGAAGAGCCCGTGCGGGAGGTGGCGGAATCGAAGGCGGTACGGCCTAAGGGGCATGTAAAGAGGCGGGCAGAAGGGACTGCACCCGGGATAGCGGACCATGAGATACTGCGCATCATCGGAACGGGTGCATACGGGGAGGTGTGGTTGGCGCGGAGCCTGACAGGAGCATACCGAGCGGTCAAGGTGGTGTGGCGAGAGGATTTTGAGGATGAGAGGAGCTTTATCCGGGAGTTTGAGGGGGTGTTGCAGTATGAGCCGGTGGCGCGGAATAATCCCGGTCTGGCGCATGTGTTACATGTGGGGCGGCATGAGGGGGAAAACCCCTGCTATTACTACGTCATGGAGTTGGCGGATGACGCATACACGGGCATACACATAGAGCCCAAGGATTATGTGCCGCGCACATTGCGGAGTGATATGCAGCTGTACGGGCTGCACCCTATGCCGCTGGATTATGTGCTGGAGGTGGGGAGCCAACTGGCACATGCCTTGGCCGGCTTGCATGAGGAAGAGCTTACGCACCGTGATGTAAAGCCCGGAAACATTATTTTTGTGAACAGCCGTGCCAAATTGGCGGATGCCGGATTGGTGGCGCATAATAGTAAGCGCAGTTTTGTGGGTACGGAGGGGTATATTCCGCCGGATGGACCGGGAACCCCGCGGGCGGATGTGTATGCCTTGGCCAAGGTGCTGTATGAAATGAGTACCGGCAAGGACCGCCTGGATTTTCCGGAGTTACCGGCGGAGTTGCCGGAAGGTACGCCACATAAGCGCTGGATGGCGTTTAATGAGCTGATCTGTGCAGCTGCCGCCCCGATTGTCGGCAAGAACAGCATTGTTGCCGCAGCGGAGTTTGCGGAAAAGTTGGATGAGCTCAAGAATTACCGAACCGGTAAACGTAAGAAGCGCAGTAGGCCGCTTACCGTAAAAAATGCACCGGGCAGAACCGGGCGCATAGGGTATGTGCTGCTGGGGCTTGCGCTGTTGGTGGCACTTGGCAGTCATTTTTTGCCGGATGATTTCGGTACGCGCTTGCAACATGCCATAGCCGTACTCCGCGCAGCCCCACCCGGAGAGCCTGCTGCAACACCGCCACCGGAGAATGCGGAGGCTCCTCCGGAGAAAACTGCACCCGCAGTGGCAGCCCCGCGCCTGCTTATCAGCACAACGCCGGCAGGGGCATCCATATACACGGAGAGCGGTGCTTATGTGGGGGAGACCCCGTACGGCCCGATCAGTATGACTGCGGGGAGGCGTGTGGCGTTTGTTTTGCGAAAAGCAGGCTACATGGACACCCATTGCAGTGCTGTTGCGCCGGCAGATGGCTTGCTGAAGTTGGGGGGCACGCTCACGCCGTTTCGGCCTCCGCACCATGGCATGCCTTGGCAGGATGCGCAGGGGACATCCTACGCGGCAAAAGGGAATATCCATACGGCGGCAACGCCTGTTACGGTGCAATGCTTTGAGGAGTTTGTCAACAGTGCGGAGGAAGGCGCCCGTGTGCCGTATGAGCGTATGGAAGGTACGGAGTATATCCGCACAACGCGCAACGGTATAGGCGCTTACATACTTTGGCTGACAAAACGCTGTGTAGAGGGGGGCACCATCGGCAATGACCACTCCCTGCAAGCCACGCCGGAGCCCGGTACCGAACGCAACGGCATGCAGGCTTACAGATTGAGTACGGGCTTGGTGCTCAAAACCTCCATCAGCATTTATACCAACCCGGCCGGTGCCACGGTTATGCTCAATGGGCGTACTCTGGGTATTACCCCTATGCAAGCTGTGCGTGTGCCACTGGCTCCGTATTTGTTGGAAATACGGCACCCGGGGTACTCTACCATACGCAAAAGCGGCCTGAATCCGCGCGGGCTCGTGCTTAACCTGACCCTCAGTGCCAATAACTCTGTAGTGTTCGGGGCAGAGTGGATTAACAGCCTGGGGCAAAAGCTGGTGCCGCTTGCCCCCACCTTGCTGGCCGGTGCCACGGAGGTGCGCATCCGTGACTATTTGCTCTACTGTGAACGCTCCGGTAAGCGCCCGCCTCAAGCTCCCTTGTTCAGCCATAATGAGCACCACCCCGTGGTGAATATCTCCCGTGGCGAGGCCCAGGAGTTTGCTCGCTGGCTGACGGAAACCGAACAGGCGCTCGGCCTCATTGAAGCCTCGGACTTTTACCGCCTCCCGACGGATGCGGAGTGGAGCGCCATGGCCGGCTTGCAACAGGAAAAAGGAGCTTCTCCCTATGAGCGCGATAGCCGCCGTACAGGATTCACGGAACAGCAGTTTACTTGGGGTAATAAGTGGCCGCCCATGCGTGACAGCGGTAACTTTGCGGATACCTCCGCTCAGGCTCATGTGCCGCAAAATCTCTTTATTGAGCACTACCGTGATGGTTTTCCGTACAGTGCCCCCGTTGGATCGTTCCGGGCTAATGGGCTTGGCCTGCATGACCTGAGCGGTAACGTGCAGGAGTGGGTGAGTGATGCTTACGGAGGCCCGGCAGAAATCGGCTTGCGGGAGTCCGGGGTGGTGCGCGGCGGGGATTATACCTCCTTCAGCCCGAACCAGCTCAACACTGCGCACCGCACACCGCTTGCCCCGGAGGAACGCATCCCCACCGTGGGTTTCCGGCTGATGCTGGAGCGCCACCCCTCACCGTTGTGAGGAATTTTGAATTTGCAATCGCTTCATGGTTGCTCATGCCAAGCATAAAAATAAAGTTTTGCTAATATTTTTAGCGCTGTTTAAGTTTTCAGTTGATTTCAAACGGCTCGATAAATCGGAAGCTGAAGGGGGGATGATGGGGGAATTTTTGCGAGCGTAAGCGCCTGCCACGGCGTAGCTGCGCAGCAGCGAAGACGGGAGCGGAATTC
>JAFQDN010000093.1 GCA_017415995.1 Akkermansia sp. | reverse complement strand
TAGCTTCATAGACATACGAGCCCCTGTCTTCTTCTTTTATTTTAAGCACCATATGCATATTATAGTGCGCAATTCTGTCCAAGCGAGACTTTTTCTTTGCTCTAGGGGCAATTTCGGTGCGCATATTTTTGTCCTAATGCGGAGGCACACAGATGCCACAATTTTGGCTTGCAGAGACGCGGTAAAGGGAGCAGAATAAGCAATATGCTCAAACATGTTACTTATACATTAGGGCTGGTGGCCATGGTGGCACCGGCAATGGGAGCTGAGTGGATGTCCGATTTTGAGGCAGCCAAAGCAAAAGCCGCTGAAGAAGGCAAGGCCATTCTCATCAACTTCACCGGATCAGATTGGTGCGGATACTGCATCCGAATGAAGCAACAAATCTTGGATACTCCGGCATTTGAGGAGTATGTAAAAGACAATTTTGTATTGTTGGAAGTCGACATCCCACGTCGCAAGCAGGTGGATGCCACCGAGATGCAGAAACGCCGCGAGCTCTGCCGCCATTATGAGGTCAGCGGCTTCCCGACCATCGTCATTACCACGGAAACCGGAGAACTCATCGGCGGTGTTGCAGGAGGGCAATCCACAATGGAGGGTATGTCCATATACTTGGACAACGCCCTGATTCGCCGTAAGATGCTGACTGATGCTCGCAAACTGCAAGGAGAGGCTCGCGCCAAAGCACTCATGGAAGTTTACAAAGACTACCCCAAGAGCTTCCGCCACGCCGCCGCTGCCCTGAGACAGGAAATTTTTGAATGCGACCCTAACGATACAACCGGACTGAAGGAAATATCCGTTGCGGAGGAGCAAATGCAGGCACTCATGGATGAAATTGCTCAAAACCGCCGCGACTTCGGCCGCATGGGCGAGATTTTTGACAGCTACATCGCTAAAGCTCATCCCCGCAACAAGGAGCGCATGATGGAACGCAAGCGCGATATTGTAGTATTCCCCTGCGTTAACCTCATGCTGCGCCACGCTACCTCTGTGGAGGATATCCAGAAAGCTCGCGACTATGTACTCCGGCAAGCGGAAACCTCATACCCGGACAACATCAAAGCGGAAATGATTGAGTCCCTGAAGAAAACTTTTGCAAATCCCGAGGCCATGCTGGAGGACCTTAACCGCCGCCGCAACAAGCGCTAAAGATTAAGCCTCTGCTTTATTCTCATTACCGAACGCCCCCGCATCTCGGGGGCGTTTACTTTTGCAGAAAAACGGGGATTTTATTGAGCACCACGCTGAATGAGCGCACGGATAATGGCCACGCGGCGTTTGCTTTTACGGCGCTGAGCTAACTGTAATGCAGATTCTCCTCTCGGCGTCCGCACTTGAACATCAGCTCCGGCGCGGATGAGCACCAGAATGGCGGCATCATCCTCCCGCGGGTCCGACAACATGGCCAGCAAAGCCGTCATGCCGGAAGATTTGGAAATGACATCCAACGGCACACCCGCCTCTACCAACGCCTTCACCAACGGAGCTGTATGCAAAATATCAAACAACGGGGTTTCGCCGGCAACATTAAGAGCTTGAGGCTCAGCCCCGGCTCGGACAAGCCTGTTTACAACAGAAGCAGAGCGCGCCACATGCAATGCGGTATTCCCCAATGCATCCACCGCTTTCACATCCGCTCCGCAGGCAATGTAATACTCCACCAAGGGCTCATTATTGCGGGCAACGGCACGCATCAACGGAGTTACTCCTTTTGCAGAGGCTTGGTTTACATCTGCCCCGGCTTTTAGCAACCATTCCGCAACCTGTACATTATTGACCGCCAGCAAAGGAGGCTCCGCCGGAGCCCCGGGTTTAAGTACAGCCCCTTTCGACAACAAAAACTCAGCGCCTTTAACATTCCCCGTACCGAGAGCTCGGCTCAACGGTGTAGTCCCGGTATCATCACACACATTCACCTCGCCCCGAGCCTCTACAAGCGCACGGACTACCTCCGGTGACTGTGTCCGTGTCAGCGGCACGGCATTGATGGAATACCCTCGGCCATTGGGATCCGCCCCGACGGCCAACAGTTTTGTTACCAAACGGTAATCCCCCTTCTCTGCCGCATCTATCAACAAGGTAGCACCTCCGGGTAATCGCTTGGTATTTACTTCTTGCGCTGAGTTCACAATTCCTTCGCGCCGAAGCTCTTGCAAAATACCGGCATCTACCTGCCCGAACTGTTTTTGCAAAGAACACGATTCCAACAGCGTTATGCCCAGCATAGCGCTGAACATGACGCCCATTCTGCATAATACGGTTAATGTCTGTTTGTGTAACATCGGGCTGAGGTTAATGATACCATGCAGTTTAGCAAGTCGGCTCCCGCCTGGCAAGTCTAATCTCATTTCTGACCTCCTTATTTCCGGTTTTTACTACCCTTCACCCCGTTTATAGTGTCTTTATCAAAAAAAAATCCTGATTTTCTCTTCTTTTACACAAAAAAAGTCTTGCCAAGCGGCATCTAATGTGTATAATAACTCCGTCATCGCTGTCAAACGCGGTGAGTTACCACCTCCTAATGCGGATGTAGCTCAGTGGTAGAGCGCAACCTTGCCAAGGTTGATGTCGTGGGTTCGAATCCCATCATCCGCTCTCACATAGAGCGCAAGCTCACACACGCGGATGTAGCTCAGTGGTAGAGCGCAACCTTGCCAAGGTTGATGTCGTGGGTTCGAATCCCATCATCCGCTCTCACATGGAGCGCAAGCTCACACATGCGGATGTAGCTCAGTGGTAGAGCGCAACCTTGCCAAGGTTGATGTCGTGGGTTCGAATCCCATCATCCGCTCTCATCCCGTTAAGCAGTGCACCTACTCAGGCGCGCTGCTTTTTCTTTCTCCCTATGAGTTCCCGCACTTTCATATAACAGACTTTGAACCATAACCGGAAAAACGGGTATCATCCTACATGAGAATATTACTCACTTCTATATCCTTGGTCTCACTCACCGGATGCACTGCATTCACCTCGGCACCACACAACGCCCCTCCCCTTCCCGCGGCAGCAGAACCGACCTCCTTCAGCTTACCTGCTCATTTGTGGTAGACAATTTCGCCGTGTTGACACACATTTGTATGCCTCTTCGGTGCAATTACGCATTCTTATCTTGACAAATTACGCTTCTTTTGGCAATATCTCCACCGCAGCAACGCATCATGGCTCCGTCGTTCAATGGATAGGACAAAGGTTTCCGGTACCTTCGATGTGGGTTCGATTCCCGCCGGGGCTACTCCACTAAAGCTGCCTATTAGGCAGCTTTAATTGTATTTGCTTGCTTTTTGTTGTCTAAATAGGCTTAATAAGCCAATCAATCGCCCGAAATCCTCTCCTCCACCCTCTCCTGCTGACGCACACCACGCGTCAAATTACAAATAATCTCCGCATCCATCGGCTTCACCGCCCCATTCACAAAACGCGTCCACAGCTCCGCCCGCGCATGCCGCCCAATCAACGCGGCACCATCTTCTTGTTTAATTTTAAGTGTTATACATATATTATAGCGCACAATTTTGTCCAGATGATACGTTTATGAGGCTCGAGCGGACATTTCGGTGCGCGTATATTTGTCCTAATGAGAGCGGTAGTTAGTACGCTTTTTTTTCTTTCCTTTTAGCGGTTTAGAGTTATAATAACTCAGCAGGCATACATGGCACCACAAAACAGGAAAAGAAACAGTCACAAAAAAGGGCATGATAACCATAGCCTTTGGGGCTTTTTGTTTCGGTCCGAGAAACCGGCCAATGACATGACGCACGGCACGTTGTTTGATGCAGCAGCGGGCATGGAGGAAGAGGAGACGGATTTTCGAGGACGAGCGAAAGGACTGATTAAAGACATATGGGCAAAAATCAGCCTGTGGCAGGCACTGGCCATCGTGCTTTTTCTGGCGTTTATCGGCATACTGGTCAGCACAACGTGGAGAATGTGGCAAGCACAAGACCTCAGCAATGTGGCGGGTTATAAAGACAACGTACCCTCCAAGAATTTGGACATGCACATCCGGACCAAGATAGCCGCGCATGAGGAGGTAGTCATCACAGAGGCGGAGATAAACAGATACCTGAGAGACACCTGCCGCATCAGGCAGGACGGGATATTCTCCATAGCCGCCCAGGCGCACGGCATAGCTATCCGCGTGCATGACGGCTATGCGGAGCTCATCATCGAGCGCATCATTGGGGCAGACTTCCGGCAAACAACAGCAGTACACCTCAGCTTTCACCAAACGGAAGAGAACGGCATACCGACCCTGCATGTAGACTACCGAGGCGGAGAGCCCATGTTCGGCAATACCCCCCGGGGCGGCAGCATAGGCAGCGTAGGGATACCGCAGCGGCACATCGTAGTACTGCAACCGGCGTTGGAGACCCTGCGTGATAGTTATCCCGGCATAAGAGATGCGATTCTCAACCACGGGTATTGCCCGTATTTTGAGGACGGCAAAATCATCCTCAGACCCTTTTCTCAACAACAACCAAGCATAAACTGATATGAACAAAGGAATCATTATTGCAGCACTGGCAATCGTAGGAGTAGCGCCCCTTACCTCCTGCTTGTTCAAGCAAGTAACCCAAACTTTCGTGCGCGACCAATACCCCGGCAAACGACCGCCCATGGTCATCCGAGATAACAACGGGCGCCCCGCCAGCCAACAATGGCTGCGTACGGACTCCGACATGCTGCCGCCGTCCAGCCACCTTACCGGGCGCATTACCAAAGCCCCGGACGGCATACCCTACGGGCTCACCTCCGAGTTCAGCAACGTTGTGGTATCCCCGTACGCCCCCTACCACCAGCTGGACTACACCGGCATAGCCCCCGGCAGCAAGGTATGGGATCCCTACACACGCAAACCATTCTATATTAAGCGTTCCTTCACCTTCAATTAATTTCTCTTATGAGCAGGACTCAGGAGAAAGAGGACACACGCCCCACCATCCGGCAACGGATGGGATTGTGGGGTTATAAACTGCTGTGTTCCGTATTGAAAGTCACAAACATCAAACTGGTGGCAACGTTCGGGCGAGCCATCGGCTACTTGGTGTGGGCAGCCATACCCTCGCGCAGGCGGATAGTAGCACGCAATCTGCGAATTACGGTGGACCCCATGCTGCGGGCAGATAAGCTCAACTCCATGGTACGGCGCAACATAGTGCGCACGTGCATGAACTTGGCATGCTCCCTCAAAACCGGGCTCATGACAGCCAAGGAGGAAGCCAAGTCCATTAACATGGTCGGCGCGGACACTTTTGAGCAATGTGGCAGCAACGGGCACACCGCCATTTGCTGTATTCCGCATGCCGGCAACTGGGAAATACTGGCACGCATACGCCCGCACTTCCACAAGGTGGAGCACTACGGCTCCATGTACCGCCGCATGAGCAACCCCTTGCTGGAGGAGCTGGTATACCGCTCACGTACGGCGTACGGATGCGAGATGTTCAGCAAAGAAGACGGGCTGCGAGCCGTACTCAAGCTGGCACGTACCGGGGGATTATTGGGCGTACTGAGTGACCAATTTACCCAAGAAGGGTTATTCCTGCCTTACTTCGGCAAAACCACGGGAGTAACGCCGCTGCCCGCCCTGCTGTACAAGCGCTGTAAGGGCAAGGGACATTTGCTGAGCGTATTCACCCGCAACACCGGATTGGGCAAGTGGGATGCCGAGTTAGGCAGGCTCATTGAGCTACCGGAAGGCTGCGACAGCATGGAAGAAATCACCTTGCACGTCAACCACGCGCTGGAAAAATGCCAGTTGGAGAACATACTGGACGGGTTCTGGATGCACCACCGCTGGAAGTGTACGTCCGTATTCGCCCCGAAGGATGCCTTTAACCGTGAACTTATTGAAAAACATGCTCGCCTTCCCTTCCGCATCATCGTCTGCATGCCGGAAGATTTTAACGAAGCGTTGTACCTTATACCGGCACTCCGCTTGCTGAAAAACAGCCGACCGGATGCCCAGCTGACCCTGCTGAGCACAACCGAACAGCAGGCGTACTGGCAAAACTTCCGCGAGGTTGTCAGCCACGTATGCACAACGGACGGAAAAGACGGCGTTATTGAGCAGCTGGAAGCGGACGAGCTGTACAAAGATGGTCCGTACGACATCCTGTTCATGTTCAGCCGTAGCAAAAAGCTCTACCGCAAGCTCCAAGCCCTGATGCCGATATACACCGTCGGTTTTGCGGAAAGCGGAATGAAACTGCGCACACGTTACACAACCGTGCATACCGGACCGCCACGCAACAGGGCTGAGGATTACTTGGCCAACATGCGCAGGTTCCACAAACTCAGCACGGATGACATTCCGGAACTGTATGCACCGCTGAGCAACGTTCCCCGCGACAGTGGAGACTACATTGCCCCGTTCTCCTCACTGGGGCAAGCAGATTGCTGGGAGGAAGCAAAATGGCAACAGCTCATCCGTGAGTACAGCAAACCGCTGCGCTTGCTTGCGCTTCCGCAGGACAAAGCCCGAGCGGAAGAACTGGCACAACGGCTGGAAATTCCCTGTGTAATTGCAGCACCTCATGAGCTTGCAGAGCATGTGGGCGCGGGTTGCCGATTGTTTGCAACGGATGGCATACTGCCCCATTTGGCAGCAGCAGCAGGTGCAGCTTGCACGGTCATCATGGCAAGCAGAGCGGCAGAGCGCTACGGGATTTGCTTGGGTGAGGGGCACAAACACCTCACCAACCACCTTCCCTGCCACCCGTGCCACCGCAATAATTGTGATATGACACCCGCCTGCACGGAAGGCATCAGCGTAGAACAATTGCTCAGCGATTAAGCACAGCCCGCCTCCTTACAGTCCTCATTTTCCAAACGCTATGTGTTACTACATAGCGTTTTTTGTGTAGCGCAGTTAAACTTTTCGGCAAAGAAATTATTTGGGATTGACAGGTTACGAGTTACGATTGATAAGTTAAAAATTCGGCTTCGCCGACGCTGGTTCAAATTAGGCTCGACTACGGCTCGCAATCCACTTTTCAAGCTCCCATTTGTTGAAGAGGTTGAAATCAACTGAAAACATACACAATGCGAAATAAAAAACGCGCATTTGGCACGTTCACTCCGGGAGCAAGACAACGCGGCGCACACAATCGAGTAGGGGGGCTTTCGCCCCCCTCTCACACCACCGTACGTGCCTTTTATGGCATACGGCGGTTTCTCGGCGTGTGTTTAGTCCCGGAACTACGATTCCTGCCGCAACTCTTTATCTCTCCTCGTCAGATACCCTG
>JAFQDN010000004.1 GCA_017415995.1 Akkermansia sp. | reverse complement strand
CGGAGCAGGGCTGCACGAGGTGCAAATCCAATATGGAATGGTTGCAACGCCATAATCAGGAGCGCTACGGTGTACCTGCCTCGAATCATGAAAGATCCGTTTTTTCTCCCGGTACGGAGGAACCGAAGGTGAGTGAGCCTAAGGCAACTCCTCCTGCTGCACGCCCGCAAGAACAAACATCTGCCCCTGCGCAAACTGTTGCTCCTGCTCAGCCGGCCGGGGCTGTGCCCCCTCATCGGTGTCATTCCAACCAAGAGGTGCAGGCAGTTATTCGCGGCAGTGCCACCCACCGAGATGTTCAATACGGGGCATCGCTGGGGTGCCCGCGTTGTCGCGAAAATCTGATATGGTGGGAGGAGCGCCAACAGGCACGCGATGAAGCCTTGCGTACCCATGTGTGCCCGAGTAATGCGGCTGTGAAAGTCGCTATTCGTGGCAGTGCAACTCACAAAGCCCTGATTCGCGGTGCTAATGTGGGGTGTGCTAAGTGCCGCGCAAACCTGAACTGGTGGAACAAACGCCACTGATAACTTTTTACAGAATGACTTATATGACTGCTGCTGAAATTGAGACAGACGTGTGCATAATCGGCATGCCGGAGGGTAAGGAAACCTCCGAAGTGCTGCGATATTTGCAAAGCAAGGAAATCCGCTGCTGTGTATACAGTCCGGGGGAGGCAGCGGATGTGGTGGCTGCCTTGGCTCGCCCTCATAGCCCGTTGCCCTTCGTGCTCGAACCTTCGTATGCCCTTGAGGAGGTGCACATGCTGCTGCGTGCCGCCATGAACAACGGTGTGCACTTGTTGCCCTTGGGCAACCAAAGTGTGTGGGATAGATTTGTGCCGTTGGAAATGCCGGAAATTGCCGATATGAAGGTGTATCCCACGGATTTTGATTGGTATCGCCCCGCTGTTGTGGCAGAAACTGCTCCTGCGCCGGTACAGGAAGAGCCGGAACCTTCTATTGAGGGTGTTTATGTCCTGAATGGTACGACAGTTAACTCCCTGATGCCGAATTTGCGCGTCCGTTTGGCTGATTTGAATGAGCCGAGCATGATTGCTCCTGAGGATCCGCCTACCGTCGGCACCGACAGCACAGTGCGCACCGTACAGCCCGCGCCCCGCCCCAAAAAGAGCATGCATCTGAAAATAAAACTGCTCCTCACCGCCGTCCTGACGCTGGTTGTTGCAGCTATTGCTGTTTTCTTGGTGTTGAATGGGGCTCCCGGTACAAATAATGCGCTTCCGTCTGCTGTTGCTCCTCTGAAGCCGAACGTTCCGACTCATCAGTGCCCGTCTGACTACAATAAGGAGGCGCTGCAAGCCGGTAAAGATGCAAAGTGTGACAAATGCACAGCCAAGCTGGCGGAGATGGAATCTCACAAATGTGAGGATGCAACTACCCCCGAGGCGTGGAAAAAGGCCTCTCCTTATTGCGGGATTTGCCGTGAAAAGTACGAGAATAATCAGAAGCATACTTGCCCGCAAGGGAATAATGATGAAATTTTTGCCGCCTTGGAAGAAGCCAAAGATTATTGCCCGAATTGTAAACAACGTTGGCAAATGATGGGGCTTGATAAGCACACTTGCCCTGTTACCCCTGAAATTGAGAGCATGGAAGAGGGTAAGAAATTCGGGTGTGATGACTGTACCGATGCTTTGGCGAAGTTGGATGCACATCAGTCGAAGTGTAAAGGTATTACCTCTCTTGATGAGCGCAAGAAGCATGCGGCTTATTGTATTGAGTGCTACAATGCTGTTAAAAAAGCAGATCAGAAGTCTTCGTCTCGAGAGGGAGTGCGAACTTTACCCAACGAGCAGGACGCAGCTCAACCCGCAGAGGATAAGAGCCTCAATCCCAACGAGCAGGACGCAGCTCAACCCGCAGAGGATAAGAGCCGCAATCCCAACGAGCAGGGCGCAGCTCAACCCGCAGAGGATAAGAGCCGCAATCCCAACGAGCAGGATGCAGCTCAACCCGCAGAGGATAAGAGCCGCAATCCCAATGAGCAGGACGCAGTTCAACCCGCAGAGGATAAGAGCCGCAATCCCAACGAGCAGGATGCAGCTCAACCCGCAGAGGATAAGAGCCGCAATCCCAACGAGCAGGACGCAGCTCAACCCGCGGAGGATAAGAGCCGCAATCCCAACGAGCAGGACGCAGCTCAACCCGCAGAGGATAAGAGCCGCAATACCAACGAGCAGGACGCAGCTCAACCCGCAGAGGATAAGAGCCGCAATACCAACGAGCAGGACGCAGCTCAACCCGCAGAGGATAAGAGCCGCAATCCCTCCGGTCAGGACCCAGGTCACCCCGGTGAGGGTGTCTCCAATGATTCCGTCCCTGTTGATCCTTCCACAATGAGAACAAGGGGGACTAACACTAAGCAGCCTGATCCAAGGACTGCTTCGCCGAAGAAAAACAGTGACACTGAATTAAAAAACAAGTTTGGGAAGAGCGACAACCGTGGTTCTCTTAAGGATAAAGAAACGTAAGCTCACTATAAGCCTGAAATTTTCTAACTCAATAAACTGCACAATTTATTGGACATACGCATAACAGGAGCAAGCCGGAATACGCTGCGCAACATAAGCCTGACATTGCCAGCGGGGAAGCTGATAGCCTTGGTGGGGCCGAGTGGCAGTGGGAAGAGCACGTTGGCGCGTGAGACCCTGTTTGCGGAATCGCGACGGCGATTTTTGGATTGCCTGTCGGTCGGGGCTAGGCGCTTACTGGCGAGGCCGGAGAAACCGCAGGTGGAAGCCATAGATGGGCTACCACCTGCATTGTGCTTAGAGCAGCATGTACCCGTGGGGCAAACCCGCGCCGTGCTGGGGAGCCTGACAGAGACACTGGATTACCTGCGCATCATCTATGCCGCCATTGGCGTACCGCATGATCCCGTAACGGGGCAGCGCCTGAGCCGCCTGAGCCCGGATGAAATCAGCAATGAATTGTGCAGCCTGCCGGAAGGAACACGGGTGACGCTGTTGGCTCCTTTGCCGGAGAGCTTCGGGCGCAATGCCGAGTCCGATATTCTGGACATCCGGAAAGCCGGTTACTTGCGCGTGCGCGTAGCGGGGGAGGTGCGCGATTTGGAAGAGCTGGAGAGCAAGCCTCCGCAAGAGGGAGATGTGTGCGAGTTGGTGGTGGACCGCATCGTGATGAAGAGCGGAGCGGAATCCCGCGTGGCAGACTCGGTGCAGATGGCATTGCGATTGTGCGCGGATGAAGTGCGAGCTTTGGTACAGGAGCGAGGAGGGGAGGCCGTATTGCGGGCATACCATACACGTTACCGTAATGCGGACACCGGGTTTACCTTGCCTGAGCTTTCACCGCGTTTGTTTTCTCACTATTCACCGCATGGAGCATGTACCGCGTGTGATGGAGTGGGTGCGGTACAAAACAACAGGAATGAGTATGAGGTGTGCCCCTCCTGCCACGGCATGCGCCTGAACCCGACCGCGCTTGCCGTAACCTTATCATTTGCGCAAAAAGAGCTGAACCTGGCACAATTTTGCAGCCTGACTGTGGCGGAAAATATAGCACTGCTGGAGAGACCGGAAATACCGCAGGCGTACTTGTTGCCGTTGCAGACTGCCGTGGCCGAGCTGCGCCGTCGCCTCATGTGTTTGGAGGAGCTGGGCCTGGGGTATTTGAGTTTATCCCGCGCTACTAACACCTTGTCCGGCGGAGAGTTACAACGTGCTCGTTTGGCCGGGCAAATAGGCGGAGGGCTTTCCGGTTGCCTTTACATATTGGATGAGCCCACTATAGGCCTGCACCGGAGCGAGACGGCGCGACTGATACGCGCACTGCAACGTTTGCGTGATAAGGGCAATACCGTGCTGGTGGTGGAGCATGATCCGCAGCTGTTGGCTGCTGCCGATTGGCTGGTGGAGATGGGCCCGGGCAGCGGGGCTGACGGCGGTGCCGTGCTGGCCGAGGGAACATACGAGAGCCTACTGCAAAATGCAGAGTCCCCCACCGGGGCATGGCTTGCCGGGCGGTGCTGTTATGCCACTGCCGAGCCGATGGATACAGAGGCTTGTAAATGGATGGAATTGCGCCATGCAAGTGCTCGCAACCTGCAAGATGTGACCCTGCGCGTACCCATAGGGGCATTTACCTGCCTGAGTGGCCCCGGAGGCAGCGGAAAAAGCACCTTGGTACATGAGTGCTTGCTGCCGGCGCTTAAAAACGGCAAGCTGAAAGGCGCGGAAGGCATTTCACGCGCGGTACTGCTGGACCAAAGCCCCTTGGGGAGTTCTCCGCGTTCCACCCCGGCAACGGCTACCGGCCTGTTGGATGTGTTGCGCCCGTTGTATGCAGCTTTGCCCTTGGCTCGCCAGCGCGGGTATACAGCCGGACGCTTTTCTCTGAATGTACGGGGCGGGCGATGTGAGCGCTGCGGCGGAACCGGTTCCCTGCAAGTGGATATGAACTTTTTGGCGGATTTGTACACGCCTTGCGATGCTTGCCATGGGGCCCGTTACAACCGCGAGACGTTGGAGGTAACTTGGCGTGGTAAGTCCATAGCTGCCGCGTTGGCTCAAACCGTGGATGAGGCATTGTCATTTTTTGCTCCCATTCCCGCCGCTATCGGTATATTGCAGGCTTTGCATGATTTGGGGCTGGGGTATTTGCAGCTGGATCGCTCTGTAACCACGCTTTCCGGGGGTGAGGCGCAGCGTGTTCGCATAGCCACCTATTTATCCAAAGCTGCACCTAAGCGGGGGCGCCGTGAGGATGAAAAACTACTTTTTGTGCTGGATGAACCCACCACCGGCTTGCACTTCCGTGAGGTGGACATGCTGTTGCGTTCCCTGTTCCGTTTGCGTGCAGCCGGGCATACCGTGTTGTGTATTGAGCATCATGATGGTATTCTCTCGCGTGCGGATTACCTCATTGAGCTTGGCCCCGGGGCAGGTAAGGATGGCGGGCGTATTATGTATGCAGGCCCACCCAAGCCGGAGGCTTCAACGTGTGCCTGAACTTTCGGGGGCAGAGCCGTATAATCCGGCTCTGCCCCCCTCTTTCCCCTGCGGAATGAGCACCCGGAACATCCGGTGCTTTCTCCTCCCTGCGTGTTATTCCGCGCAGAGAATCTTCACGAATGCGTCCTCCTGCAAGCGGGTGGCACCGCATGCGAACTTGGCACGTATTTGCAGGGTTTCATCTAAATCATCCCGGATACTGAGTTTGACCTTAAAGTCATCCCAAATACCGAACTGAGCACGGCTCTTCACCCAAGCAAGGCACGCGCGGTTGCCGCTTTCGCGCGGGAGTTGTTCCGTGCGGATAATGCGGAAGCCCAGGAAGGTATCTACCTTGCCTTCCACCAAAGCGCGCGCGGTATTGTAGTCGTAGCTGGATACCTCCGGCTCCCTGAGCAGGGAGTTTATTTGGGAGGAGGTGCAAGCCAGTACCAGCTCATCCCCGTACGCACGGCGCTCCTCGTTCCACGCCTCGGCCTTTTGCAGCATGGAAAGTGCCTTGCGCAGTTTTTCCACCGTAAGGTTGCTTTCCGTTGCGGAGTCATCTTCCGAATAGTCGGCTGCGATGACCTGGTCTTCACTGAACGCTACGCTATCCGTGCCGTTGTCCCCCACGTAGCAGGTGCCGAGGAAACTGTCCAGCATCAGCTTATCCATGGTGCGCCCGGCAGCTGCGCGTAACCCCTCAATGGTTTTGCTGACGGGGACGTCGATGTTGGCGAGTTTCTTGGCATCGAACTCATCGAAGCCGATGGCGCGCGTGAAAATGTGCGGGTGAATCACGCGGCGCGTTGTCGGTGCTTCTTTGATGTCGGTAGCCTGCATACGGTTGATTTTCTCATCGAAGCTGAGCAGTCCGTACTGGTCGAACATGACCATCTTGCCGGAGAGCCCGGTTTCAACCGTGACGTATTTCTCAAGACGAGAGGCCTCCTGCTGGAGGAAGGAACCCCACTTCTCCGAGTACTTGATTTGATAATTTGATTGGATATCAGCCATAATTGTGTGTTGATTGTGTTGTGTTGGTTTAACGGGTGGCAAATCGGTTGTCAACAGATTACCCGTGTGGGGTCAGACCGCGTGGCGAGGGGCTGCTGTTCCGCCGTGGGAATTGGAGCATGCCCATCACTCTTGCCGCTTATAGTGTAGGGCATAAGCCGGTGATTTGTCATTAATTTTTCATCGCGCACGCACTTTTCAGTGTTGTTGGTTTTATAAGTTATTGAACGATAGTGGTATGTGTGCTGTATATGTGACGTATGAAAGAGCTTTTTCTGCGAATTCGGCAGCAAGTGGGGCAAATGTTTGGCTATTTGTGGGCATATGGAGGCACACTTGCCGTGCTCGCTTTATTGATAGGTGTGTTAGGTGTAGGAATACTTTACACCGCGCGAGAGGATGATGCCTCTACTTTGTCCGCAGCAGAGGGTAATTACCGCTATTTTACCGGGGTGTACAACGTGGCTGCTGCAAGTGTTCCGGTTGGCATCGGGCTGTTACCTGTATGTTCTGCCCCCGGTGGTACGGAACATATACGCTTTGAGTATGCGGCGGATGGCAAGCTGAAACGCTTGGTGTACGTGGGCACCGATGGTGTGCCGCGTGCTATGCCGGGGAGTCTGGTGGCAGAGCAACGCGTGCGCTATGATGGTGCAGGAAACGTCATTGAGAAGTCTAATTTTGACGCCGGAGGTAAGCCGGTTGCAGATGCCTCCGGTGTGGCGACTCGCCTCTATGAGTATGACTCTGCCGGACATTTGGTACGCAGCGTGATGCGTGCTGCCGATGGGACCGAGATTGTGCCGCGCATGCCCGGCTATGCGGAAAAACGCATCAGCTACGATTCCCAAGGCCGCCCGGTGCGTATCCTCTTTTTGGATGGTGCCGGCAAGCCTGTCACTAATGCTATCGGCGAATGTGATGTGCGCTTCTTGTATAATGAGTCCGGCTTGTCTCAGCGCCGTGTTAACCTCATCAATGGTGCAACGGCAGATAACGCCAACGGCATAGCTATCGAGAAAAAAAGCACTACCTCGGATGGGGCAGTAACTCAAACGCGGTGGATGAATGCTGCCGGTGCCCCGGTGGTGCATCCCGGGGTGGGTGCCCATGCTGTTTTGGAAGAACACACCCCTGCCGATAAGATGAAACGCACGCGCTACTATGATGCCGGGGATTCTCTCTTTGCCTCACCGCGTACTCATGCAGAGCATGTTGTGCGTACGGATTCCGCTGACCGCACAGAGTGGGAATGTTACCGTGGCGCAGACGGATTACCTTGCAATAACGCTGCGCTGGGCTATGCGGAACGCGTCTGCGAGTACGGCAATGACGGTGCTTTGCGCAAAGAGTTCTTTTGGGATGCCGTCGGAAACCCCGCTCCGTGTTATGAAAAACGCTACATAGAGCAGGGGGGAGCCCGCTATGAGCTCGCGTTGCTGGCAGATGGCTCTACTCGCGTCCGTAGATTGGAACCATCGGAAAATCAAGCACTTTGAATTCAGTCGTTGACATGTTACTCTTCTTTGGTATAATGGGCAGACGAATATGTTGCATCCTATCAAAACTCTGATTCGCAGCAATGGCGAGGATTCCCCGGAGGCAAAGGCAGAGCGCCGCACGGCAAAGCAGCTGCTTATGCTTACAGCCGGAGGTGTTGCTGCATTGTGCGCCTTGGTATACAGTATACCGGAAAAAACTCTGTTGGGTGTATACCGAATGGTCTGGGTTATCCTCTGTTCCTTTGCACTTTATGCCTTTTTTATATGTGCGCGTCGGCATGAACGCCTGAACTTCCGTACGGCGTTGCTGTGCGTGCTGGCAATTCTGGCTCAATTGTTTTTGACACACTTGACCATAGGGATGTGGCATAAGTTTCCTGCTGCCCCGGAACAAGTGTTGCTCGCTTTGCCGTATTGCTTGGCGCCGGCTATTACCGCCTCTTTAATCAACCGTTCTGTCGGTGTGTTTGTGGCTCTCAGTTGCACCTTGTATGGGGCGGTGTTGTTTCCGGTGAGTTTTTCGTTACCCTTTGTCGCGGATTATATTGTGGTCAGTATGCTCGCCGGTGTGCTGACTGCCGGTATTTGCGGGCAATTGCAAAAGCGCCAGCAACTGCTTTATGCCGGCTTTAAGATAGGAACTGTTGTGTTTATCAGCGTTGTGTTGTTGCTGTTCCTCCATTCCCAAGGCGCGGAAATCGGCGTGATGAACAAGGATATCTCCTTCAGCTGGATTGTGACGGCACTGCTCGCTATCGGCGTGAATTTCCTGCTCGGCGTCATCGTCAACGGCGTTATGCCCATGCTGGAAAGTGTTTTCCGTGTGTCCACTCATATCACTTGGTTGGAGTGGGCGGATATGAATCACCCTTTGCTTAAAAAATTGCAGATGACTGCCCCCGGCACTTTTCACCACTGCCTTTGTGTGCAACGTCTTGCAGAGAGTGCGGCCGAGGCTATCGGGGCGGATGTTACCCGCGCCGGTGTATGCGGTCTCTACCATGACATCGGTAAACTGAGTAATCCTCAGTATTTCTCTGAGAATATTGCGGACCAAACCTTAACGCCACACGGCGAGCTTACCCCGGAGGGAAGTGCCCGCATTATTACCGGGCACGTGACTGATGGTGTGGAACTTGCCTTACAGTTTAAACTTAATCCTCAGATTATTGATGCCATCCGTGAGCACCACGGGGTTACAACGGCATACTTCTTCCTCCGTAAGGCTCAGGATACTTACGATGAAGAAAAGAAACGTTTTGATGAGGGCTTGACGGATACTTGCCCGGATGAGGTGGATAAGTCCGTTTTCACTTACATGGGCCCGGTTCCGCGGAGCCGCGAGTCCGGTATTGTCAGCATGGCAGATGCCGTGGAGAGTGCCACTCGTTCCCTCCAACATCCCACGGAGGAGGACATCCGTAACATGATTGATGCCATCTTCAAGGGGCGTATTTTGGATGGACACTTGCAGGATAGTGGTCTGACGCTCGGTGACATTATCAAGATGAAGGAGTCTTTCTTCAATACCTTGCGCACCATGAATCACAATCGAATTGCGTATCCCAAGCCGAAGGCGCAGGATGCAACGGAACTTGTTGTACAGAAGCGGTCTGCCGCTGATTCTGTTGAAAAAAAGGAGAACGCATAACCCGGTAATGCCATGATTCAGCATTTACGCAGCATTTGTATGGTGCTGGCGTTCTTGGTCGGAGGGCTCTTGCATGCGCAGCTGAGTCCTCTTGCCGTGTACCTGCCGGTGGGAATTACGCTGATGTTGTGCATCACCTTTATCGGGCTGGATACCGCGCAGCTGCGCCCTACGTGGATGCACTTGGTGCTGTTGCTGGCGTTGCAGCTGATGGGGCTTGGCTTTTGGTATATAGCAGTGTTGGCCGGGGCTCCGGTGTTGGCGGAGTCTCTTTACTATTGCGCTGCGGCGCCGGTGGCGTCTGCTGCCCCTGTTATCATCAATTTATTGCGCGGAAATACAGCTTTTGTCACAACTGCCATGGTGCTGAGTCAAGCTGTTTTTGCCATCGTTACACCAATTGTGCTGCCCTGTGTTGTGCATGCGCAAGGCATGGCCTATGTGGACTTTTTGTTGCTGGTGTTATGGCAAATTATGGCCGTATTGGGTGCCCCCGCACTTATTTCCTTTATATTACGGTTGAGTTATCCGCCTTGCAAGGCTTGGGCTCCGAAACTGCGGGATTATTCCCTTGCCATCTGGATTATCAACCTCACCATTGTGTCCGCAGCCGGAACTCACCGCCTCTTGCAAATGAATTACTCTTGGCATGACATATGGCCGATTGCTCTTGGGGCTATGTTGGTGTGTGTACTAGGCTTTACGCTGGGCTACCGTTTGGGATATCCGCACCTCAAACGCGAATGCTCGCAGTGTCTCGGCCAAAAAAATACGATTTTGACCCTCTATATTGCCAACCAGAGTTATGCCACACCCTTAGCCTACATCGGCCCGGTGTTTTATGTGTTTTTCCACAATGTTGCCAATGCCATTCAGCTGGCGTTGGCTAAACGCGAGCAAAAAAACAATGGCTGACGAAAAAAAGCCCCGGCTTTGTGAGGCGGGGCTGCGAATAGTCAGTAAAACAGCGAGGAATTTATTCCTGCACTCCACCGTGTAGCATAGCCTCTGCCATGGTGTTACCCATTGCTGCCGCATGTTTGAGGGCGGAGATGGCCTTATCTGTGTCTTTTGTTATCAGTCGCCCTTCTATCAGGCACATAGCCAGTACAAAAAGAGCTACGTGGTCACCGGATTGAGCAGCTGATTCCAAATTGCCGATATCCTCACGGGTTTTTACTTGAGCAAAGTAGATACGTGCCAGTTGGTTTTGTGCCTCAGCATGGCCGGCAAAGGCCGCACGGCGCAGGTGCTCTGCGCCTTTTGCGGCATTGCCCGCTTTGAAAGCGGCTGCTCCCAGTTCGTATTCCTGTTGAGGGGTCATTTGGCTTCAGGAGCGGAGAATTCAACACGGAGGCTGTGTACCTTACCCTTAAAGCTCTCGCCGATGGTTTGCAGCGGCAAGATGAAGGTGGAACGTAAGTCCTTGGTTCGGTTTTTCCAGCCGTTATCGCGGTCCTTGTAGTTCATGAGAGTGAGTGTGCCTACCTCCTTGCCGTCCACAAGCAGTTGTGTGCTTTGCGGTTTGCCGATGAGTTCCAGCTTTACCTTCTTGCCGACCGGCAGCTTGCCTCCGAATGAGAATTCCATGGCATCGTTGCGGCGGAAGCCGACCGTACCATCCTTCATCACAGCAATAAGCTTACCTTCCGGACCACTGAGCAACACCTGTTCCTCTCCTTCCGGGGCTGCGCTCAGCTCTACTTCGGCCGTAAGGTGGTAGTTCGGGCCTGCTGCCTCCTCATTCAGTTGCATGGGCAGCGTGGCAGGCGTTACGCTGACGGGGGCATCGCCGTTACGCAGGTAAAGCGGATTGATGTTCGGAGCCTCACCGATTTTGCTGACCAGTGCACGGTGCTCTTCAAAGCTATCCGGGTTGTGCTCGGTACCCCACATGCGCTGGCTGAGTACATCTGCTGAGCCGCGGAATACGTCCCAGATGTCATACATGCCGTAGCCGGAATGCTTGAGGTCCGTCATGTCATTCCAAATGGCAAAGGTTGCACCGATGAGGTTGGGGTGCCCTGCGGGAATGTGGGAGTTGCCCACATAGTTTGGGCGCCAGTTGTTGTACACCCACTTGTGGTTCTTGTCCATGCGGTAGTAATTGGCAAACGGCACAATGTAAAGGTGTCCGTCATTGGTGTTGATGAGCTTGAATCCGGCATCCATGGCCTCGATGGGATCCTGCCAGTGCGTGCTCCACAGGTTCATCTGCACGCCTTCTGATTCCACCGGTGTCTTGCCGGGCTTGTGGGTAAGACTACCCCAAATACGCGGGGTATATCCTCGGCTTTTCACAAACTTGAGCAATCCGTCGGAGTATTTGCGGTAGGCCTCAGCATCACCGTAGAACTCATCTGCGCCTACGTGTACCACGCAGCCTTCCAGTACGGGGCGTCCGAGTTCGGTGTCGGGTTGCAGGTATTCATCCAGCACTTCACCCACAAACTTGAGTGTCTCGGGATTGCCCGCATCAATGTGGTCAGAGCGGCGTCCGGGGTTGCCCATCGGCCCCTGATAAATCAGGTCGGGGCGTACCTTGGTGAAGGAGAGTGCGTGCCCGGGGGTATCAAACTCCGGTACAATGTTCACTCCGCGCAACTTTGCGTAGTCAATGAGATCACGGAACTCTTTTTTGGAGAACCATACGTCTTCCGCCGTCAGTTTCTGTCCGTTAGCTCCCACCATCTTACTCTCCAAACGGAAGGCGGTATAGGCTTCCTTGAGCGGATCGTGACCGTCCTTCACGTACTCTTCCAAGAAGATGTAGTTGTTATTGATGACGAGGTGCAAATCGTTCATCTTGTACCAAGCCATGGCATTGATGACATCTCGCATGTCCTTGAGTGTATACGGAGTGCGGGCAATGTCGAACAACACACCACGTACCTCATAGCGGGGAACATCGTAGGCTGCACCGCAGGGTACGCTGCCACCTGTTTGTTTGAGAATCTGCAACAGCGTGCGAGACCCCCAAAACAGACCTCCCGACGTGGTGGCACTGATGGTGATGCCCTTATCTGTCGTCTCCAGCGTGTAGGCTTCCTTTTCGGCTGCTGCACCGGAATTCTCCTTACTGAGCGTGAATCGGATATCGGCCTGCTCTCCTTTCTTAAGCATCACCTTGCGTCCACCAAGCACTTGGTAAATGTCTTTCGCGATGATGAGCGCCTGCTTTGTAGGCATTTCATCTGCAAAGGCAACTGTTACCTCATCCCCCAGTTTGTATTCACCCTTGCCGCCTTGCCATTGCAGCAGGGAGGGGATAACTTGCGGTTTAGGGTTGCCCGTTGCGGTGCTATTAGCTACCTTTACCAAAATCTCGTAATCCTTACTGAAGGCTTCTTTGCCATCTTTCGTAACCTTGAAGTTGACGTTAACAGGTGTGTCGCTGATAACGGGGCGAACAGTCCCGTCCGCATGGATAATCTGCTCGTAGTCTGCACCAAGCAGTTCTACGGTAGCCCCCTGTACGGTCGGTACTGTCAGTTTGTCTCCTCCTACCAGTTCGGTCGGCACTTGAAGACTATCGGCAATCTGCTTGGCATCTTGCCCCATCAGTGTCGTTGCTGACATGGCTGCCAGCATCAGTAGTGTTGTTTTTGACATAAACTTTATGGAATTGTTAAAATGAGTCCATTAGGTTATTGTGCTCACTGTCGGCCGCCGTACGTTGGGCGGCTGTTACAGTTTTCCTACGCTTATTCTACACTATTTCCGAGCTGTTGAAAAGTATAGAATTCGTCGGAATCCCATTTGTCCGGCCGGAGGAGGGGAAAACGCAGATTTTTTTACAAGCTAATGAGAACGGGGATCCGTGAGAGAGCCGGAAGTGACGGTTAACATGTGCTCCTTTGTTTTACGTGGAAGCAGAGCCGGTAAGCGTTTGCAATAGGGCTCGTCCGCCGAGTTTGTGGGGTGGCAGGCTGCAATACTGCTGATAAACTCACATTTTAAGTGCTTTAGCGGCGGCTTCATCGCCTTGCTGAGCTGCTTTTTGGAAGTACATGCGAGCCCGATTTTCATCCTTGGGTACGCCTCGGCCTTGGCGGTAGCGCCACCCCATCCATCGCTGGGCTTTCATGTCTCCACGGTTCGCAGCCTCAATATAAAGTTGAATGGCAGTTTGCTCATTGATAGGACGTCCATTACGTCCCTCCGCAAAGTCCACCCCCAGCTCACGCACGCGAGAGGCGCTCCACCCTGAAATATCAATGCCGTTGCCGGAGTTTGATGTTTGGTGGGCAGTCATACCGATAGCTTCACCGGCAGCATTATCTCCCTGTCGGTAGGCTTTTAGGAAATAGGAGTATGCCTTGCTTTCATCCTTGGGTACACCTCGGCCTTGGCGGTAGCGCCACCCCATCCATCGCTGAGCCTTCATGTCGCCTTTATCTGCTGCGAGAATGTAGAGTTGGATGGCTTTTTTCTCGTCTTTCTTTTTGCCTTTTCGTGCTTCGGCATAGTCTGCCCCCAGCTCTCGAATTTGTTCGGCAGTCATATTGCTGGTACCTTCCGTGTATTCAACCAGTATTGTACGAACTTTGGGATCATGATGGTCAAATCCGGTTTGTCCGTTATTGTCAGGGATGCTCGGATCCGCTCCGTTTTCCAATAGCAAACGTATGCGCTCGTAATTTCCTGCAGAAACAGCAGTTGAAAGTGCTGTGCATCTGTGCCTGTTCCTAGCATTGATATCCGCACCGTAGCGAAGCAAAACCGGAATGTTCTCCGTTCTGCTGTTCATTAAAACAGTGTTACCATACTCGTCTACATTGTTGATGTCGGCACCTTTTTTCAGCAATTCCTCAATGGCATAGGCCTCTAATTGAGCCGGATGCAGAAGTAAGTCATCCGTTTGTTTTGGGGGTAATATGCGGATAAGTTCCAGAATTATCTCTCTTGATGCCGTACTGCTAATTGCGCGGATGGCTTGGGCGATGTCAAAGTTGTGCTTGGTTGTCAGAGCTGTTTCTCGGACATTTTCAGCCAGAGCTTGCCAAACGGAAGCCGGAGGGCCGGCTGCTTCAAGTGCTAAGAATCCGCTGCCGTCATCTTTGAAAGCAAAGTTTGTATAGCGGCAGCCGTTTTTCAGCATGCGTTCAACCCTATCCCACTGTTTTTGCTGAAAAAAATGTTCTATGGTGTTAATCAAAGGCGCTTTCCCTCGTTTTTCCGGGAGGGAAACAGATGGCGATTGGGCTCCTGCTGTTTGTTTTCGTACGGTTTCTTCCACCTTATGGAACATTTCAGCAATGCTTAATTTACCATCGGCATTGTTGTCAGCCTCCGGGGCATATCGCAGAGCCTGAATGATTGCTGCGGTAAAAACGCCATTTTTCCATTCTCCGCTTTCCAGAGCAAATTCCGCCCCGGCAGAGCCAGCAAGCACACTGATGCCGCGTTGGGTGCTGCCATTGATAAATATTTCTTCGATATACCGTTTTCTCTGGATGCTGTTTAGGTGTGGGGCTACTTTCTTTATATTCATGCCCCGGCGTTGAATGGCTCGTACTCCCGGGGGAAGATTTCCCATGGCCAATGCCATTTTTTCCTCACCTTCTTCACCCAGAAAACCTGCGTGGCATGTGTCCAGCATCAGCACTCGGGTATGAGCCGTAGCGGATTGCAAACAAGTCATGATAGCATCTGCCGATATACCGGTGTCCGCTATCTTGTTAGGGTTAAAGTCGGATGGTGCGTAGTAGTATTCCAAATGTTCATTCAGCATACCATGACCGGCAACATAAAATACCACGGTATCATCCACGGTTGTTGCTGATAGGAATGCTTTGATTTTATCTTCAAGACCATTTTTCTTTACATTCTTATCCGTCAGAACCAAGGTGCGGGTTTTCATTCCGCTGCATTGCTCAAAAGCGTGTGCTACATCAAGTGCATCTTTCGCGGCATACTGTAAGTCCAAACTATCATCATCATAGTCTGATACGCCTAAGGCTACGACAAAAAGATTGGCTTCATGTATCCCTCTATAGATTGTACGGAACTTGGTGGATTCACCACTGATTCCATTGACGTCTACCGGAGTTATTTCAATGTGGTTTTCGCCGTTGGCTAAGGGAATGTGCACGGAGACTTCTGCGCAGCCTTCACTTGCCTGATTTGCTGAGATGTGAGGTTGGGGTATGAGAACCCCGTCTCGGCGTACGTCTACGCGGGAAATGTCGTGTGCCGTTGCTTTGAGGGTTACTCTGACTCGTAACTCCGAGTTATTGGTGAAGAGTTCCGGTATTTCCACCTCTGCAACGGGTAGTTCGCTCAATCGGGGTTCCGGCGGCATGTTGGCGGGGTCGAATCCCTGTTTACTCAGCCATCTTTCCGTAGTTTGTCGCAAGGCTATGATATCATCTTCCTGTCCTCCCAGTGTTTGGAGTACTTCTGCCGGTTTGTTACGCCACGGGGCCAAGGTTTGCAGGCTTATAACTCTGCGTCCGTCCCCAAAATCCAAGAACGCTTCGCAACCGGGTGTGCCGGTGTAGATTCCGTTCTTCAGGATAATGGCGAAACCATCATCTTTGGTAATGTAGAGTTCTCCTAATTCTTCTGATTCCGCATTCTCCGGCAAACGTATTATCTTATAATGGTGTGGTGATGCCGGTATCATCAATAACCGCATATCGCTCAGCCAAAGCGGGGATAATTCATCCTCTACGCACTTCCAGCTTTCCAAATATTCCACCTTTTTGCGATCAAAGTGGACTCGAACACGGTTGACGCGTGCGGTGCTCCCTATAATCAGAGTTGCGCTGTTCTCCGTTTGCCCCGGCTCAGTTGCGTGCAAGTGCGGGCAGTGCCAGCTCAGCAGGTGCTTATCGTGTTTGGGGGCAGAAATGACGTCCTGTAAAGCTACCAAGTCGCCTTCTCCCGTTACTTCTTCGTGCAGTTGGTTGTAATGATGTCTGCTTGTTCCATCCGGTACGGAAAAGAACCACGTTTCACCCTTATGCCACACGCCGGTATATACGGAATCCGGTAAGACAGATACATCATAATCAAAAGCAAACAAGCCCGGTGCATATGCGGTGAAGGCAATCGTGTCATCTGAGCCGTTGCCGACGTACCATGCTGTAAGCACCGTTTCTTTTGCCGACAGGCTGTTTTCAGATACAGCATTGATTTTGAGAGGCCAGTTTAACTCTTTCTTGAGTTTGTGATAATTTTTTCCGGCGTGTTTTTCATAGTTCTTCAATATTTCCAGATCTTCCGGGAGAGTGTGGCCTTGAGGTCCACTGATTAAACTTTCCGGAGCGGGGCGATACGTATACTGAGAGTGGGTGGTATCAATTTCTTCCGTGGTGGGAAGCTTTTTGCGCTGCATGGTGAGGTTTTGGAGGTTCAGGCTGAACTCCTCGTGTTGAGCTGTTCTGTATACCAATGTAGCCCCGTTGCCCTCCAAATAATTAATTTGGGGCGTTTCTGCCGGAAATAGGCAACCTTCACCTTCGTTCGGAAGTCCGAATTTGATTCCCAATAAATCCGCTGCGCTGGCTTTGACCATGGGCGGAAAGTTATCCTGATTTCCGAAATATCCTTTTTCATGCTCTTCAGGAGGAAGATCCCAAGTGCCCGGAAGAAACTCTTTCGTAAATGGATTCAGGTAGGAATCAACAAGATATGTGCCGCCGCTGATGAGATTCCCCTCTACACTGCCGCTGTTTGTGAGCCACATGGTGTAAAATCCATCATCGCGCTGCCGAAGCGGGACAACGTAGCATGCGTAATGTGCTGTTTTGCATAAAAGCTTTTCGGTGCGTGCATCCCAAAACAGGTGTCTGATGTTTGGACTCAGTTCTTCATCTCCTTCCGTATACACACCCGCAATAACCTTTTCATCGCCGTAGTGGAATTGAATAGTAGTGTTGTTCGGCAACTCCCGAAAAATAATTCCGGATTTATCGGGTGCGATAAACTGTACCCTGGGAAAGAGGTTTCTGTCGTCCGGTGTTTGAAGTATTTTATGAAGCAGGGTAATCAACTTTTCCACCGTGTCCAGTCCGCCGCCGGCATCTATTTTGTATCCATATTTTCCTCCGGAATACTCTTCCGTTGGCTTTTTTTGTTTGCTTTCCCACCAACAACGCTCGCCGATTAATATCTGAGCATAGTCAAGCGGAGATAATTTTTCTCTCAATTTGGCGTTTATGTCTTCTAATTGCTTGTATAATCTATCCGGCAGTTCTACGGTGATGCCACCGTACAAATTGCGGGTCAGGGGATGTTTCCCGTTGCTCGGGACTGCGTATTTTTGTTTTTCTGCTGCAAGTAATTCTTCTTGAGAGGGGGGCTCTATTGCACCACCTGCTTTGACTAATACCGGGAGTTGTTCCGGGGCAGGGGGCGGGATTTCTTCAGGCTCACTCTGTTCATCTTGTGTAGAGGGCTCATCCGGAGCTGCAGAATCATCGGTTACGTCCTGTTTTTCCGGGGAGTCTTCACTCGGAGTCTCAATCGTGTTAACTTCCGCTTGCGGTTGGAAAGCTGTTTGTTGCTCAGAGACTGTATCTTGAGCCGGTTCGGCAATTTGCTTGGGCGTTGCAGAGGCTGTTTGTTTTTCTTGTGGTTCGCAGCCGATAAGCGTGAGGGCTGTTACACATATACCGAGCAGGGTATTTGAAACGTTGTGTTGATGTTTTTGTAACATATTGTGGCTTATGCCGATTCGGTGTTGTTGCTTGTTGTGAAAAGCGGATGATGATGAAGGATTGAGGCTCAGTTTATGCTTAGCCATGGTAATCTTGTTGCTGCGGGGGCGCAGTGTAGCACCGTCGGCAGCTTCAATTCATCGAGAACTTTGCGCATGGCTGCGCTTGCAATTGCCGGCGTGTTGCAATCTTGGCTCAGGTGTGCCAGTACCAAGTGCTGCAAGCCATTGTGAGCAATGCTGCGAACAAAATCTCCGGCTTGTTCATTAGAAAGGTGTCCGAAGTGGCTTGCTATGCGCTCAATGAGGTAAAGAGGTCTGCCCGAGTTGCGGAGCATGGAGGGGTCATAATTGGATTCCAAATACAAGGCATCCACTCCTTGCAACAGTTCCGTGAGACCATTGGGGATTTTTCCCGTGTCTGTGATGTATCCCAGCTTTTTGTTGTTGCTTTCAAAGATATAACCGACAGGATCCGTGGCATCATGGCTGACGCAGAATGCCGTGACTGTAATGTCCCCTATTTGTACGGGGCTCCCGGGCTCCAAATATGTGTAGCGTGCATGGGGGGCAATAGGGCGTAGCTCTTGTCCCATGTAGCGGGTACAGTAAATGCTCAGGTCTTCTTTTTTTGCCAGTTGTCCCAATCCGCACACGTGGTCTGTATGTTCATGGGTAAAGAGAATGGCTGCCAGCTGTTTGCCGGTCAACCCGCACTCCTGCAAGCCTTTGCGTATGCGTAGTGCGCTGATTCCGGTGTCCACCAATATGTGAGTAATGCCACTGCTGATGACAGTGGCATTACCCTTACTGCTGCTTGCAAGTACAGAAAATTGCATCAGTTTTTCGGAGTTTCTTTACTTTCCGATGAGGTGGTATCTGTTACTTCTCCGGGGATAGGGATGATGAAGCCACTCTGCTGCCCGATTTCTTGAAGCATCTGCGCGCGATACCTAGCTCGTTCCTCTCGCGCACGTGCTCGTGCAGCTTCCCATGCTTGTTGTTGATTCTCAGCTTTAGCGCGGGCTTCTGCCTCAGCTTTGGCGCGGGCTTCTGCCTCAGCTTTGGCACGGGCATCTGCCTCAGCCTTGGCGCGGGCTTCTGCCTCAGCCTTGGCGCGGGCTTCTGCCTCAGCCTTGGCACGGGCTTCTGCCTCAGCTTTGGCACGGGCATCTGCCTCAGCCTTGGCACGGGCATCTGCCTCAGCCTTGGCGCGGGCTTCTGCCTCAGCTTTGGCACGGGCTTCTGCCTCAGCTTTGGCGCGGGCTTCTGCCTCAGCTTTGGCACGGGCTTCTGCCTCAGCTTTGGCACGGGCTTCTGCCTCAGCTTTCAGCCGCGCAGCTTCTGCCGCCTTTTTCGCCTTGATTACCATGTTGTATGCTTTGATACTGTTGGGGCTGATGTCTCTGATGGTAAGCTCGTTAAGTGGTTTGCCGTTATATCTGCCGGTCTGCGCGTTCAGGAACTCCGTAACATCCGCAACGGTAGAAGGTGAGGGGGTAATACCTGTTTGCGTACGGAACATGATGCTGACAGCTTCCGACAAATCCGTAACTGTACCGGTGTGGAAATAGGGCGCTGTAAGTGCTACGTTGCGCAGAGAAGGAACTCGGAACATGTCCTTGTGCTTCTCGTTCTTGGTGAAGTCCATGAGGCCATATGCTCCTTCCGTGTAATCTTGTGTGGCAAGTTCTCGGAGGTCGGCATCGGTGTTAATGTACTCAAAGCTTTGTCCCCCTAAATTGGCCCCGGCGTGGCAGGTTACGCAACCAAGATTTCGGAATGTCTCCATGCCTCGGATTTGTTGCGCGGTAAGTGCATCCTTTTCTCCAATCAGGTACAGGTCAAATGCAGAGAAGGGAGTTACAAGCGATTTTTCAAAGTGGGCGATGGCATCCGTAATGGTTCGCTGAGTTATACCTTCTTGCCCATATACCTTCTCGAATAGCAACCGATAGGCCGGTTCTTCGCTGAGTTTGGCTATGATGAGTCCCCAGTCTTCCGGTTTGCTGTAGCCCATTTCTACCGGGTTGAGGGGAGGTCCGCCTGCCTGCTCCTGCAAATCAGCGGCTCGTCCGTCCCAGAATTGACGGATGTGTGTCTCAGCGTTAAAGACCGTGGGGGCATTCACGCCTCCCAACTGCGGTTTGCCGTCTGCTCCGGGCACTCCCTCCGACTTTGGCAAATTGTCTGTGCCACCTTTAGTCAAATCATGGCAACTCGCGCAGGATACGGTGCCGGTTGTGGACAATCTGGTGTCAAAGAAGAGCATGTGCCCTAACAGCAGCTTGTTATCCTTAGCTTGCTTGGCTTTATTTGCCTTATTAGGCGTAATCGGTGAAAAAGCGATGCGGTTGATGAGCTCTTCATCATAGTAGTAGCGCATGGCTTTTACGTCATTCATGGTCAGCTTGGATCCCGGGTGCATGATGGTGTACAGGGTCGGGGGCATGCGACGTGTGCGCAAAACGTAATCCATTTTCACCATGTTCACCAAGTCACTGCGTATGCTGCCGTCTGCGGATATGGTGAATGCTTTTTGCGCACCGTCTATGTCTCGCTTGATTTTTCCGAATGAGCAAAAATTCAGGAATCCGTTATAGTCCGGATTTTCTCCGTGGCATGCTGCGCATTTTTGATTCATAATCACGTTAGCCATTTCTTTTGCCGCAGCAGCATCCACCGGTACGGGAAAGTCCTTCTCCCCGGGACGCAGAATGATAGCAGAAATGACACCCGCTGCGGCAATGGTAACAGCCGCCGTTGTTACGCCATATATGTAAGGGGTTATTTTCTTGTTCATAAGTGAGGCATCGTACGTACTCTGTCAGTTTATCATATTTTTCTTTCACTTCAAGCCGGAAATCGGCCTGTGCGTACAAAAATATGTGATTTTACCACAACCTAACTCGCCCAAGTCTGTGGGGAATATGAGTCTACAGGCTTGGGCGTTGACGGTTGTGTAGTTCCTTTACATGTTCATGGCATCCGGGTTATCCATTAACCCGGATTTTTCCAGATAGTAATCATAGCCACCCGCATAGGGCGTTACGGTTCCGTGGGCTATGTGCAGTGTCTTCTCTGCTAAGGCTCGGATGAAGTGTACATCGTGTGAGATGAACACTAATGTTCCTTCATAGCGTTTGAGGGCCTGCGAGAGTGCTTCCACGCTCATGATGTCCAAGTGGGTGGTCGGTTCGTCCATCAGCAGTAGATTGGGCGGATTCACCAAGAATTTAACCAAACTCAGGCGCGATTTTTCTCCACCACTGAGCACCTCCACGCGTTTTTCGCAGTCCAGCTTGCGGAACATGAAAGAGCCCAGCACGGCGCGCGCTTCTTCTTCTCTCAGTTCCGGGTCGGCATTCATGATTTCCTCCAATACGGTGAAGTTGGGTGTGAGGTTTTCCGACCTCATCTGGGAGAAATATCCGATACGCGTTGTTGTGCCTAAGATTCGTTTGCCTTCGTCAATGGGGACCACTCCTGCGAGTATCTTGAGCAAGGTGGATTTGCCTGCTCCGTTGGGCCCAACCAATACGATGCGGTCTCCACGCTCTATCAGTAAATCCAGATTTTTGTAGATACGTTTGTCGCCGTAACTTTGCCCGACCTTTTCCAGCTCCATTACACGCTGCATGGCACGCGGTGGTTGTGGGAAGATAAATTTGAATACTCGCCGTGCTTGTTTTGGTTTTTCTATGCGTCTGATTTTTTCCAGCTGTTTAATACGGCTTTGCACTTGAGCGGCCTTAGAAGCAACGGAACGGAAACGCTCAATAAAGTATTCCATGTGGGCAATTTCGCGCTGCTGATTGCGCCACGCCGCCAGCAGTATTTCATAGCGTTGCTCTTTAAGCTCCAAGAATTTGCTGTAATTGCCGGTATAGCGTACCAGCTCTTGGTTCTCTATGTCATACACGGTTTCCACCAGCTCGTCCATGAAGTCTCGGTCGTGGGAAATCATGAAGATGGCTCCCGGGTAATTCATCAGGTAACGGCGTAACCACAGCAGACTCATCAAATCCAAGTGGTTAGTCGGTTCGTCCAGCATCAGCAAATCCGGTTCCGCTACCAGCAGTTGTGCCAAGTGGGCTCTCATTACCCAGCCTCCGCTCATTTCGCGTGCCGGACGGTGAAAATCCTCGTCCTTGAATGCCAGTCCCTTCAATATTCGTTTTGCCTTGGGTTCCAGTTGGTAGCCGTTGTTGGCAATGAAGACGTCCATGGCATGTGCATAGTCATCACTGGTGTTATCGCCTTTGGCATCGCACTCTTGTATTGTGCGGATTGCTTGGCCCATTTCCGGCGTAATGCTCATGGCGATTTCCAATACGGTGCGGTCGCTCGGGTCGCCTGCCTCTTGCGGCAGGTAGCCTACTACTCCGTATTCGTCCATGATAATCTGACCTTCATCGGGGCTGTCTTCGCCCAAAATCATGCGGAAAAGGGTGGATTTTCCCGCCCCGTTCGGTCCTACCAGTGCTATGCGCTCTCCCCAGTTGACGATGAGTTCGGTCTCATAGAATAAGGTGCGCCCTGCGTGTGCTTTTGTCAGTTTTTTGATGGTCAGCATGCGCGAATAGTATACTCCTTTTTTCTTGTTTTGCAATCCCTTATTTTATTTGACGCTCGGAATCTTGACTGAAATCGAAGAATAGATGATGAAATATAAAAAAAGTTATATGTGTGATAAAAATGCTTGTTAACATATGATTGATGGTGTATGCTAGTGCCCATCGGATATCGAATTTGCTTATGAAGTCATACTACATCTATACAGTGGAAGGCAAAACTCTAGGCCCTATGGAAGAACACGAGGTGCGTTCTCTCATAGACGAGCAAAAATTGCCGAAGGGTACGCAAGTCTGCCCGGTTGGTTCTGAGTCTTGGTCACCTCTGGAAACTCTGTTCCCCGCTCCTCAGAAGACGCCACAACCGCAGCAACCTCCTGCAACTCAGGAGCAAAAATCATATTATATTTACACAGTTGACGGTAAGACTTTAGGACCTAAAACTGAGGCTGAGGTGCGTTCTCTTGTTGATTCCGGTAAGTTGCCGAAGGGCACAAAAGCTTGTCCTGTCGGTTCTTCCTCATGGGAGCCTCTGGAAACTCTGTTTCCCGCTCCTCGCAAAAAGACAGTAGCTCCCAACCACCCGCAACAACCCGGTGCTCACGTTGCTCCTCGGCCGAAAATTGCCAAACTTCCGAGTGCAACACCGCCTCCGAATCCTTATGGAGCACCGCAGCCGTATGGTGCGCCCCCTCCCAATCCTTACGGTGCACAGCAGCCGTATGGTGCACCCCCTCCCAATCCTTACGGTGCACCGCAGCCGTATGGCGCACCGCCTCCGAATCCTTATGGAGCACAGCAGCCGTATGCTGCGCCTCCTCCCAATCCTTATGGGGCACAGCAGCCGTATGGTGCGCCCCCTCCCAATCCTTACGGTGCACCGCAGCCGTATGGTGCGCCCCCTCCCAATCCTTACGGTGCACCGCAGCCGTATGGTGCGCCTTCTCCCAATCCTTACGGTGCACCGCAGCCGTATGGCGCACCTCCTCCCAATCCTTATGGGGCACAGCAGTCGTATAGCGCTTCTGCTCCGTATGGAGCTACGGCCGGGTATCCGCAGAACAATGGGTATAATCTCATCAGTGCCACAGTTTCTTGTCTGAAGCGTTATGCTCAGTTTAGCGGTCGCGCCTCCCGAAGTGAATATTGGTGGTTTTTTGCTGTTAATCAGCTGTTACTTGTTGCTTTCTTAATATTTTTTATATTAGGGACAGAATATTCGCTTGTATTAATTGCAGTGGCAGTAGTTTTCTTATTAGCCCTGCTGGCATTTGCCTTGCCGATGGCAGCGGTTACGATTCGGCGCATGCATGATGTCGGTAAATCCGGTTCAGCTGCTTTTACTCCCGTACTCGGTTATGTTTATTTGTTCTCCAAATCAACAGGACCTAACATGTACGGTGATGCTCCGGCTCCTCCTGCTAAATAAGGGCGTGTTTCAGCATTTTGCCTAAAGTAAAAGCCCCCTGCTTTTAGCGAAAGCAGGGGGCTTTTAATAAACTTAGTTTGCTAAAAAGAGATTACAGCATCATGCGTACGGCGTTCTTGAGATTTTCACTGCCGTAGAATTCGTTTTCCACCAAGGACTTGCCAACGGCTTTTTTGCGCTTATCGATGCTGAATGTTACAACAAGGAGTTTTTTGAGCAAGCGTTGCTGAGTAGCTTGGTCACAATCTTTGATGGCTCTTGCATCGCCTTGCAATTCCTGCACGCGGCTGATGATTGCGAAAAGTTGCTCGGCTGCTGCATCGGCGCTGTCGCGGTCTTTCGCGCTCTCCAGCTGCTCTACAATCTTGACTTGTAGTTCGCACAATTCATCGATGGCGGCTTCCACTTTCTGGGTTTGTGTGTCGGCTGCGGAGGCTGACGGATCAGTGATTTCCTGTGCCATGGCGAGCGGTGCGCAGAGGGCTGCGGCTAAAAGTACAGTGTTTTTCATCTCTTATACAGTTTGTTTAGTTGCCCCTATTGTAATACTTTTGTTCAGAATGTCAAACAATTATTTTTTTCTGAATTTTGTAAGGCTCAAACGCTGAGTAGGTAATGCTGAGTTCTATCGAAAGATAAAAGCTTAAAATTAGCGTTGACAATAAAATCGGGGGATATTATACTAACCTTAGCCATGAACACAGCAGAGAAAGCATTATCCACCTTCCGTGAACCGCCTTACATGTATAACTGTGCACAAACAATTTGCGCAGCCTTCGGGCGAATGGATTTGTTGGAGGAGATGAAGACGTGTGGAGGAGGTCGCGCCCCGGAGGGAACATGCGGCGCATTGTACGGAGCTCTGATGGTGGCTCCGGAAAGGGCTGAGGCACTGAAAGCTGCATTTGCAGAGAAGCTGGGGGCAACGTGTTGCCGTGACCTGAAGGGAGGCACCCCGAGAGTAGCCTGCCAAGATTGCGTACGCGTGGCGGCCGAGTTGTTGGAATCCCAGCAGTAAGTTTACCGGGGGGCGTGCGCCAGAAGAGTGCGTATTTTAGCAGCTCGGGTAAGGTGTATGGGCTGCCAAAGCTCTGTTTCCTTGTGGTTTAAGAGCTCGATAGCGGTGAACCCTTTGCTGCTGCGGGTGTCGGCTTTGGCTCCGTGCTCCAGCAGCATCTCAACAATGTCCGGGCAAAGTGCCTGTACGGCACACATCAGAGCGGTAAGCCCTTCTTTTGTCTCTCCGCCATTCGCATCTGCTCCGGCCTGTAGCAGCTCACGGGTTATGGCAGTATGGCATCCGGCGGCGGCATCATGTAAGGCTTCGGCTCCGCTGCGGGAACACCTCGCATGCACATTTGCTCCGGCTGCCAGTAGCAATTGCACTATCGGAAGGGAATCGGCGCATACTGCCGCCATCAGGGCTGAATATCCATGAATGTCGTACTGCTCGGGGTTGGCGCCTGCTTCCAGCAAAAGTCTGACTATCTCCGTACGTCCCTCTACTGCTGCTATGAGAAGTGCTGTTTCGTCGTCCAACCCGTCGCACTCATTCGGGTCCGCTCCGTTGAGCAGTAGTTGTCGTACTTTTTCCGTATCTCCTCCGGTGATGGCTCGGAAAAGAGGGGTTGATATTTGGAATGCTTCGTTATCCATGGTAGAGAAACTCAGTTCCCTTGGAGCTTAATTTCCGCACGTTTGCGCGCCGTGGCATCCAGAATACGCTTGCGCATTCGGATAAAGTGTGGCGTTGCTTCTACAAGCTCATCCGGTTCAATGTACTCAATAGCTCGCTCCAATGAAAAAATACGCGGGGGCGTAAGCTGTATGGAATCATTTTTTGTGGCAGAACGGTGGTTTGTGAGGTGCTTTTCTCGTGTGGGATTGACAGGGATATCAATGGGTTTGGGGTTTTCTCCCACAATCATGCCCTCATATACTTCGTCTCCCGGGGCAATGAAGAGGGAGCCTCGCTCCTCCATTGCTTGCAGTGCATAGGGGCGGGCAATGCCGTTTTCCATAGATATAAGAGTGCTGCTTTGTCGCGTGACAATCTCCCCGGCATAAGGTGCGTATTCTTTAAAAAGATGGGAAAATATGCCGTGACCGCTCGTCAGGTTCACCAGCTCAAACTCAAAGCCGATAAGACCACGGGTCGGTATGGTTGCCTGTATGAAAGTGCGCCCGTTTCCCGTTGTTTCCATGTTTTCCAATATACCGCGCCGGTTGCCGAGAATTCGCACAGTGCCGTTGGCGCAGTCATCCGGTACTTCTATGAAGACGGTTTCGAACGGCTCGCAGATGCTGCCGTTAATTTCTCGGGTAATGACTTTGGGGCGCGATACGAGTACCTCGTAATTTTCGCGGCGCATTTGTTCCACCAAGATGGCAATTTGCATGGTGCCACGAGCGGATACCATGAATACGCCTGCCAAATCCGTGTCTTCTACTTTGATGGAGATGTTGGTGCGCATCTCTCGCATCAGGCGATCTCGGATGACTCTGCTGGTGACATTTTTGCCATCTTTACCACCCAACGGACCGTCATTGATGCTGAACTCCATTTGAACGGTAGGCGGGTCTATCTGTACAAAGGGCATGGCCTCCGCCTCTGCATCGGCTGCAAGGGTTTGTCCGATGTCTGCGTCTTCAAACCCGGAAAGACCGATGATGTTGCCGGCTTCGCCGATTGCGGAGTCCGTTGTTTGTAGCCCGCTGTATTCAAAAAGTTTGGTGACTTTGCCTTGTATGCGCGAGCCGTCCTGTCGGAGCAGGTAAAGAGTGTCTCCCTTTTGCACGCGTCCGCTGGTAATGCGTCCCACGGCAACACGCCCCACGTAATCATCCCAATCGATGTTGGATATGAGCATCTTGAACGGTTGCTCCGCATCGGCATCTTTGGGTGCCGGTATGTGCTTGACGATTCGGTAAAGAAGGGGAGTGCAATCCACCGGCGGCTCGTTCTCCGGGCTGTTCATGAAGTAGCCATCGCGTGCAGAGCCATATACAAAAGGAGCCTCGAATTGCTCCTCCGTGGCGTCCAGCTCCAAGAGCAGCTCCAGTACCTGGTCATGCACCTTCATCGGGTCTGCATGAGGGCGGTCTATCTTGTTGACGACAACAATGGGCAACAATCCTTCTTCTAAGGCTTTTCTTAATACAAATCGTGTTTGTGCTTGGGGACCCTCATAGGCATCCACGACCAAGATGACTCCATCCACCATTTTCATTACGCGTTCTACCTCAGCACCGAAGTCTGCGTGCCCCGGGGTATCTACAATGTTGATGGTGTAGCCGTTCCAGTGGATGGACGTGTTTTTTGCTTTAATCGTGATTCCTTTTTCCCGCTCTAAATCCATGGAGTCCATGGCGCGGTCTTGCACTTCTTGGTTTTCTCGGTAGGTGCCACCTGCTTTCAACAGTTGATCCACCAGCGTGGTTTTTCCATGGTCTACGTGGGCGATGATGGCAAGGTTGCGGAACTTTGTGGGATCACTCATATCTTTTCTGGCGCGTCGGTGTCACGCGCGTCGCCCCATTCTAGCACATTGCCTCTGCTTCGTAAAGCCTGAACTTTCTTTATCTGTGAACTTTTGCGGCCTTTGTTCGTTTTTGAGCTTGCATATCACTGTTTTTACGTGTTAGAATGAAGTCGCGGAGGGATAGTCTCACTTCGCTTTGATTCAATGGCAAATGCAGATATGAATATCAATAATCATAATGATTCGTTAAGCTCATTATTGAGCGATAAACAGAAAGACTATATTTTTTGTTTGTCTGTTTTTTTCTTATATTGTACTATTTATGGGCTCATTAGTTTTCGTTTAGGCTATGTTATGGAGGAGGTTCACGAAGGTGTGACTGTCCATCATGAATTGTATATTGCCAATATGCGGTGGGGCGTGGCCTTGTGGAGGTCAATTCTCGGGTTTGGAGCGTTGCCTTTGGTTGCCGGTTTAGTTGCAGGCGCAGCAATCTCTCTGAGCTTGCTGCTTCATGTCCGTATTTTTAACATTAATTCGTACAAAAAGCGATTGGCATACGGTTGTATCTACCTGTGTGGAATACAGTGGTTGTACCAATTGATGTATTCTAACCAGAGTGATGTCGTCGCGCTGGGGTTCTTGCTTTCTTCCGGTTCAGTATATCTCATGATAAAAAATAGAGGTTGGGTGAGCGGACTGATTGCTTCATTGCTTGTTGCTTTATCTGCTGCGTGCTACCAGTCCATGTTGCTGTACATTTTTGTGCTGTGGGGAGGGTACTATATCATGCTTATTCTGAATGGTAGCATTATGAGTGCTAAGAATGTGTTCAGGGCATTGCTTGTGGCACTCGCGGGCACTGTTCTGTGGTTTGTTGTTGGTAGAGTATTAATGTGTTCCCCTCTAGTTTCGTCTCCGATTTTAGAGAGTATCGTACAATATCAGGGGGATTTTGTAAAGTGGTCGAGGTTGGACGGGTTGCCTCCGGAGTTGCAAGTCCGGTGTTTAGCGAGGTATATGTTTACGGTTCCTTTTTCCAATATGTTGGGATTGTCGCACCAAGGCCAATGGATATACGCAGCTTCATTAGTTCCGGTTGCTCTGATTGTTTATTCTGTGTGGAAACGAGGCACCAAAAAGTTGGCGTTTATTGTAGGGGGGATGTTGTTGTTTCTATTGTATGTTCCTTTCTTGATAGGTGTTGTATTTGTATGTAAAATGCCTGACCGTGTTAATATAGCAGAGCCTTTGGCTGCTGCGTGTGTTTGGGCGCTTTTAATATGTCGTACAAAGTGCTGGCACCCGCATATGGTAAAATGTTTTATTGCATTTTTATCTGTAGCCGTATTATCGGCAATTTACGCAGTCGGCGCATATGCAAGAACCGAGGCGTATAATTACGAACGCGCTACAATGGAGTTGATTTCCATGCATAGTCGAGGAATGGAAGTCGCTCGAACTGCCGGATTAAAGAATTTTAATATCATTATTGTCGGAGAACCCTCTTTTGCGGAATCTGCTGAATCGTTGTTTTACATGAATGCTGATTCTCTTTATCCGGAGAGTGTTCATCCCCACATTTTTAGGGGAGGAAGGTCATGGTTGCCTTCCTATATTCGTTATCTGCGTTTGAATTATATGAGAGTTGAAAATGTTGCTGATAGGGAACGGTATGGTGAAGTCATAAAAGAAATGCCCACATGGCCCGCTCTTGGGAGTGTAGAAGAATACGACGGTAACATAATCGTAAAAGTAGGGCCGTAAGGAACTACCTGTTATGGCAGAGGGGCGGTGGCGATTATGAGGTTGATGATTGTATTTCTCGTGTGCGTTTGAGAACCTCCTCAATATTGTCGTAACGGCGGGCACCGATGAGATTTTTGCTGTGTAGAATATCCAGTGCCTGCTCGCAGGTAGGCAGAAACTGCAATGTTGCAAGATATTGAGCAATGGCTTCGTCGAAATCGGCAGTTTCATCCTGTGCAGACACGATAAATCCGTTGCAGTGAGAGCCCTTTACAAAGTTGCGGTATAGCATGCGGAATTTTTTGCTGTGGAAGCAAAGGTAATGTTGCATGAGAAAGTCCGTCCATTCGAAGCCGGATACCATGGGTTGAGCCCACTTTTTCATCAAATCCGCAAGTTGGGTAAAGCGATGAGTACATAAGCGTTCCAGTTCATTATCCGTGGCAGAGACATCAAAATGAAGAAGGCTTCTGTTCACGAAGTCCGTTTTGTTGATTCTGGCAGAAATGTTATAAATACTCTCGAATGGGATGGTGCTTTTGGAGAGTTTAGCGGATAAATCCAGCAAATCCTGCAATTTGAACACATCATGCTCTTTGCAGAAGTCACAGAATATGCCGGGGGTGTCCATTTGCTTTCCTGTTGTGATGTAAGATAATCCGAAGGTGAACATATGTCCTAATTTATAGCGGAGTACGCTGTAAAGGGAGGAACCGTCCAAATACGGATAGCGCAAGAAAATATCCAGCCTGCGGCTGCTCATACAATCATACAGTGCTCCGGATGTCATGTAATCATGATTTTTGAGGTATAGTTTTATTTCATTGACAATATCCTCCCATTCTTCTTCATTAAGACGGATGATATCGGCATGAAAAAGCTTTTTTCTCTTGGGGTTGATGATGCCCATATTCCATCCCATTTCATTACGATTTAAACAGGTGGTCAGGTTATCTTTATCCAAGTAGGGAATAGCATCTAAAAGTTCACTATTAGAAACGGGACGGTCAAATTCTCGGAGTTTTCGGCAGATGTACTCACCGATGTCCTTTTGCTCCAATTTAGCTGCTCCGGCGGGTCTGATGCGCTTCTTCTCGCATTCATAGCTGCCATCATTTGTCAGTTCAAGGTAGCGGTGCATCATGGCTGGGGTCAGGAGGATGTCCCCTTTAGGCAGATGTTCCTGTATTTTGACGTAATCAATTGCAGGAGTGCCACTGCGGAAACCGTTTTCTATGAAGTTTTTGAGCAAAAGGTGATGTTGGGTGGAAATCAATCGTTCCGGAAGGATGAAATCTGCGTTTTTATTAGCAGAAATCGTCATTTGTTCAATGCAATTAAGGAGAACGGGTTCCGAGTAATTGAGCCGATGCCCGAATCTTTGCTCCCAGCTCGAATATAGCGTTGGGATATGGTGCGGAGTGATTCTCCCATCGGATTCTTCCGTTAAAATGGTTCGAATACGTTCCTCTGTTTCCCGTTGTCTTTGTTTGTCGTATAAATCATGTTCTGCAAGGAAGTTAAGGTAACACCACATGGAGCGTCCGTGTTCGGGGCGGTAGAGGTGGCTGAGAATAATGCGTAGCTTAATGAGAGCGGCCACTTCCGTGTTGCCGGCAGAAAATAATGACAAGCCAAATTCCTCTTCTGCTATGTCATTGCAGGTGTACAAAGATGATGCGAACGTACGCAGACTTGAGGTCGAACAGACGTTGTTCTGTTGTAACCACGCTTTGTAGGCCTCCACTACTTTTCTGGCATCGCCCATCAGTAATGCCGGCAGATGTTCCCGATGCTGAGGTGAGGATATACCTTGCACAACCGGGGTTATATCCGGTATTTGCTCCATCAGGTACGTGCAATAAGTATCAATGTACGACCTCTGCCCTTGTGCTCTGAAATGTACGGCGTGCGCTTTGGGATCTGCATATAAATGCAGCATTTGTTCCAATCTTTTTTCCGGGGTGTTTACCAAGGCGTATCCGTATTCTTCCGCCAAGTATTCATCTATTCGCTGAATGAATTCAGATTGCAAACGTACGGTATTTTTGATAAATCCGCGTTTGACCCCCCACGTTTCATAGGCTTTTTCTTTGTTCAGAACATCGCCCTTGTCGGAAAGGTGGGCTCCGGTGGCTAACGTAACTGCAAAGGCACTGAACCTGATGATAAAGCGTATCGTATTTTTATCCGCTGAGTCAGAATACAAAACCATGTTTTGTATCTCCTGAACTTCACTAAGTGTTGAGCAGTTGAACAGCTGCAATCCCCGTTTTGCCAGTTCCTCATAGAGTGTACTCTGCTTTCTGATTAATTGCTGGGAAAGACCACCTTTTGTTTGCAGCCAAAACTCGAAATCCGAGATTGTCGGCGCAATCAACAGTTCCGCCTCTTCCGTAGCCGGGCGCTGTTCCAACAAATAAGCCAAGTAGTGTATAAGAACTTTGTTTGTTTCCTTGCTGTGTTGCTCCGTGGGTGTGTATTGCCGGGCATTTTGCTGCCATTTATCTTTTGTTTCGTATTGTTTGTCAATATACGATAATTTGCGGGCATCTGCAAGTAGCGGTTCCAGTATGGCTGTATATTTGTCCGCGGTGCCTCCTGTCATCAGCCTTTCTATCCAATCCCGGAAAGATAATAAGGTGCGTTTGTTCATATCGTGTGTTATATTTGTAAGATGTTCTTAATACAATAAATGCCTTTTTCAGTATACACAAAAATACCGTTAAATCAAGAGCTGAGTTTGTGCCTTACATGAAAAAACGCTGCCGAGCGGCAGCGTTTTTTCTGAAAAGAATGGATTGGAAGGATTATACCCCGAGTGCCCAGCGCAGGTATTTTTCAGACTCTGCCCAAATTTTGCTTTTGGGGCAGCCGAGCACAACAACAATGACCGCCTGACCATTGTAGGCTCCGCTGGAGATGAGGCATCTGCCGGCGGCATTGGTATACCCCGTTTTCATGCCGTTAACCCATGCGTACTTACTGAGCAATTTGTTGGTATTATTCATGTGGCGAGGTGCTCCGTTGGCCAACGTAAAGCTGAAGGAGGGGATGTCCACGAAGTAGCGGATGGTTGGATTGATGTATGCGTGGCATGCTGCAATGGCCATATCGCGAGCCGTGGAGTACTGCGGCGCCGGCAATCCGTGGGGGTTGGCAAAGTGAGAGTTGTGCATGTTCATGCGGCGGGCACGGGCATTCATGCGGTGAACGAAAGCCTCCATGCTGCCGGCTGTATCTCGAGCCAAGGCGTGGGCAATGTCGTTGTAGCTACCGGTGAGCATGGCTTGCAGCAGTGCCCTGCGTGTGTATTTCTCGCCCGGTTTTACTTGATTAAGCCGGATAGGGGTAACGCGCGTTTTATCCTCTTTCTGAATGGTAACGATTTTGTCCAGATTTCCGGCATCGCATACACACAGCGCTGTTATAATTTTTTGAGTGCTGGCCACTTGTCGCCGTACATTTTCATTATGCCCATAGAGAATGCGTCCCGTGCGGGGATCAATAACACAAACTGCTTCACAAATCGGGCGTGGTGCGGGAGTGGTCGGTTTTGCCAAGGGGCGCGAGGGAACCAGCTCGCTGCTCAGTGCTCCGAACGCCCCCCCGGATATGTGCGGAGCGGGAGTTTGTGAGTGAGTAACGGGTGCTCCTTGGTTTTGGGAAGCTCCGCCCCGGTATTGGTTGCCGGCGAATGTCTGCTGGCACTGGCCCAGCAATAATGCGGAACCCATGGTTGTGAGGAGTGCAAGAAAACGCATGGAGCGTATTCTATCATTTCAAACACTGCTTGACAAGCCTGAAATAGAATGTGACGCTTTTGCGTGCATCATGGCTATTATTTTTTAAGCTTCGGGAAAGCAGAGACTTGCTGTATTTTTTTCACTATATTTGCATTGACAATGGGTATATGCGCGGTTAGAATGCTGATGCAATGGAAATGCTCGCTCTACCGCCTGCTACAATAATCGGCAACTACAAACTCCTCAAAGAATTGGGGCAGGGTGGTTTTGGCATTACTTACATAGCATGGGATGCTCAGTTGCAGCGAAATGTGGTGCTCAAAGAGTGTTTCCCCGCGTCTATTTGCAAACGTGCGGAAAACGGTGCTATTCAACCTTTGAGAGAGGAGCTGGCTCCGATGTATGCTCAGGCCATGGAAGACATGCGGCGCGAGGCTCGCACCCTCGCCAAGCTGAACCATGAGCGTGTGGTGCGTGTGTATGAGGTCTTTGAATCGAACGGTTGCTTGTTCTATGTCATGCCGTGGCTGAGCGGTGGCTCCCTGCGCGAGCGTATGGATGCTGCCGAGGACCGCGGGGAACATGTGGATGCTCAATGTGCTGCAAAATGGCTCGTTGACGTTTTGGAAGGACTCTGTTATTTGCATGAAAAAGGGGTTATACACCGCGACATCAAACCGGATAACATCTTGTTTGATGAGGATGATAAGCCCGTTATCATAGACTTCGGTGCGGCTGTCCTGTGCTCCTCCAACAGTATTACTCAAGGGGCTTTTTCATTCAAATATGCTGCCCCGGAGCAAATAAGCGGTAAGGGTAAGCCGTTTGCCGGTACGGATTTATTCGCCTTGGCCGCATCTTGGTATGAGCTGGTGAGCGGTTGCTTGCCGGAAGAAACCATCAAACGCATGCTGAAAGATGAACTGCTGCCTCTTAATCAGCTCCCGGGCATGCAGTCCGTGTCGCCTCCGCTGCATGAGTTTATCATGTTCAACTTGCAGATCCGTCCGGAGGCGCGTAACTTAAGTGCTCGTTACTGGCGTGATTGCGTGGCTGAGCTGTTGCCTGTTCCGCGCAAGAGCACCCCCCACCATAAACGGCGGCTATTTGCTTGGTGTGCTGCCGCTGCATTACTTGCAGGCGTCGGGGGCGTATTTTTGTTGCGCCCGGCGGATGATTCGCCCTTGCCGGAACAGCAGCACACTGCGTCTGACACAACACCTGTTTTTGCCCCGGATAATGAGGATTTAGAGGCACTTTACACGGCCTACTTGGCTTATCATGAGGCTGATATTATTAAGGCCAAAGAAGAGTATAACAAATGTCTTTCAGCGCTTGAAGCCCTGAAGGCTGATTTTGTCGAGAAAAGCGAAAAGTGCATTGCAGAGGCAAAGGCTGCCATGCAACAGGAAGAGGAAATGCCTGATTCTCTGAAAAACTCATATGAGGAAAAACTAAGAATGTTGTATGATGTGTATTCAGAAGAGTATAAGAGGATTCATTCCTCTTATAAAAGTGGTTATAAAATAATGAACTTGGTTAATGCTCCTGAGCAAAATATGCCGACTGCTTCGCTTTCTCAAAAATTGCTCCTCCCTCTCCTCAGTGCGCGGCTGAGTGAACAGTTGAGTGAGTACTGTTTGATACCGTGGAATATTGATAATGAGGTGTCGAATGCCTACGAGACCCGGCTGCGACAAATCCTGTACCCGGGAGAGTCTTCGCGTAATTATTGGGGTGGTTCACCTTATCATGGCTCTAGCTGGAACGTTTCTTCTGATTGATGATAAATTGTCTGTCGGGAAAACCGGGGGGGGAGGATGTTGCTTGTCGCTTTTCGTGCCTTCAGCGTTGTTTTTTTTGTTCGCTTATCCTCGCAATTTGTCCGTATAAACAAAAAAAAGAAGATTAGTCTTGCCTAACTGCGCGTTCTCGGGTTAATATAGACAGTGACTAAGAACGCTGCCGCGTATAGGTGTGGTGGCAACCTTCGTTTTCTCCAAAAACAATAAGAAACTATGCAGTACACACACGAAGTAGAACACATGTGTTGCGTCAAGAAGGGCTGCAATCACGGCCCGGCTCCCATCCCGCAGGAGGGGGCATGGACCGCAGTCACGAAGACCGAGGAAATTTCCGGCCTGACCCACGGTGTGGGTTGGTGCGCCCCTCAGCAGGGTGCCTGCAAACTGACGCTCAACGTAAAGAACGGCGTTATTCAGGAGGCTCTTGTGGAGACCATCGGTTGCTCCGGCATGACTCACTCTGCCGCTATGGCCAGTGAGATTCTTCCCGGCAAGACCATTCAGGAGGCACTCAACACAGACCTTGTGTGCGATGCCATCAACACCGCCATGCGCGAGCTTTTCCTTCAGATTGTCTATGGACGCACCCAGAGCGCATACTCTGAGGGCGGTCTGCCCATCGGCGCCGGTTTGGAGGACTTGGGCAAGGGCCTGCGCTCCCAGACGGGTACGCTGTACGGCACGCTGGCCAAGGGACCGCGTTACTTGGAGCTCGCTGAGGGCTACATCACCAAGCTTGCTTTGGACGCTGATGGTGAGATTACCGGTTACCAGTACGTCAAGATGGGCCCGATGATGGAAGACATCAAGAAGGGCATGGACGCAAATGAGGCGCTCAAGAAGCACACCGGCTCCTACGGCCGTTTTGCTGATGCCGCCAAGTACATTGACCCCCGCCACGAGTAAAGAACCCTTAACACACAGACAAGATTATGCCTCTTTTTGAATCCTACTCCCGCCGCATCGACCAGATCCTTCCGGTTCTTGCTCAGTACGGTATCAACTCCTGTGAGGAAGCCGAGCAGGTCTGCCTTGCCAAGGGTATTGACGTGCGCGAGATTGTCCGCGGCATCCAGAACATCGCTTTCGAGAACGCCGGTTGGGCTTACACCGTAGGTGCTGCCATTGCTATCAAGAAAGGTTGCACCAAGGCTGCTGACGCTGCCGAGGCTATCGGTGAAGGTCTGCAGGCATTCTGCATTCCCGGCTCCGTGGCTGATGACCGCAAGGTAGGCCAGGGCCACGGCAACCTTGCCGCCATGCTTCTGCGTGAGGAGACGGAGTGCTTCTGCTTCCTCGCCGGTCACGAGTCCTTCGCCGCTGCTGAGGGTGCCATCGGTATTGCTCGTTCCGCTAACAAGGTGCGCCAGAAGCCGCTGCGCGTTATCCTTAACGGCCTCGGTAAGGATGCCGCCTACATCATCTCCCGTATCAACGGTTTCACCTACTGCCAGACCAAGTTCGACTACGCCACCGGTAAGGTGGAAGTAGTAAGCCGCAAGGCATTCTCCGACGGTGAGCGCGCTAAGGTGAACTGCTACGGTGCTGACGATGTGCGTGAGGGCGTTGCCATCATGTGGTTGGAGGGTGTGGACGTATCCATCACCGGTAACTCCACCAACCCCACCCGCTTCCAGCATCCCGTTGCCGGTACTTACAAGAAGGAGTGTGTCCTTGCCGGTAAGAAGTACTTCTCCGTTGCCTCCGGTGGTGGCACGGGCCGTACTCTTCACCCGGATAACATGGCTGCAGGTCCCGCCTCTTACGGCATGACTGACACCTTGGGCCGCATGCACAGCGATGCTCAGTTCGCCGGTTCTTCCTCCGTGCCTGCACACGTGGAAATGATGGGCCTTATCGGCATGGGTAACAACCCCATGGTCGGTGCCACCGTTTCCGTGGCTGTTGCCATCGAGGAAGCCATGAATAAGTAATCCTCCCTCCTCGGGTTTTACTTATACATACAGCAAATTACAGCAAAGCCTGCTCCATATGGGGCAGGCTTTGTGAATTCCGTTTTGCGATGGGTAAAATACCGGAGCAAATACAGAGCTACGAGCCATGCTCGAGTATTACCGGTACTCGTGGGTTAATTTTCTGCTCGGCCGGGAGATTTTTGATAAAATAGCTTCAGAAAAGCCGGATTTTGTTCCGCGTAAAGCGTTTCCGCCAAGGTGTCTGCAGTTTCTATGAAAAGCTTTTCCGAGCAGCAGAGGAAGGGTGATACTCGATTGATGTAGCCGGACGCTGCGTGATTGGTGCAACCGCATGAGTTGAGGCAACGCGAGCGGAACTCACATAGTTTGCATTCCGGGGTAGTATTGCCACGGGTTGCAATAATGTAATTTTGACGTGCTCGGTTGATGCCGTCGTGCACATTGCCGAAGTTGAGTTCCGGCTCATCACCGATGCCGATGAGGCGGGAGCACGGGAAGAAATTGCCGTCTACGGAGACGCCGATTTCACGCTCGCCGATGGAGCACTTCACGCAATCCTTGTTGTCTGCATGAGCGTGGATGTGGGAAAGTATTTTGTGTTCCAAGTTGCTGAGACGAATGGGAGTGTCCATGCGGTAGGAATCCAGAACGAGCTCCGCCACGCGCGCGTATTGCTTGCAGAGGATTTCAAACTGCTCATCCGTCCAATTACTCCAATAGTCGATGTTGAGCCCGATTTCTCGCCGAAAGTGTGAACTCAGCCACTGTACTCCCTCCGCAAGGAGGTGTACAGTGTTGGGGCTGACCACGCAAATTGCTTTGGAACGGACTGTCGGGTGCTCATTTATGAGCGCAACTGCCCGAGCCACTGAGGAGTGGCTTCCGGAACCGTCCGCGTAGCACCGGTTTGTATTGTGCATAGCAGGGGAGCCGTCCACGGAAATGCCGATGAGGAAGTCGCGTTCTGCCAGCCACTCCAGGCGCTTGGGGGTAAGCAGTGTGCCGTTGGTGGTAATTCCGTAACGCGGCCGCACTATGAGCCTGTGTGCTTGTGATTCCAAGTATTCGTAGCACCATTGAAGCAGCTCCCATTCCATGAGAGGCTCTCCGCCGAAGAAAGAAAGATCCATGCCTTGACGGAGGCGTTCTGCTTCGTCAATGCAAATATCGATGGCTCGGCGGGCTGTCTCGTGGCGCATAGCATGTCGGTACTTACGCCCGGCGTAGCAGTAGTTGCAGCGCAGGGTGCAATCATGCGTAAGACACAGAGTGCAGGTCAGAACTCTTAACATGTGCGATTTCGGAGGTGGAGCGAGGGGTAATGTCGGACACAATCAGGATCGACTTCTCCAAGCTCTATTTGGTCTTCTATTGCCGGTTCCGGCGAATCCGGTTGTGAGTGAGGCTCGGAACCGGGTTGAATGAGCTCACCTGTTTGAGGGTCGAGGCGAGCCCTACCGGGAATCAATTGGGGGTCACGAGGAGTGGTAGGAGTGCTTATCTTTCGTTTGTGAGAGGACGCTTTTTTGGCACTCTGTGAGCGTTGTTTGTCAGGGGTGAATAGGGCAGGTTCGTTCGTCTCGTGTTGTGGAGCGGAATTCGTGCAGGAGTTGAGCAAGGCCGATGCTGCCAGAGCCGCGAGTGATGGATACGCTGCTTTACGAATGCTGAGTGTCGGGAAAATAAGCATGGATGGAGTCAACGTTCAGTGTTGTGCGTTTTTTGCAGCCTGAGCTTGGCGTTCTTTGCGCTTGCGCGCGTATTCTCGGATGATGTCCTCGTGGTTGCGGTAACGTGGTGGTACGTAGGTATAGGTGCCGGGAAGCTGCAGAGCGTGGCTTTCCGTTGTTGCCGGTGGCTCGGAGGGGGCTCCGGGACTACAGGATGCCACCGTTACGGCAATAAGGCCGGCTGAGATACCTGCCAGAGTGGGGTACGCCAAGGAATGTGTTGTGGTGGGAGAGATTTTCATGACACACTACCTGATATTCTATACTTATGTTAAGTTGCCGTAAAGATAAAAGCGCGATAAATTGCAAAAAAAGTTCACTCCGAAGATAAGTTGAGCTTGTTCCCGGTTATAGATTTTCCCGGGCTTGTGCAAGTTTTTTTGCAGATGCTCGTCCCTTGACCGCCAATGTGGGGGCAAAAATGGATAATCGGTACTCCTGAATCATGAGCCCGTATGCCAACCATGCCGGGGAATTGGCATGGCGGGGGTATTGTTCGTAAAAATCGGCCGCGATAGCAGTATTGAGGCTATCAATGCGCTCCAACTCGCGGGCGGCCGGTTGTTGGGCTATTTTTTGGAGGCGCATGGTGAAACCACGGGCAAAGCGTGAGAGGTCTTGCAGGGAACCGGGGGCTGCATCGGAGAGAAAGAAGGGGCGCGTGAGCCATTGCCACTCGCGCTCTATATCCTCTGCAATGAGTGAGGCATAGCGATCCCTTGCTGCGGTAAGACAAAACTCACGCCGGGCGCTATCTGCCTCAGCAAGTTGTTCCCAAATTTTGCAAAGCGGGCCTGCAATGGTATCGTAGAGGTTTTCTCGCATGCGCATGCAGGCTGCGTCAAACTCTTCGACCGTGCGGGGAAGGGGGGTGCCAAGTGCTATGTCTATGGCTGCGTAAATGGTATCTGCCACGTTGTTTTTGGGGACAGTGCCGAGGGTGGTGAGTGCCAGTTTTGCCTCCATGGATTTGAGTGGTAGGCGTTTGCGGATGCTGTTGATGAAATCCCCGTGGCGTATGAGAGCAAGCCGTCTCACCCCGAAGCGGTGGGCTCTTTCTGCTTCTTCCTCTGAGGGGAAAACCTTGATGCTCACTCGGTTCCCGTCATCCAGCAACCCCGGGAATCCTTTGCCCGTACCCACATCCACCGAGGTTGGCAGGTTCCCGCAATCCCAGCGGGTCATGGGGGTGGAGGAGAAGCTGCGTGATGCTTGTTTGCGGAAACGTTTTTGCCGGTATTGCTCTAAGTGCTCGCGCAGGGCTGCTGCATCCGTACCGAGGGCGAGTTCATTCCCATTATCATCACAAACCCAAATTTTAGTGACAAGCTCGGCGGGTAGTCGGGAGAAATCGAATTGTCCGGCATTGCAGAATTTCTGAGTGCGGCGCATGACGAACTCAGCCAAGGCCTGCCCGAGTGGTCGGTCCGGTTCTCGGTCATACCAATCCTCTGCAAAATCATCCGCCGTTTGCGCTATGGGCATCAGATAGTTACGAATATCCTTGGGGAGTGTTCTCAGGAGTATTTCCGCTCGGTCTGCCAAGTGCGCCTGCACCCCCCATGAGGGCAACCAGTCCGGGAAATCTGCCAATTGGTCAATGTGTACGCCGAGGGTTACTCCATCATCCGCTTCGCCCGGTGCGTGGCTATAGTACACCGGGTATTCTCCTCCCGCTACGCAGAGTTCATCCGGATAAAGATCCGCCGGTGCTGCGTCTTCCCCGGGGTACACGCAATCTTCATACGGAATGAACAGAAGTTGCGGGTTTTGTCTTTCCTCTTTCTCTCGCCAGTTGTGCAGGGCTTTCTCGGAGGCGCAATCCTTGGGCAGTTTGTCCGCAAAGAATCGGAAAACTCCCTCACTACACCATATAAGGTCGCGCCGACGCAGTTTTGCCTCCACGGTGCGTACCTCTTCCCTCATTTCTGCCAAATGTTTGATGAAGGGCGGTTTACTGCGTAGTTTGCGTTCCATGATGCCATCCCGAATCATGATTTCGCGTGCTGCGGGGAGGTTGACTCGTGCGTAGCTGATGCGGCGGCCGTCTACAATGGTGAGTCCTCCGCAGGTAACGCGTTCTTTTGCGAAAACAACACCCGCAGTTTCATCCCAAGTGGCATCGTAGGCGTGGTGAGAACACAGATGCGGGGCAATTTGCTCCACCCACGCCGGATCCAGCAGAGCGCAACGCCGCATGAATAAGCGGCTGGTCTCTACCAGCTCCGTGCCGAATATCCATTCGGCGCGCTTGTTGCGCCGGAATAACCCGCTGCCCGGAAAAATGGAGAAATCTCGTCCTCCTGCGCCTCGGTATATTTTGTCATCTGCTCGCCAAAAACCGAATTGAAGCGGTGACCCCGCCAAGAGAGCCCGGTGAATCATGTCCGGCGGAGCTTGCTCCGCCTCAGGGGGCAGGGAAGGAATGCTCAGCCTCATGGTGTCCTGTAGGGCAGCGGCAAGGTCCTGCTCCAGGTTGTGCCACTCCACCATGCGCAGGTAACTGAGGTAATTCTTGCTGCACCACTTACGCAACTGATTGCGATTGAGATTGCGCTTTGTTTTGAACTCCAGTGAGCTGCGCCAGAGTGAAAGCATGGAAAGAAAATCGCTGTCCGCATTCTTCCATTGTGCATGGGCTTGGTCCGCTTGTGTAGCAAATTCCTGCGGGCGCTCTCGCGGATCCATGATGCTGAGCCCTGCTACGATGATGAGCAGCTCCGGTAGGCAGTGCCGTTGCTCTGCCTCCAGCAGCATGCGTCCCAAGCGTGGATCCAGGGGTAAGCGTGCCAAGTTGCGCCCTGTGGGGGTAAGCTTTTTATGGCGGTCTATTGCGCCGATTTCGCGGAGGGTTTTATACCCTTCATTGATGAGGCGTGGCCCCGGTGGATCCGGTAGAGGAAACTCTCCGAGAGGTGGCAAATGTAGGTCTGCCATGCGTAGGATGACTCCTGCTAAGGCGCTGCGCTTGATTTCCGGGTCCGTGTAGGGTTCTCGTTGTTCAAAATCCTCCTGTGAGTACAGGCGTATGCAGACACCCTCCGTAACGCGACCGCAGCGACCTGCTCGTTGGCGAGCACTGGCTTGCGAGATTGGCTCTACTTGCAAACGCTGAATCTGGCGTCCCGGTAAGTAGCGTGAGATACGAGCCAAGCCACTGTCTACCACGTAGATAATCCCGGGAATGGTAAGGGATGTTTCCGCAACATTGGTAGCCAAGACAATACGGCGCGTTCCGCGAGTGGGGTGGAAAATGCGTTGTTGTTCCCCGAGCCCCAAGCGTGCAAAGAGGGGCAGAATATCCGTGTGAGGTAGCTGAAGGGCGTTGAGCTCATCCGCACAATCGCGGATTTCTCGTTCTCCGGGCAGGAAAACGAGCACATCTCCCTTGTCATCATACTCGGAGAGCCATTGCACGGCGCGTGCCACATGGCGTGGCAGCTCTTCCTCCTCATGGCGGCGGGGCATGTAGTGGTGGTCTACATGGTAGGTGCGCCCCTCTACATTGATAATCGGTGCATTATCGAAGAACTCCGAGAAGGCTCCGGCATCCATGGTGGCAGAGGATATGATGAGTTTGAGATCCGTGCGGCGTTGCAGCAACAGCTTCATGTACCCGAGCAAAAAATCAATGTTGAGGCTGCGTTCATGTGCCTCATCCAAAATGATGGTGTGGTATTTTCGAAGGTCGCGGTCGTCTTGCGTTTCTGCCAGCAGAATACCATCTGTCATCAGTTTCAGTTTGGTGTCCTTACCGGTTTTGTCATCAAAGCGTACCTGGTAGCCTACGTAACCACCCGCATCACACCCCACCTCTTGCGCGATGCGTCTTGCTACGGCCACGGCTGCCAGTCTGCGCGGTTGCGTACAGCCCAACATGCCTCGGCGATTGCCGGCTACCTCCAATGCTATTTTCGGCAGCTGGGTCGTTTTGCCACTTCCGGTTTCACCCACGACAACGATGACCCGGTTTTTGCGCAAGGCTTCCGCTATCTCGCGCCTGCGACGCGAGATGGGAAGATCCGGGTAGGAAAAGTGCGGTTGCGTGGGGGCTGTATTCATGTGATATGGTGGAGCTGTTACCACTCCTGCATGGCACCGTTGGACAGTCGCGATTTTTCTGCCAAGAAAACGATGCGATGCCCGCAAACGGAATCTTCCAGCAGTGTTTTGCCGGGGGAGGTCGGGTCTCCTCTCAGGTGGGCAATGAAGTCCAGCACTACCTCTCTATCTCCGCCGCCGTGGTGGCGTCCTTCTTGCTCGGCTGCTACGTCTATCATGTGCTGTACGCGTCCGTTGGGGGCTCCGGGGGCAATGTGGGATATGGTAAAGCGTCCGGTCTCAAAGGTGCCGTAGATTTCACCGCGGGTGCCGATGACGTGTACGCTGCGAGCTGAGACGGAGGCTCCGCCCGTCATGGAGAAAGTGCCGGTGGCGCCGTCTTTGTAGTGTAGTAATACGGATTGGTGGTCCACGATGTCCGTTGAGCAGCGGTAAACGCAGCGGCTGTAAGGGTTGTCGATGCTGCTGAGGAGTTGCTCTTTTTGTTCATCGGTTTCCGGGGGGGCACAGTTGCTGTCATACCACACATTGTCTGCCCAGCGTTGCGGGTTTTCAATGTAGAGCCGACGGGCAGAGTAGGGGCAATCGCGCTCCACCGGGCAGTTGAGCAGGCAGTGGCTGCCGGCCCCGGCGGGTGCATGCTCCGGCACAAATTGGTACATGGAGCCCACGCTGGCAATGCGCTGCGGGTGGTTGTTGCCCATCAGCCAAGCCATGAGGTCTAAATCATGGCTGCATTTTGTCAGCAACATACCGGAGCCACATATCTCCGATGATGCGTACTTCCCTCGGACAAAGGAGACGCTTTCATGGAAGTAGTTGACCTGCGCCGCCATGTGTATATTGATGACGTGCCCGATTTCTCCGGAATCCATCACCTGCTTGAGGCGTTGGTAGAACGGGGCGTAACGCAACACATGGCAAACCATCACAGTGCGTCCCGTTTCACGCGCACACTGCAACAGTTTGTCGGCTTCTTCCTCATTTTGCGCAAAGGGTTTTTCCAGCAACATGTCATACCCGTTGCGTAATAACGGTATGGAGGTGCTGACGTGTAGCCGATCCATGGTGCCGTTAATCACAGCATCCGCATATTTGGGGACGGCAACCAAATCCTCAACGGTTTCAAAACACTGTTCGTCTTCCAGCCCGAATGTAAGCCTTGCGTATTCTCGGCGCTTGGCATCTACATCCACCACGCCCACGATTTTCAGCAACTCCGGATTGGTGAGGGCTACGCTGCTGTATATCATAGAGCGAACCCCCATGCCCACTACGATGACTCGTATTGGTGCTTTGCGGGGGGGCTGTGCAGCGTCTTGCATTGCGATGGTGTTCAGTGTTATTTGCTCCAACGTTGAGTAATGCCGGAATATGAGTCGATGCGTCTGTCCCGGAAAAACGGCCATATGCGGCGGTGGGCTTCCAAAGCACCGAGGTCTAAGTCTGCGTACAGGATGCTGCGCTCGTTCACCGGTGCTTTTGCTACAATTTGGCCACAGTAATCTGCCACAAAGCTTTGTCCCCAGAAAGTGGTTTCTCCCTCAACTCCGCAGCGGTTTACGGCACACACGTAGCAGCCGTTGGCTACAGCATGTCCACGCTGTACGGTTTCCCAAGCACAATGTTGGGCAGTGTAAAGTGGTTCTTCCCCGGGAAGCCAACCGATTGCCGTGGGGTAAAAGATGATTTCCGCTCCTTGCATGGCGGTAAGGCGTGCGGCTTCCGGGTACCACTGGTCCCAGCAAATCAGCACGCCGATGCGCCCGTAGCGCGTCTCAAAACATTTGTAGCCCAAGTCGCCGGGGGTAAAATAGAACTTTTCCTCAAAGCCGGGATCCTGCGGAATGTGCATCTTGCGGTACATGCCCAGGAATGAGCCATCCGCATCGATGACCCAGGCCGTGTTGTGGTATATGCCGGTTGCACGTTTTTCGAATCCGGCTGCAACGATTACTACTCCCAGCTCTTTGGCCAGCTTGCACAGCTCATCTGTCCACTCTCCGGGTATGGAATCTGCCGTGTCAAATAAATCACAATCCTGAGTGCGGCAGAAATACAGTGTTGTGCACATTTCCTGCGTGCAAATAATTTGAGCGCCACCTGCCGCAGCAGTGCGTATGGATTCCATTTGCATGCGCTTGTTTTCTGCCGGGTCTGCCACGGCTTCTTGCTGAATCAGTGCGATTTTAGGCATGCGCCGATTTTAGCACGTTTCCTGTGCCTTTGCAAGCCATTTCCACTTGCGTTATGGGGCTTCTGATAATATTGATTATCCGGAGATTTTTTTGTTGTCGGTTCTCTGTCTTTGTCATAATCAGGCGGTGTGGCGGTGATAACAGCCGACATTCCGTTGACATAGCGGGAGGGTTTTGCTATACTCATTTGCGATGAATATTTTCCGAGAGAACGAGGCCGGTTTTACGGAAGCTGTGCGCAAGATGAATCGTAGGGCAATTCCCGGAGCTGAGGTGCGTGAGACGGTGGCAGAGATTATTGCAACCGTGCAGAGTGGCGGAGATGCCGCGTTGTGTGATTTTGCTGCTCGTTTTGATAGGGTGCAACTCACTCCGGCTCAACTCCGTGTTACGGATGCTGAGTTGGCTGCTGCTCAAGCCTCAGTCCCTCAGGATGTGAAAGATGCCATTGCCGCTTCTTTGGAAAATATTGCCTATTTTTCTCGCCGCAGCATGCGGCAGGATTGGTCCGGGGTGAATGCTCAGGGCTGCGAGGTCGGGGAACGCTTTGTCCCTTATGAACGTGTGGGTATTTACGTGCCGGGGGGAAAGGCCCCTCTGGTTTCCACCGCGCTGATGACCGGCGGTTTTGCCAAGGCTGTCGGAGTGCCTGAAATCGTGGCTATGACTCCGTGCGGACCTGACGGAAAGGTGAATCCTGCCGTGTTGGTGGCGCTGCAGGCCGTGGGCGCGACGGAAATTTACCGTGTTGGTGGCGCGCAAAGTATTGCGGCATTGGCTCTCGGGACGGAATCCGTTGCGCCCGTGCAAAAAATATTCGGTCCGGGTAATCGTTTTGTGGTAGAGGCTAAGCGCCAACTTGTAGGGGCTGTTGCCATAGATTTGTTGCCCGGCCCGAGTGAGGTGATGGTGCTGGCTGACCATACAGCGAATCCGGCTTTTGTAGCTGCTGATTTGTTGGCTCAGGCCGAGCACGGGGGCGATAGTGCCATTGCTTTTGTAACGACTGATGAGGATTTGTTGCTTGCCGTGCAGCAGCAAATTGCCGAGCAGGCTGCAACTCTTTCTCGCGCCGCGTACTTGCAACAGGTGTTGGATGAAAACACGGATTGCTTCTTGGTTTCCTCTGTGGAGCAGGGCGCTGATATTGTGAATGCCTTTGCGCCGGAACACCTTGTGTTGGTGGTGGATGATGCTGTGGAGTCCGCTGCTCTGGCTCGTATACGTACGGCCGGTGCTATTTATGCCGGTACGTATTCTACTGTTGCTTGTGGCGATTTTCTTGCCGGACCCAGCCATACTTTGCCAACGGGTGGTTCCGGTAAATCTTTCTCCGGTATTCGGGCGGATCAGTTCCAACGCCGCACTTCCATTGTGCGCATGTCGCCACAGGCTGCTAAGGCGTCTCTGCCTCACGTGCTAACTTTCGCTCGTGTGGAGGGCTTGGATGCTCACGGCCGTTCCTTGGAGTTGCGTACTCTCTGAAAAAATCGTAAAAAATAGTATTATTATCACACTTTTGTGAGAAAAGTGTGTCATAATGTGTTTAAGTGGGTTGACAAAGTTTTGTGAGTATGATATAAGCGACAACGCATTTTGCCAAACACTTGACAAAATGTGTAAGGCTAGGACTATAGTCAAATTTATTTCGCAACACATGTCTACTTCCAAGAAAAAAGCGGATTCCGACAAGAAAGAGGCGGCAAAGACCGCAGGTAAGGGTGTTTCCGGTAAGTCCGGAAAAACGACTTCCGGCAATAAAAGCGCAGTGAGTAAGTCTGCCGACAAGAAGGCAACTGCACCTGCCAAAACTGAAAAGACCGTAGCAAAGACCCCTGCTGCTGCAAAAGCTGCTTCTACTAAGAAAGCTCCCGCGAAAAAGGAAAACTCCCCCAAAGCTGCTCCGAAGAAGCCATCTTCCGAGAAAGCTTCCGTCAAGACTCCGGCTGACAAAAAGCCTGTTTCGGACAAAAAGCCTGTGGCTGAGAAGAAGACCACGGCTGACAAAAAGCCTGTGACGGAGAAGAAACCCACGGCTGAGAAAAAATCCTCTGAGTCAATTGTGGCAGCCGAATTATCAGCCCCTGAGCTTGATGCTGTGGCAGAGCTCGTTGAAGAGGAATCTGCGTCCTCTAAGAACCGTTCTCGTCGTCGTAAAACGTTTTCGCCGCCCCGTATAACCGCAAAGGAGTTGCAGGACTTCTTTCCGGATGACATAACGCTGAAAGCGGCGTTCAAAAACTTGTTGGCTCTGGCCAAGAAGAACAACGGCTATGTAACAGATGATGATATCTTTGCCTCACTGCCTATGGATGGATATGAGGAGCAGGATACGGAGCGTCTGTTTGAGCGTTTGCACTCCATTGGCGTGGAGGTGCGTGATGAGTCCGTGGCTATCTCTCCCATTTCCGCGATTTCCCTCAAAGGAAAAGCCGGGAAGAACGGCAGCGTTGTGGATAGCAAAGAGGTGCAGGATAAGGTGCGCGAGCTTATCGGCTTGGCTACTGAGCAGGGGTATCTGACGTATGATGACATTAATGATGCCTTGCCGAACTCCATGATTAACCCCGCTGACCACGAGGAGATTATGGAGCGTCTGCGTGGTTATGATTTTGCTATCATTGATGCCTCCGATGTTGATATTATCGCTGCTCGCCAGAATCTCATTAACTCCGGCGATGAGGATGAGACGGAGAAGATGGAGGCTAAGCTGGATATCTTGGACGACCCCGTACGCATGTACCTCAAGCAAATGGGACAGAAGGATCTCCTTAAGCGTGAGCAGGAGGTCAGTCTTTCCATTCGTATCGACCACGCGGAAAATGAGTTGCAGGAACGCTTGCACAAGTTCGGTGTGGTTGCCATGCTGTATTTGGAGACGGCTCAGCGTATTCTGCAAAATAAAGAGCGCTTTGACCGCGTGGTGGCAGATAAAAATATCGACCACCGCGAGCAGTACTTTAAGGAGATTCAGCCGCTGATTAACAAAGTGTATGATCTCCATGACTCCGCGCAGGCTGCCTATAAGGAGTTGCGCCGTGCGCGCCGCCGTAACAAGGGGGTGGAGGCTGCTCAGAAGGAGTTTAATGCCGTTCTGGAGACGCTGGATGTTATGTACCGCAAGTTCTCGTTCAAGGGTAAAGTCTATGAGGACTTTGTGGCTCACCTTCGCGAGGTGCGCCAGAGAATCATGAAGCTGCGCCGCCAGTATGAAGGCGCTCAGGACAGCAAGGAGTATAAGGATGCTCTTGCTGAGTACGAAGTGCAGCTCTGGATGCCCGTCTCCGAGTTCATGGAAAACTACCAAGCCATGAAGACTGCTATGAAGCAGGCGAAGGATGCCAAAAAGGAAATGATTGAGGCAAACTTGCGCTTGGTGATTTCCATTGCCAAAAAGTACACGAACCGTGGGCTTGCGTTCTTGGACCTCATTCAGGAGGGTAACATGGGCTTGATGAAGGCTGTGGAGAAGTTTGAGTACCGCCGCGGATACAAGTTCTCCACTTATGCAACATGGTGGATTCGTCAGGCTATCACCCGCTCCATTGCCGACCAAGCGCGTACAATTCGCATACCGGTGCACATGATTGAGACCATTAACAAGCTCATGCGCGTACAGAAGAAGTTGGTGCAGGACTTCGGTCGCGAGCCTACGCCGGAAGAGATTGCAGCCGAGAGCGGTATGCAGGTGGAACGTGTGCGCGGTGTGCTCAAGATGGCGCAGCAGCCCATCTCTATGCAGCAGCCTGTGGGTGATTCCGATGATACGTCCTTCGGTGACTTCTTGGAAGATAAGAGTGCGGAAAATCCCATGGATGGAGCCGCATTTAACTCCTTGCGTGAGAAACTTTCCGGTGTGCTCAATACGCTCAATGAGCGTGAGCGCGCCGTGATTGAGCAACGCTTCGGTCTGCGTGATGGCAATCCCCGTACTCTGGAAGAAGTGGGACGCCAGTTCAACGTAACGCGTGAGCGTATTCGTCAGATTGAGGCCAAAGCCCTGCGTAAGCTGCGTCATCCTACGCGTATCAGTTGTATTAAGGGTTTCCTTGAGACGACGAATAACTGATTGTTGCCTCAGTAAGCCTGTTTGAATACCGCAATTCTCTTCCGCTTTTTTACAAACCGGGGGGAGGGGATTGCGGTATCTTTTTTTTGTTGAAATTGCCTGTCTTCAAGTCAATAGTACGTTTTTGTGTAATTTTTTTTCTTTCTGCCTCACTTTATGAGTGACTTTGCATGTGTAATTTGGTAAGATATGTGCACTTACCATGATGAGACATTTTTCTCGCGCCTCAGTTCTTTCCCTCATCGCTATGGGCTGCTTGTCCACAGCGCCGATGACGTTCGCTCAGGAATCCACCGATGCATCTGCCCGAGCCGAAGCTGCGCGCCATGAAATGGCAGTGCGTGATGCTCGCCAATCCGTACAGGAAGCACGCCTTGCGTACCAAGCCAAGCGCTATTCCGATGCAGAGAAGCACTATCGGGATGCATTGGCGGTGTTGCCGAACTCTCCGTCCACGGCTGCATTTGCGCAATTCATTCGGGATAGCCTTTCGGATGCCCTTATTGCCAAAGCGATAGATTATCGTTTGGTCGGACGTCGCGATGAGGCCATATCATTCTTGCGTGAGGCTATTAAACTTTCCCCCAACAATAAGCGAGCAGAGGTGGAGCTCTCCTACACCTTAGATGCTCAGCGTACCAACCCGGCCTTGACCCCCCGCCACGTCGGAGACGTGGAGGAAGTAAAGCGCTTGTTGGATTTAGCATACGGTTATTTGGACCTCGGTAAGTATGATGAGGCCATCTCAACATTCCAAGCCGTTGCTAAGTATGACGCATACAACAGTGCTGCCCAACAGGGTATAGAACTGGCTACCAAGCGCAAAGCCGCATATTATAGGGACGCTCGCAATGCTGTGCGCGCCGGGATGTTGGCAGATGTTGATAAACTGTGGGATAAGACAAATGTAGACGGACGCCCGACGGATATGGATTCATCCGGCTCGGCTCCCTCTTCATCTGTTGACTCCGAGGTGCAAGATGCATTTGCGACCGCCGTTTCCGAGATGCGCATACCGAGCATTGTTTTTGAAGATGCCGGGGTGATGGATGTGCTGGAGGCCTTGCAAAACCAGATTCGCCGTTTTGAGAGTAACGGCACCTCCTCCGATCGCCCCATCAACCTGACCACAAACTTCGGTAAGCCTGATTCCGATGGTTATAAGGAAATCATGAGCCGTACCATCACGCTTAAACTGACGGATGTTTCCGTGAAGGAGGTTTTGGATATCCTGACGTCCCAGCTTGGCGTGAGTTATTACTACACCCCCACAGGTGTGGAGTTGTCATTCTCCGGCAAGGATTTCGGCCCGCTGCTGGACAGAACATTCACGGTACCACCGCACTTCTTTGATGGGGCTCAGGCCGGTAGTGAAGAGTCCGATGATGAGGAGGAAGGCTTTGATGATGATGATTCCGGGCGTATAGTCGTACATCGGGTGAATCCTGCCCAAGTGCTCAAATCCATGGGTATCTCATTCCCGGAAGGCGCCACGGCTCGCTATTCGCCCTCCTCTCGTCAATTGCATGTTCGCAATACGGCCTATAATTTGGAAGAAATCCAGGACCTTCTCAATCAGCCCATTGAAGAACAACGCCAGATTGTCCTCAATGTCATTGTCATGGAGATTTCCGAGAATGACTTGGAGCAACTCGGCTTCGACTGGCTTTTCAATGTGAACCTTCAAGGTGATTTGCAGGCTGCCGGCGGTGCTGAGCATGCTGCTTCCACTGCTACGGGTGTGCCCATGTTTGCAGGTGCAGGGCAGCCTGACAATATGCCGCAAGGTGTTACCAGTGGTTTGCGCAGTGGTGCACAGGTGCTTTCTCCGGATGGTATGGAACACCTGATTTCCCGGGGTAGCGTACATGACTACAAGAATTCCATTGCATCCCGCTCTCCCTCCATCTTCGGCGTGCGCGGTGTTTGGAACGCCGTGGACGTTACCTTCATGATGAATGGTCTTGCTCAGAAGAAGGGAGTGGATATCCTCCGTAACCCGCGCATTATTTTCAGCCCGGGTATGGATGAGCAGGTGACCTTTGCCGATGTTACGGAAATGTTCTTCCCGGAAACTTGGGACCCTTCCGAAATTGCCTCTACTAATGCCAATTTCGGAAATAATAACAACAATAACAATAATAACGGCAATAATAACGGAAACAATAACAACGGTCACAGTGGTGCTTCCGTTGCGACCGGTGCTATCCCAACGGATTTTGTGCGCTTTGGCATGACGGACGATGCCATCGGTGGTTTTGGCACGATTTTGCAGGTGCACAGTGCCGAGATTTCCGAGAACGGACAATTTGTAACGCTGGCGATGACCACGACCACAAACGAGTTTGAGGGCTTCATTAACTGGGGCTCACCCATTAATTCCGCTTTGTGGGATGGTTCCGGCGAAATCCAATTTATTGAGCTTTCACCCAACTACATCCTGCAACCCATGATTAAGCGTTACGTACAAAACACCAAGATAACGCTTGTTCCGGGGTCCGTGTTGGTAATGGGTGGATTAAAGGAAGCCAAGCACGTGCGTTTTGAGGATAAGGTCCCCGTGTTGGGGGATTTGCCCCTCGTTGGTCGGCTCTTCCGCTCCGAAGGTGAGCAACGCATACGTAAGGCTTTGATTTACTTCGCTAAGGTGGATGTTGTAGACCCGACCGGTCGCGATGTTCGCACCGGCGTGCGCCCGTCCCAGGTAACGGATAATCCCTGATGCCATATTCCCATGAGTAAAATAGAAGACGAGAAGTACACACGTGAGGGTGATGATGACTCTCAGGTGCGCAGCATTATCAATCAGCTTAACAGTGACCGCCCCTCTAAGGAAAAATCCCGTGAGGTTGTCGTGCGCCCCGATGGTACAAAAGTAGTGCGCGTTACCAAGAAACGCAAGGTGATGATAACGAGTGAGGAAAAGAAACACCGCGCTCGTCGTCAGTTCCTTTTCTCTTTGATAGCCCTTGTTGTGTTGGTGGGTGGCGTATTTGCTTTTATGGCATACCGCATGTCGGCCATGTCATCGGAGTCTTACTTGGCTGAAAAGCAGCAAGAGCTTTGCATGGCGTGGGGAGCCAAGAGTGTGCAGCTCGTGAATGCCCGATTGGATGGTATGGCTCTGAGCGTAGACCGAGTTGTGGCAGAATTCCCCGAGACTTCCATGATACAGATGGTTGAGCTGGATGGAATCAATGCTTCACTTTCTCTCTCTTCGTTCTTCACCGGTTGTTATCGGGCCGATGATGTGGAGATTGGTGTGGCCAATATTCGTCTGAATCCGGCAGTCAAAAAGCTCTCCGTACCGCGTTGGCAGAGTGATGAATCTTTGTGGCGCTTCGGTAATGTGTTGTGCAAGAAGTTTAACCTTTCTATCGGGGATCCGAATACTTCTTCTGTAACAATCCGCAATACCGAGGCTCGCATGTATGAGTCTTCCTCCTCTAATCACGTGGTGACTCTCAATGGCGGTTCCATTTCCTTTGCAGGCATGGGCAAGGATTTGAATAAAAATAAGGTGTACAAATTTAACCTTTTGGATGCCAAAGCATTCGTGACTTCTGTTTGCGTGGAGGATATCCGCATTAACTGCCAAGAACCCACCAAAACGGCTGTGGTCAACGCCGCCCAATCACACGGTGGAATTTCGGATAACCGCGAGCTTGCCGTATCCGACTTTACTCTTACCGGGCGTATTGGTAGTGGAGAGAGTCTGTATGGCCCGTATAAAGTGGATGTTTCTGCCTTGCCGTTCAGTTTGCTGACTCATGGCTTATTTGAGCGTATATTGGATGCAACAGTGCTTTCCAATGCCATAGACAGCGAGCCTCGGTTGGATCTGACTCTTTCTCAGGATGGTTCACCGGTTGTGTTCAGCGGGGATTTGCTCTTGGGTAATGTGAACTTTAAGGACACGGATTTGAAGGCCAGACTGGTGTACAGTCGCCATATTGTGGATGAAATCCAGCACCGCAAGTATGCATCTCTGCAGTTTACTCAAGCGCTCGTCCATCTTAATTATGATGGCACAAGCCTTTCACTCGTTATTGATAAAGGCGCTATGGAAGAGAAGGGAACGAGCGATATTTCCCTCCATGGTTCTGTTTCCGTCAATACCTCTGCTGCAGCGGCCGGGGATTATCCTCTCTCCGGTGGTTTGACCTACTCCATGCCCAAAAAGGTGCTCAGCCATGAGTATGAGGGTGGCGCTATTGACCCGATTTTTGCCGAAGACCCCGATAATAAGCATCGTTGTGTTTTTGTGACCAAGCTCTCCGGGTCTGCCATCTTGCCGCAGGATGATAGTGAGGCTCTTGATATGGCTGCTGCAAACGGAGCCAGAGGTTCTCTTGTCCGCCGTAAAACTATCAATGTGGAGGAAATCCTGCGCCAGCATGAGCAATCTGCCGCAGATGCCAAGAACGCTGCCGCAACCGGCAAGACCGATGTCTCTCAGGGTGCTTCTTCCTCGTCTTCTGCTCCGCAGGATGACATCTTTAAGTCTCCCGATAGCACTTCCGATAAGGATTTCTTTAAGCATGAGGATCCGGACGACATCTTTAAGACCCCGACCGGTGGCAGCTCGTCCGTGCCGACTCCTCCCTCTACGGTGCCTGTGGATCCGTCCGTTAAATTCTGATTCCTTGCGTCAGTCTCCGAGCATTTATGTCGAGCGAATTACGTAAAAAATGGTGGACTGTTCCGGTGGGGCATTTGGTGTGGTTTTTTATCACGCTCATATGCTTTACATTGCGCAAGCGAGTTATTGTTGAGGATGAGGAAAAGCCGATGGGGAGCTTCCAGTGCATTATTGCACTGTGGCACAATCGCGTATTTGTTCCCTGCTATGTGTACCGCTATGTGCTCAAAGGCAAAAAGGTGCCGATGAGTATGCTGACCAGTGCCAGCAAAGACGGTGCTATGCTGGCCACTGTTGCCGGAGACTACGGTATGCGCGCCGTACGTGGCTCCAGTCGGCGCCGCGGCGTTGCCGGATTCCTGGATATGCTGCGTGAACTCAAAGACGGTTGCAGCATGTGCATTACCCCGGATGGACCTAAAGGTCCCATCTACCGTTGCCATCCCGGTGTGCTCAAACTGGCTTCCGTAAGTGGTCTGCCCATTATCCCGCTGTGTATTAGCTACTCTTCATACTGGCGTATTAAGAAAGCTTGGGATGGCTTTGTTATACCCAAACCTTTCTCCAAGGTTGTGGTACGCATAGGCAAACCGCTGACTGTGCCGTCAGACCTTACGGCGGAGCAACAGACTGAGTATACTCAGTTGTTGGAACAAGCGCTTGCTCACGGAACCCCGGATTTTGAACCTATCCCCCCTCCTGATAAGAAATAATTTACCATGATGACTCCTACTATTATTGACGGTAAGAAAGTTGCTCAAGACCTCCGTGCCGGTCTTGTTGCAGAGATTACAGCACTCAAAGAGCAGGGGCACACACCCGGCTTGGCCGTCGTTCTTGTCGGTGAGGACCCCGCCTCCCAAGTATACGTCGGCTCCAAAGTCCGCGCGTGTGAGGAGCTCGGTATCTATTCCCAAAAATGGGAGCTTCCCACGGAAACAACGCAGGAGGAGCTGGTGGCTCTTATTCACCGTTTGAATGCAGATGAACGCATACACGGTATCCTGGTGCAGAGCCCGCCCCCGACTCATATTGATGAGGAAGCCGTTATCCTCAATATTGACCCCCGTAAGGATGTGGATGGTTTCCACCCCATCAATGTTGCCAAGCTTGTGTTGGAAGATGAGGAAGGCTTTGTACCCTGTACCCCGCAGGGCTGCATGGAGCTCCTCAAGGCTTATGGTATCGAAACGGCAGGAAAGCATGCCGTTGTTATCGGTCGTAGCATGATTGTCGGAAAGCCGATGGCAAATCTGTTGGTGAGCAAAAAGGCTAATGCCACAGTCACTATTGCTCACTCCCGTACTAAGGATTTGCCGGGGCTTTGCCGTACTGCTGACATTATTGTTGCCGCCGTCGGTCGTCCCGAAATGGTGACTGCTGATTATGTGAAGGAGGGGGCTGTTGTGCTGGATGTCGGTATCAACCGCATTGCGGATGCCACGCGTCCCCGTGGCTATCGTATTGTAGGAGATGTTGATTTTGAATCCGTAAAGGATAGGTGCTCTGCTATTACTCCGGTGCCCGGTGGTGTTGGTCCTATGACCATTGCTCTGCTGATGGCTAACACGGTTAAGGCTTGCCGACAGCTTACCCGCTAATTTTATTTCTGCTTTGTTCAACCAATTCTTCCCCCACCGGAGCGTTGCAGGCTCTTGTGGGGGATTGTTATGAATACGTCCTTATTCTTTTGCTCTAAAAAAATAAGAGTTGACGCACTTTTGACGCGACAAGTGCCGGAATATAAGCTAGAATCACTCTGCTCCCGGTGACGGGGGGTGAATCAATACGTTCCGATAGTATGAAACTGAGAATAGCAGTACAGTCTAAGGGCCGCCTGAATGAAGATACGATGGCAATACTGGCGGAAGCCGGAATTAAGGTTAGCTCCTCCAAGCGTACCTTGTTGGTAAGTGCGCGTAAGTTCCCCATGGAGGTACTTTATTTGAGGGATGATGATATTCCCGAGACGGTGACGGATGGCGTGGCCGACATCGGGGTTGTAGGCCTCAACGAGTACTTGGAGCGTGAGGGGGATGCCGACATTGTCAAGAAACTCGGGTTCGGCGGGTGCCGCCTCAGCATTGCTGTTCCCAAGGAGCATGCTTACGATGGACCCCAATGGCTGGAAGGTAAACGTATTGCTACATCGTACCCCTGCATTTTGCGTAAGTGGCTCAAAGAGAAGGGGGTAAATGCTCACATTCACGTTATCATGGGCTCCGTTGAGATTTCCACCGGCATTGGCTTGGCAGATGCTATTTTCGATATCGTCAGCAGCGGTGCTACCTTGGTGAGCAACAACCTTAAGGAGGTGGAAGTTGTGCTGGAGAGTGAGGCGGTGCTTATTGCCAACAAGAATCTGAGCGATGAGAAACGCGCTGTTTTGGAGCAGTTGTTGTTCCGCATGGATGCCGTAATGACGGCTGCCGATAAACGCTATGTATTGATGAATGCTCCGGCTGAATGTGTGGATCAGATTGTGTCCGTGCTGCCCGGCGTCAAGAGCCCTACTATTATGCCATTGGCTCAGGACGGTTGGTGTAGTATTCACACCGTTTTGGATGAACAGTGCTTCTGGGACATCATCGGACGCCTTAAAGAAGCCGGTGCCCAAGGAATTTTGGTGTTGCCTATTGAGAAGATGATTCTATAACCTTTTTCTTGTTCTATGACTATTGATTTTGAAAAGAGTGGCGGTTTGGTACCTGCTATCATTCAGGATTCCGTTACCGGTAAGGTGCTTATGCTCGGCTATATGAATGAAGAGGCCTTTGCCCGTACTCAGGAGTCCGGCAAGGTTTGCTTTTTCAGTCGCAGCCGCCAATGCTTGTGGACAAAAGGGGAAACTAGCGGTAATTTTTTGAATGTTGTCAGCATTGCTTTGGATTGTGATGCTGATACTCTGTTGATTAAAGCCTCCCCCTGTGGCCCGGTATGCCATACCGGTGCGGATACCTGCTGGAGTGAGCAAAATGTGGCTTCTCCGTTGTTGTTCCTTACGGAATTGCAGGATTTTATCAATAAACGCCATGAGGAAATGCCCGAGGGCTCTTACACTACGTCCCTTTTCCGCGACGGTGTCAACCGCATGGCTCAAAAGGTGGGGGAAGAGGCCTTGGAAGCCTGCATTGAAGCTTGTAACGGCTCCAATGAACGCTTAATTTATGAAGCCTCCGATATGTTGTACCACCTGATTGTCCTGCTGACCTCTAAGGGGCTGCGCATCGAGCAGGTGATTGATGAACTGGCCTCGCGCCATAAACCGGGATGGAAGAAACACTGACACAACCTTGTCATTATTCCGTTTTCAGAAAACAGCCCGTATATTCCGGGCTGTTTTTACTTCCGCCCATTTGCTGATTTACAGTTGAAAAAGGTTGACATTTGCATGTGATAGGGCTATAAAGTGTCAAGACATCTCATAATGAGTGTTTAGATTATCTTCCGTTATCCCCTTTATAATTATGACAGCCATTAAACAAGTTTGTGATACTGTTTGTAAGAACAGGATATTTGAGTTTGCGATCTCTCTCATCATCATTGCAAACTCCGTTTTGATAGGTATTGAAACCTATGGTGGCAACAGTGGAATATCTGTTGTTCAAACGGTAATTCTCGGTATTTTTACCTTGGAAATTTTAATACGCTACATTGCAGCGGAGAGTAACAAAAGCTTTTTCACCAGTGGCTGGAATTGGTTTGATTTGTCATTGGTATTAGTAGGTTATGTCCCGGAAACGTTGTTTGCCAATGCCTCCATGGTGATGGCCGTGCGAGTGTTGCGCGTGTTCCGAGTGTTGCGCTTGTTGCGTTTTTGCAATGAAATTAAGTTGATAGTAACTGTTTTTGTGAAATCGCTGAGTGCGTTGTTTTACAATGTAGCGTTTTTCGGGATTTTCCTGTACCTGTTTGCAATAGTGGGTGTGGCATTGTTTAAGTTGCCGAATCCGGATGAGCTTGCTCCTGCAGAGCGAGTAAAATACGAGCAATTCATGGCAGAAGCGCCACATGCTCCGACAAATTCCCCGGAGCCGTTCGGTTCCTTGCATGAATCCATGTTTACGCTGTTCCGCGTAATGACGGGTGACGACTGGACGGATGTGCGTTATAATTTAATGACAGCCAGTGATTACGGAATGGTGAAGGCTTCCAAATCCGTCATCACGGTTTACCATGTGCTGTGGTTTATCATTTCGGCATTCTTGCTGCTGAATCTCGTAGTCGGTGCTATTCTGAATAACTATCAGATTGTGATGGACGCTCAGCGGAATCGTACGTTGGAAGACAAAAACGAGACCTCTGCGTGAGAATCAAGTGGCTCCCAGTGTTGACTTTGTTGGCTGCGTCGGTGCTGGTCTCCTGCCGGGATGGCGATGGCGGAGGCGCAGTGGCGGCGCCTGCCGTGTATTCCGGGCAAAGTGCACACTGGAATCAGCAGGCTGTTCCTGTATCCTTGCAATGTGGTGCTTGCCACGTGAAGGAATTTGAAGAATGGGCCGGCAGTGACCACGCGTGGGCTCTGCGCGAACTCTCAGCAGAGTCTGATTTTGAGCCCTTCCATCGCCAAAAACTCAAGGCTCACGGTTCCGAGATAACATTCACCGCCAATCGCGAGGGCAAGCTGTTGTTGTTTGATAGTCAGAGCGGGCGTACGTTTGAGGCTCAGTATGTGTTGGGACGCCGACCTCTGGTACAGTACTTGGTGCCGGCGGAAGACGGTGGTTATCATACCCCCAGTGCAGCATGGGACGTAACGCGCCACGAGTGGTTCGATATGTTTGAGGGGGATGCTCGCCTGAGCGCGGAGGGCTTAGCGGCTCGCCAAGCCGGAGATTGGGGACACTGGCTGGGGCGAGGAATGAACTGGAACTCTCAATGTGCGTGGTGCCATACCTCACATTTCCGAAAAAATTATGATGCCACTGCGAATCGGTATGCCTCCGCTTGGAAGGAGCCGGGGGTTAGCTGTATTCAGTGCCATAAGTTGGCAGACGCGCCTTCAGCAGATGGTTGCATGGTAGCGCCCGCGCAGCGCACGTTGACTCAGCAACAAATGCATGATAATTGTGCTACATGCCATGCCCGCCGTGAAGAATTGGATGAAAACTTTGTTGTCGGTAATCGCTTTGACAACCACTTCCGTCTGGAGCTTCCGGTGATTAACGGTGTGTTTTGGGCGAATGGCATGCAACGTGATGAGGATTATTGTGAAACCGGTTTGCGCTTGAGCCGTATGGGGGCTGCCGGGGTTACGTGTTTGGATTGTCATAACCCGCACACGGCTGAGCTGAAGCTGCCTCAGGAGGATAATTCCCTGTGTATGCGTTGCCATGCAGCAGGCACCATGGTGCACAGCACGCCTACTCCCATTATCAATCCCGCAGAGCATAGTCCGTGCCCGGAGGGCAGTGCCGGGGCTCGTTGTGTGGAATGCCACATGCCGGAAAGTCCGTATATGGCACGCGACCCCCGCCGCGACCATTCTTTCAACTCTCCGGATCCGGAGTTGAGTGCTGAGCTTGGTCTGCCGAATACTTGTCTGCGTTGCCATTCCGACAAGGATCATGCCTGGGCTGCAGAGGTGGTGCGCAAGTTATACCCAAAGCAGAAGAATGCGGAGTACCGCCCCCGTACGCGTGCTGTGCATCATGCCCTTAACGGACGCTTCAATGTGGATGAATTGTTGCAGGTGCTTGCCAATGAGCCTGTGCCCGCTTGGCGTGCCACTATTTTGGAGCTTTTGGCGCAACAGCCACGCACTCCGGCTGTCATGCAGGCGGCGCGTGTGGCTTCTCGTGACGCGGATGCGTTGGTGCGGGCAGCTGCTGCGCGTGTGCTGGGCAGGGAGGCCCTGTCAATGGTTCAGGATCCCGTCAAAATCGTACGCAGAGCAGCTGCGTGGCCGAACTTGCATTATCTTGTACACATGCCACAAGCTCAATCTGTGGTGCAAGAGATGGAAGGGATAGCCCGGCACCAATCCGACCAGCCCACCGGCGCCATGCTGCTTGCGGAGTTAGCTACTGCGCGTGGCAGATTCGATGAGGCGGAGCGCTATTACAAGCGCGCTATTACCTTAGACCCCTCCGGCATTGTCGGTTACATCGATTACGCCGTGTTTTTGGCTCAGCTGGGGCGTATAGAGGATGCTCTGGTTCAGATGCAGGCGTGCGCTGCTGTTGCGCCGGATAATGCCGAGGTGCATTACCGCCTTGGGTTGGTGTTGGCAGAGCTGCGCCGCTTTGAGGAATCATTAGCCGCTTTTGAGCGAGCTTTGCAGTTGGATCCCTCGCATGCACGAGCCCAAAAAAATAAATTACAACTTGAACAATTTTTGCAGACTCATAGTCAAAAATAGAAAGTCATTGCCATGGAACCGGATTACCAGATGAGTATTTATGTTATAGTCGGCATTATTTTGCTTGCCGTAATTGTGTTTTCTGCCATTAAGGGGCTCATCAAAATGCTTTTATTGGCGATTGCCGTCATCTCAGCCATCGGGGTATGGATATTCGTTCAGAGTAAGGGGTTTACCCTGCTGGCATTCATTACATCATCACCCGCACCTTGGATGGTGCAGACCTTGGCGTGGACTTTAGCGTTGCTGGTGTTGGCCATATTTTTCCATGGCATGAGCTGGTTCTCCCAGCTGTTTTCCTTCCGTTCCGGCAAAACCGGAGCTTGCAGTATCATCACCACGTCCCTCATGTGTGTGCTTATGATGTGGGTTTCTACCATTGCTATATCGTACCGCGGAACTATTTCCAGAGTCAATTACTACCATGATTTGGCCTTGGCTCATCAGCAGGGGCAGCCGGCTCCTCCCATGCCCATGTTTACCGTTGCCAAAAATTCTATTCGTTCTACGGATGGGCTTGCTTGGTTAGAGTCCATTGACCCTCTGGAATCCCCTACCCAGAGCAATTTGGCTTGCATTGTGGCATACGGTTGTACTCTTTCAGAACGTGAGTATAGGCAGTTCTATGAAGCTAGGTTGAAGAACTCCGGTATTCCTCATCCCGGGCGTTTTTTGGAGCTGTTTGCTGACCCCGGTCTGCGCAAGCTTGTTGCAGAGGAGCGTTTTGTGTCTCTGTTGGAAAATGAGCGCCTCAACACTTTCTTGCAGTATAAAAACACTGCGGATTATCTGCAATCACTTAAAAATATCCTCTGAGTCTCTTCAGTTAAGGTGCCCTTTCAGCCCTTGGCAAAGTTGTGCGGGGAACAGGCATTCTCGGCAAGGGGATTGTGCGCAAAAATCCGCGTCTATTTGCAAAAGTGCCTGTTGTACGTAGGCTCGGTTCAGCAACGGTGCAATATCTTCTCTTGAGCCGAAGAGGTGCATGGCTGTTTTCCGAACGGCTGAGGGGATGTCTTTGCTCTTGATACTCAGGTAGGTGTGCCAAGCTGAAGGAGTGTCATCCTGCACATATACGTGGTTAATGAGAAAATCCTTGGCTCGGGATTCCCCGATGAGTGCCATTTTGTTGCCGAGCGGGGCGGACGGCAACGTGCAGTGGTGGCTCCAATATGGATGGCTCAGCGAGGTGAGTGTTTTGAGCAGTCTTTCAGCGCATGCTGCGGAGAGCAGGGACTCTATATTTTTCCAGTGCTTTGCTGATACCGCTAAGGCTGCCACTCTGCGGTGCGGATGGTTGCCGGGGCGTAACGGAGCGTATTGCCAGTTGATGGCTCGCGGGGGCTCCAGCTCATACCGCGAGCGTACCGCCCACCAAGCATCCCAAACATTGCGGTGGTAGCTGCGGGCCTCGGTGTTTGCCTGTTCCGGCAGCACCGGAACCAAAAATCCGGCCGTGCCGAAGAGAATGCTCTCCGCATTACCTCCTAATTCTCTGATAGGGGCTCGGCGCGCCAGTATTTGCATAGCCTGTTTGTTTACCTTGTAGCCCAGCGTTTCTGCCAGCGCCTCATACCAAGCTTGCCGAATACCCAGATTGGCTGCTTTTTTACGGAATATGCGGCGTTTGTTTGTGATTCTGTATGCTGCAGCCGCTTGGAGCAAGCGGGTGAGCTCTTCCATTTGCATGGCGGCAAGGGGTTCTCGGCACAGCTCTGTCTTTTCTGCCTGTATGCTCGGTGAGGCGCCGATTGCTTCTTGCAGAACCTCTTTTCGGATGTGCAGAATGGGTATGTCTCGGTGCCCGGAATCTCGTGTGTACCATCCCTCGGGGACGTCCGATAATACAACATGGAGGATGACGCCGTTATAGGACGGGTTTGCTCCGTGTCCGTGGTGTTCCCAATCCTGTGCTTTGGGGTCCAGCTCAATATCACCACGCATGCGCACGCCGTCAATTTCTATTTCGGCACGCTGAAAATCCGGTCCGACGCTGCGGTTCCATTCGCCGACGTCGAGAATGCGCACATGCCCGTGGCGTGCGGTCTCTCCCTCATGCCCGAGCAGTCCGGCCATCCAAAGGCTCTGAACCTCAATCTCGTTTAGCTTCAGAGGAATGTCTGCCGCGTTATCTCCGGCCAAGCAGTCACCGCACCCATGCAGCACAGCGCGGTGTAGGCTTGTGTATGCTTCTGCTCCACGCTGGCAGTCGATGGTCATTTACTTGTTGTTTTCTTCGGATTCATGTCTCTGCAAATCCTCTTCCAGCGTTTCGCAGACGTAGCCGAATGTTTCATCATTTTTTTTGTTCATGGAGCGCAGGGTGTTATGGGCTTCCAGAACATGGCGTGTGCGCTCTACCTCCGAAAGGTCTTCCACCGTTCCCTCATTGCTTGGTGCATGGGCTTGTGCCAGTGTGGCCCGTATTTCATCTAATTTTGCCTGCCAAGGGGCGTCTGCAGGGTCTAGGTCAATAATCATGTCCAGCCCCAAGCTTTCCATTGCTGCGCGGGTTCTCTGCGTGGGGGAGGCTACCTGTAGCGTGCTGCCGACGGCCATGGCTTTGCGAGCTAATCCGGCGAGTGTTCCCATGAACGTGGAGTCTACTCCGGGGCATATCTCTAAGTCGATGACGATGGTGCCACAGTTGCTCTCCAGATACTTATCCGCAATTGTTTTGAGAGCCGGGCTGTTTACAAAGCTGCCTCTGCCGGAACATCGAATCCATAAGAAATTCTCAAAGTGGTGGTGCGTAAGATTGGTCGTAGTCATATACCTGAATTTTGTATTATACTACTTTTTTTGTGACTTCCTTTCAAGTAAAAACGCAGTGTTTGTGTAAAAAATCTTATGGAGTCAGCCTTGTAGTACCGTTTGGAGCTTGAGGAATGCGTCTGCAGCCACCTGTTCCGGTGATTCTGTTTCTCCTCGGTGGGTAATGCGAATCGGCATGCCGTTGGGGGTAAAATAGATGGCTCGGAACATCATGAAGTCTCCGTTAATGGCGGCGTAGCCTGCCACGGGAACGGAACAATCTGCTTGCAGCATAGCTAAAAATGCCCGTTCGGCTCTCACGCAAAGCTCGCTTTCTCTATCATTTATGAGCTTAATCAAGTCTTGGGTGGCCGTGTCTCCTTTACGGGTTTCTACGGCAATGGCACCTTGGCAGAGCGCGGGCATGAAGGAATCTCGCCCCATGTCCACGATGTTGAGGGTGGTGCCATCTACCTCTACGCTGTTGCCGGTTATGCCTAAGCGGTTCAGCCCGGCACGTGCCAGAATAATGCCGTCTAAATCCGGACTCTCAACCAGTTTGCGCAGGCGCGTGTGTACGTTGCCCCGTATGGAAACGGTTTTGGCTGTGCCACTCCAATAGCTGTTTACCAGCTGCACTCTGCGTACACTGCTGGTGCCGATGGTGAGGCTGTGCAGCTTTGCTCCGGGTTTGAGAATGAGGGTGTCCCATATCTCCTCACGCGGGAGAATGGCTGACAGTTCGAATTGCGCGTCCAATTGCCCGGGCACATCTTTGAGGCTGTGTACGGCGCAGTCTATTTCCCCCCGGCTGAGAGCTTGCTCAATCGCAGCAACGAATACACCCTTATCCTGCGTGCCTGCTGTCTTGTTTACCTTGCAAAGCGGAATATCCGTGTGTACATCTCCGTCTGTGCGGATGATGACAACCTCCGTTTCCAGCTCCGGATGGTGTTGTTTAAGTGCAGAGATGGTAAGCTCCGTTTGTTTGAGCGCCAGCTCACTGCCACGCGTGCCGATTTTGAGCGTATTTTTCATGCCTTTTATACTACCTTGTCCGGGCGGTATCTGCAAGAAAAAAGCGCATCATTTGAGGGTCTTTTCTGCTATGATGCGCTTGTTTTTCTTCTTTTCCGGTCAGCTGAGACTTGGTTGGGCGTCGATTCCCGGTGGGGTGTAGTCTTTTCCGCAATAGCGCTGTAGCATGCGTTTCGGTGTCTTTTGCAAATCCACCACAACCAAGCAGTCCAAGGTGCCTCCGAAGCCTTCATCGATGCCGAAGGAAATCATCTCCCCTCCGAGTCGCAGGTATTGTCGCAGCAGCACCGGTATGCCTTTTCCGTCACTCTCCAATGCACTTACCATGCCATTAAGTAAGCGTAAATCGGGTAGCGCCGTTTTGAGTAAGCGTTTGTCTTCACTGTTTAAACCAAGAGCTTTAGGCGGGAAATATGCCTTGACTTCTTTTGCCAAGGTTTCATTCATGTTGTGGGCTTGCAGATAGGAGAGAATGAGCGAACGCGTGGCGGGTGAGTACTCTCCGGATATGCTGACTGTGCCATACATGTAGCGGTATTCTTTGTGCCTGGCCAAGTAATGCCCGATGCCCATCCAAAGGGTGTCCAGAGATGCCGTAAGTCTTTGGTATTCCGGACAAATAAAGGCTCTGCCCATTTCAATCCCTTCGCGCAATGTTTGTTGCAGTTTGGGACTGAACTTGAAGAATGCTGCGTTGTATATTCCCTTGATTCCCAAACTGTCAGTAATTTTGTCCGTGCGGCCGATGCGGTAAGCCCCCACCAACTGTTTCTCCTCTGTGTGCCACATGATGAGGTGAATATAGTGGGGGTCGTACTCGTCCAAGTCCAATGATTTTCCGGTACCTTCTCCGACTGCGCGGAAGGTGTGTTCTCGGCGGATTCCTATTTCTCGGAGCAGTTGTGGTATCTGTGCCGCCTCCGCTGCATATACGTTGAGGTGGGCGTGGGTGTTTTCCACATAAAGGCATTCATCCGGCAGTGCATCAATTTCCGCTTGCAGGATTTCCGGTGCCACGCTAAGCTCAATCGGTTCTTTCTCGGCTTCCGGACTTGTAGCAGCGTTTGCCGTTGCTTGGCTCGGGTAGCGCAGCATCATGCTGTTGAGGCGCATGAAGTCTGAGAGCGCATCATCCGTGGGCAAGAGTGCGAGTGTGGAGGCCGGTATGGGCTTACCGATGCGGACTTTATGCCGAGTCTTGCCGTCGCGTATGATTTCGCGTGCCAAAAAGTTGGAGCGAGCTCCTTTTGCGACGACGGAAAGCGTCTGGAAAAACAGTCCGTTATGGCCGGAAAAGTGCATCGGTACAACCGTGGCTCCTGTTTTGCGGACGATGGTGGCAATGTTTGTTTGCCACGGGTCATCAATAACACGCCCGTCTTTCCAGGACCACGTTGCCGCTGAACCACTGGGAAATACCAGTAAGCAGTGCCCGCCCTTGAGCCATTTGAGAATCTCTCGCATGCCGTTCATATTGGCTCGTTTTGCAGAGTCTCCTCCGTACACGTCCACCGTTATCTGGTAGGGGCGCATGCCTCGTACGCAGTGCAAAAACTCGTTGACGACGATGCGGACATCTTCTCGTGCCTTCATGGCAATGTCGCCGAACATGATTCCGTCCGACATGCCGTGAGGGTGGTTGCTGACGATGATGCACGGCCCTTCCTTGGGAATGTTTTCAACCCCTTCCAAATCGTAGAGCAGGTTAAGATGCTTGCACGCTAATTTAAAGAAGTTTTCTTGACTGCCTTCATCCCACTCGTCTTCAATTTTAGCGTGTGCCACATTCAGCGCATGCAGCCCCAGTCGTTTCTCTCCCCAAAGAACCAGCCAACCCGGCAGATGTTTTCCGCCTTTAATCAGCTCTGAGAGGTCTGCTATCTTCTGTCTTTGTTTTCCGCTCACAAAATAATTATCGTTGTTTTGCTTGTGGAGTGTACTTTAACATAATATTTGCTGTAAGTCAAACAGCTTTTTATAAAATGTTAACGCTCCGGTTTTTCAGTGGACGCTACTCAGGGCTACACGGAACGCCCGGAGTGTGCTGGAGTGGTTGGCAATGCCTTTGCCTGCAATGTTGAAGGCGGTTCCGTGATCCGGGCTTACCCTTAGTCGCGGTAAACCGATGGTTGCGTTGACTGCGTTGTCAAAATCCAGTAACTTGAGGGGAATGAGTGCTTGGTCATGGTACGGCGCTACGATTCCGTCATACATGCCCTGTGCTGCGTCTCGGTACACACAGTCCGGCACGCAGGGGCCCTCTACCTCACAATTTCTTAACGAGGCTTGTAGTTCTTGCACTGCGGGGGCGATGATGCGGCTTTCCTCATCGCCGAATGCTCCGGCCTCTCCGTTATGCGGATTCAGCCCTGCTATGGCCAAACGTGGGGTCGTTTTTCCTTGTTGTTGCAGAAAGTTGCTCAGTAGCTTGCTGATGCGTACAATTTCTTCCCTGCGCAGCAGTTGCGGCACCTCGGCTATGGATACGTGCGTTGTGCAAAGTGCAACGGTAAGCCGTTGGCCCGTCAGGCACATGGCAAAGTCTTTTACCCCCAGCCTATCTGCAAAAAATTCTGTTTGTCCCGGGTAGGTAAAACCGACTCCGTGCAAGCTTTCCTTGCATACCGGTGCTGTTACAACGGCATCTATTTGTCCGGTTCGCAGAGCCTCTGCCGCTTGTTCCAAGTGCTCATATGCTGCTTTGGCGGTCTCTTGCGTCGGTATGCCGGGCGTGCAGCTGATGCGCTTACCGATGAGTTTGTATTCTGCTCCGGCCGGACAGTGTGCCAGAGCTTTGCGGATGACCTCGGGCCCAATACCGGCCTGGTCTCCCAAGGTGTAACCGATGATGGGGGCTTGCAAGCTCATGGGGTGGAATGCGCAGGCTCGCCTACGGCTTCTGCTTCTTCATCGTCGCAGAATTGCGGTTTTGCTGCAGCTCTTGGCTTCGGGGTTGCCACGCGCGGCGGTCTGTATGAGCGCTGTGTGTTAATGTAATCCGCTCCGGCGTCTTTCGGTTCAAAGGAAAGGGTGCTGTTTACCGAGGTGTGGTACGCTACCGTGACGACTACAAATATAACCGCCAGTAGTAACAAAACTCCTCCCAAACACGTCTTCATGCCCCCATTCTACTCTCTTTTTTCATAATTGCAAGCCTCGTTTTTTGCCCTATTTACAAAATAATGTATTGACTTAGTTTTAACTAATTGTTAGCATATAGTCGGTTAGCTAACAATCAACATATGAAAAAAATGAGTATGATTCAGGCCGTATTCAGTCCGACGGGAGGAACGCAAGCCGTGGCAGACGCCATAGCCGGTTCAATGCCGATGCAGAAGGTGGATTTGTGTGGAGAAGTGGAAGCTCAGGCGGTAGGTGTTCCGGTGCTGGCGGTGCTGCCTGTGTACGGAGGCCGATTACCGGAAATTGCAGTGGAACGTTTACGCCACTTGAAAGGGCAAGGTCAAGCAGCTGTGGCAGTGGTTGTGTACGGAAATCGTGCTTATGAGGATGCGCTTGCAGAGTTGAAAAATGAGCTTACCGGGTGCGGTTTCCGGGTTATAGCAGCTGCGGCATTTATTGCAGAACATTCTATTGTTCGCAGTGTTGCAACGGGGCGCCCGGATACCGAGGATAAACTCTTAGCCGCAGAGTTCGGCCGTGCCGTTGCTGCGAAATTGGTGGCTCAGGATATGAGTGAAGTGACCGTTCCCGGGGGCGAGCCATACCGCGACCGTCCTGTAATGCCGGTTGTTCCCTTGGTTTTAGAGAATTGCGGTGCTTGCGGTAAATGTGCCCGTTTATGCCCGGTAGGGGCCATTCCGCTGAACGCGCCTAACACTACCGATGCTGAAAAGTGCATTTTGTGTATGCGCTGTGTGAGCGTGTGCCCGCGCCGCTCCCGCTTGCTGCCCACTCCGGTGTTATCCGGGCTTACCCAACGTTTGCAGGCTGTTGCTGCTGAGAGAAAATTACCACAGCTTTTTGTCTGAAAATCGCGATTGCTGAAAATAATACACAAAAACTGATTTTACGGCTTGACTGGAGAGCGGAAACTGATAGACTACGGATTAAGCCGACATCACCCCGGCATATGAGACGCATGGAAGAAACACCCGAAGAACAGTGGAACGGTTTGCAAAAGACCGTTGAAGAAATACGCCGCGAGACAGCCCGGGTCATCGTGGGGCAGGAGTCTGTGGTGGAGCAGATGCTGGCTGCTCTGCTTTGTAAGGGGCACTGCCTGTTGGTGGGCGTGCCCGGACTTGCCAAAACTCTTTTGGTATCTACGCTTGGTAAGGTGCTGGGCCTGAACTTCCGCCGTATTCAGTTTACTCCGGACCTGATGCCGACGGATATTGTCGGTAGCGAGATTTTGCAGGGAAATGCCGAGGGGGCTCGCCACTTTGAGTTTGTGCCCGGTCCCGTATTCACGAATCTCCTGTTGGCGGACGAAATTAACCGCACTCCCCCCAAAACTCAGGCAGCTTTGCTGGAGGCTATGCAGGAAAAACAAGTAACCGTTGCCGGTACTACCAGGCACTTGCAAGAGCCATTCATTGTGTATGCTACGCAGAATCCCGTTGAACATGAAGGTACCTATCCTCTGCCTGAGGCTCAGCTGGATCGTTTCTTCTTCCAAATTAATATTGATTATCCCGATGCTGCGGAAGAAGAGGAAGTGTTGCGCCGTACGTGCGGCCCCGTGGCGCCCTCGGCTCAAGCCTGTTTGGATGCAAAACGCGTTGAGGAAATGCAGCTTGCTGTTACGGAGGTTCCTGTGCCGGATGATGTTTACAAGCTTATTGTGAAGTTGGTACAGAGTACACGCCCGGAAAATCCGAATGCTCCGGAGATGGTTAAGAAGTATGTGTCCTGTGGCGCCGGTCCTCGCGCGGGGCAGTGTTTGCTGGCTGCGTCTCGCGCCATGGCACTGTTGCGTGGTCGCACCAGCGTAAGCCCGGAGGAGGTGAAAGCTGTGCTGCACCCGGTGTTGCGCCATCGTTTGATTGCCAATTATACGGCAACCGGTGAGGGCGTGAGCATGGAAAAAGTGATAGATAGCTTGCTGTAATTGTACCACTGACGAGCCCCTCCTCCCATGGCCGATACACCAAGCATTCTGCGCCCCGAAGACATGGCACGGCTGGCGAGTTACCGTTTTGCCGTGCAGATGATGGCTGAAGGGTGGCTGAGTGGGCACCACAGAGCGAAAGGCCGCGGAGGCAGTACGGACTTTTTGGAGTACCGCGAATACTCCCCCGGGGATGATTTGCGCCTCATCGATTGGCGCGTGTACGCGCGCACGGACAGGATGCAGCTTAAAACATTCGAGAATGAAACTCACTTAGAGTGTCACCTTTTTGTGGATAGCTCGGCCTCCATGGCCTACCGAGAGGAAGGCCCCCTCAGCAAGTTGCAGTATGCCTCCCACTTAGCCGCATGCATAGCGTGGCTTGTAGTGAGGGGGAATGACCGCGTGTCTTTGCAGCTGTTTGATGAAAAAATCCGCAAGTTTATTCCGGCCGGCTCCACCGCGGCGCATCTGAATCAGTGTCTGCATTGTTTGGAATACAACAAACCGGGCGGTAAAACGGATTTGCCGGAGGCATTGGCGGCTTCTCATCATTTGCTGACTCGGGCCGGTACGCTTGTCATTGTTTCTGATTTTCTGTGTGATGTTGCGGCTCTGCGGCGCTCTCTCAATATCTTCCTGCACCGTGGTTGTAAGATTGTGCTTGTGCAGGTCTTGGATGCCGGAGAACTGCAATTGTCCGGTAGCGGGGTCGCGCGCTATGTGGATATGGAAACCGGTGAAAAACTGACCTGTAATCTGGCAGATTTGCAAGAGGCGTATGCCACGCGCATGGCTGAGCATTTGCATGCTCTGCGGGCCATGGCTGCCTCTGCAGGAATGCTGTTTTTTACCACCCGTACGGATCAATCTTTTTACCCGATATTTGACGCACTTTCCCGATGATGCTGCATGTAGAAAATCCTGCTTGGTGGTTGCTGACAGCCTCGCTGATTCCCTTGGTCGTGCATTTGGTGGCCAGGGCAAAACCGCACCGCCGTAAGTTCAGCTCCATCACCATGTTGCAAGAACTGGTGAAGTTGCAGACACGCCGAGCTCGGCCGAAAGATTGGCTGTTGTTGCTGCTGCGTACGTTGGCTTGCGCGTGTGTGGCGTTTGCTTTTTTACTGCCGTATTGGGGGAATAATGCGGTAGAGTCCGGAAGCCATACACTCATTATGGTGGTGGATGATACGGCCTCTATGGGGGCTGCGGACGGACAACATGTGCGCATGAACAGTGCTTGCTCCGTGGCGCGTGCTGCGTTAAATGATTTGCAGCCTGCCGACCGCGTGAACCTGATTTCTCTGGCCGGTTATCCGTCTCAATTGTTTGATGCCCCTGAATGCGGAAAACCTCTTGTCTTGCGTGAGTTGGCTCGCATGCAAAGTAAACCGTTTTCCTCTGCCGGTGTGCAAGAAGCCCTGCTCGCAGCTGCGCGTCAATTATCTGAGCTGCCGGAGGGTAGAACTGGTGAGTTGTTGATCGTTTCTGACTTTCAGCAACATACCATGCAAAAGCCAATGGAAAAACTCATGCAGGATTTTCCCGGCTTGCGCGTGCGCTGTGTTACGGTTTCTCAAACTCCGGTTGTGGAAAATACCGTTGTGGAATCGCTGACGCTCTCCCCCTCCAAGCCTTTACCGGGACAAGATGTTACCGTAACGGTTGCCTTGCGGCATTTTGCTGCTGAATCCTCGGCGCAAACCGGGGATATTGTACTCAATGTTACGCTGTCCGCCGGAGATTTGCGCTTGTCGCAGCCTTGTTCTTTGCCCCGTAACGGGCAGGGGAGTGTAAGTTTTGCGTTGACTGCGCCTCAGCATCAGAAACAGTGGATATTGGAAGCTCGTACGGAGCCGGATGCCTTCCCGGAGGATAATTGCCGTTATGCGGTTGCTCCTATAGCGGCAAAGTTGGAGTGCTTGGCCATTGCTCCGGATCGCGCCCAGCTGGGGTTCATGCTTCGCGTTTTGGAGAAAACTCCTTTTCTGAGTACGCTGCAACTGCCGGCGTTGCCGGAATCTGCTGCGGATTTCATCGTGTGGTTGGCTCCTACGGCGGAGGATATCCCTGCCATTCGCGCTCGCTTGGCTGCCGGAGCTTGTGTTATGGTTATTCCGGATTCTGTGCGGGATACCGCTTGTGCCCCGTTGCTGACGGACTCTCAGGCCACTTACGCTGCCGAGCGAAAAATTGACGGTACTTATTGGAAAACCGAGGTCGCGGCAAAGCAGGATTCCGTATTTGCTTTGTTTGAGCCCTCCGCACTGCGTGCTCTCGGAGATGCCGGTGTTTATTGCCGTTTGGGCGGAGAGTTCGGGCAACATTTTGCTCCCGGGTGCACGGTTTTGTTGCGTTATACGGATGGTGTGCCTGCCATCGTTCGGCGTCCTGTGGGTAAAGGTGCTTTGTTGGTGTGGAATTTGCCTATCACGGATCGTGATAGCCGTTGGGGATATTCTCCGCTTTGTTTGCCTGTTGTGGCTGAAACCTTGCTGAAGTCCAGGACGGATTCCGAGGATGGCCTCGCTGTGGAAGCCGGACGTGATTTCTTGCAATATACGGTTCCCGGACACGCGGACCCAACCCGAATTCGCTTGGTAAATGCCAATGGAGAGGAACTCCCGACGTTTATTCAGCAAGGCGGCGCTGCGCAAGTGCTGCGCGCGGAAAATGTGGCATGCCCGGGCGTGTACCGCTGGTTGGGTGGGGATGAAGAGTTGTCTGCCGTTGCCGTAAACTTCCCGATTGAGGAGTCCGAGCTCCGGGCCTATACCCCGGAGGTGGGGGGCGAGGGGGTATTGACCGCTGAGCGTGCGTTGGATGCCGCTACCGGTTCTGCTAGGGTGGATTTGTGGCCGTATTTGTTGGGGCTTGCCCTGTTGTTCTTTATATCGGAATTGCTCATTTGCCGTGTACCGAAAATGAAGCGTAAAACTTCGCAATCATGATTATCCAACCCGTTTTACCTTGGCCTTTGTTGGTACCGCTGCTGGTGGCATTACCCGCGGTGGTAGGGTGGTTGTGTGTCGCGGCCGGGCGTCAATTGTCGCGCGGTTTGCAGTGGTGCTGTGTGCTGTTGTCTGTGCTGACCACGTTGTGTGGCTGTCTTCTTTTGCTTAATCCCGGTTATGTGGAGCAGCGCCCCTCCGCTAATGCCCCCGTTTGGCTGGTCGGGGTAGATACTTCGGCCTCCATGGCAGCTCCTGCTGAGGATGACCCCGCAGCCCCCTCTCGTGCGCAGCTTGCGGCGCAGGCTTTGCAACGCTTCTCCTCCGTGCGTGACCGCGAAATTATATGGCTTTCGCTCGCAGAGTCGGCGCGTGCGGTGGATTCCGCGTCACTGCTGTCACAAGAGGCTCCCGGTGGCGCGGCTTCACACGTTATGGCCGGACTGGCAGCTCAGGCGGAGTCCGTGCGCCGCCGTGGGCGTACGCTGGCCGGAGTGGTGATGGTGACGGACGGCCGTGAGACTAATGCAAAGTCGTGGCAGGCATTGGTTTCTCGTGCCGGAGCTTCCGGTTGTCCGGTTCATGTGCTGCCTTTGGGCAAAACGTGGCAAGCGCCGGATTTAGCCGTACATACACTGCATCCTTTTGTTCATGCTTATCCCGGGGTGGAAACTCGCATCATTTCCACCATAAGCAATACCCGTATGGGAGACTTGCAGTTGCAGGTAGAGCTTGCGGATGCTCAGGGCAACAAGATTAGCTCACAAACGCTGCAACTGGCTGCCGGTGAGCAGAAAGATGTCAGTTTCCCCTTGCTGGCTTCCGAGGGTGAATACGTTGTACGCGTTGTGCCTCAGCCCGGTGAAAGCCGTACGGATAATAATGCCACACGCATTACCGTGCGCGCCGTGAATGCTCGCATCCGTGTGTTTATGGCTGAGGGTGCCCCGTATTGGGATAGCAAGTTCTTGGCTCAATACTTGCGTAAACAGGAGGTCTTTGATGTCCGCTCCGTTCACCGCCTCAGCGAAAAACGCTTCTATCACATCAATTCCGGGGATGATGACAGTGCTCCGTCTGAATCTCCGAATATGCCGACTACTTTGGAGGGCTTTTCCGGCTTTGACATCATTGTGCTCGGCAAAGGAATGGAGCATTTTTTCAATGCTGAGTCTTTAGCTGCTTTGCAGAGTTATGTGCGGGAGCAGGGGGGAATCCTCGTGCTGGCGCGCGGGCGTTGTTATGCCGGTAAGTCCGAGCAGTTTGCCGAGCTGGAGCCTTTCGTGTGGGCTTCTTCCGGCGCGGCGGAGTGCCGTTTGTTGCCGTCTCGTGCCGGGACGGAGCAGGGATTGTTCGGCTTGTTATTGCCAGCTGCCGAGGCTCGGGTGTGGCAGGAGTTGCCCCCCTTAGAGGATGTGTGGCCTGTAGCAGAGGTGCGCCCCCGTACAGTGGTGCTGGCACAGTCGGAACAGTTGCCGGTGCTGGGAATTATGCGCTACGGTATGGGGGCCGTGGCTTGCATAAACGGTGAGGGCTTGTGGAAGTGGGATTTTTACCCGGAGGCCAAGCAACACGGTAATATGTACCACGAGTTCTGGCGCCGTTTCCTGCCTTGGGTGCAGACGGCGGCAGAGTTCATGCCCGGTTTCGATTTGTCTCTCCATTTGGAGCGCTCTTCCGTGCAGGAAGGTGAGTCCGCATCTTGCCGGTTGAGCTGGCGTGGTCTGGGGCGTCCGGACGCGTTGTCGGTTCAGGTTCTGTCTCTCAAGGACGGTAAGATGCAGGGTGAGTACCGTGCCGTGTTAAGAAATGGTGGAGTTTTGCCGCAATGGGAATGCAGCTTGGGCGTACTGCCTGCCGGTGAGTATTTGTTGCGTGCTGTGGTGCCGGGGACGGATACATTAGCTCCGGAATGCCGATTGAGTGTTAAATCATTGCCGTCTGAGTCTGATAACCTGAATGCGGATCCCGAGGCTGCCGTGCGTGTGGCTGAGGCTACCGGTGGTTTGGTGCTCAGTGCGGAAATCTCGGATGATGAGTTGGCGCGAATCTTTGCACTTCCTCAAGGTGTCAGTGCTACGGAGGATGTTTATTGCCCGCTCTGGAATAAATGGCAAGTGCTGGCCTTTATGGTTTTGTGCTTGGGGACCATGTGGTTTATACGCAGAAGAAAGGGATTGCCGTGAGTAGTTTAAAATTCATAGTGCTGCGCGCCCGCGTGGTGTGTTTTGTGGCCGAGTTTGCACGTATATGTTTGCTGACTTTGGCTTGGTTGCCGGTGCTGGTGCTTCCGATGCTGCTGCTGGACTGGGCCTTGGTGTTATCCTCCGGTACTCGTGAGGTGTTGCGGCTTCTTTTACCTGTTTATTTGATAGGCGGCTTGCTTTATTCCATAGTAGCAGCGCGCCGCGTTGCTCGCAACTTACCGGCGGAGCTCGACACGCTGAATCACGATGCGCGTTCCACCATTTCCTCAGCGCTCAGTATTCCTGCCCCTGCCTCCGAGGGGCTTGGGGCTTGGTTAGCTCGGCAGTCCGCACAAGATGCCACCGAGGCCGTGCTGCAAGCCAATACTCATCACCCGGCGTTGCGTAGGTGGGGAAAGGGATTGCTCTGGGTACTGGTTGCGGCGTTTGCTGTAATGGGAGCTCATACGGCCTCTCCGCTTGCGTTTAATGTATTGGGCGGGAGGTTACTGACACCCAACGCAGATATTCCTCCGTATTCATCCTTGGTGTTTGAGATTACTCCGGCTGCTCCGGAGGTGCACTACGGTGAGGATTTACCCTTGTCATGCCGCATCAGCGGTGCAGAAAACATCGGCGAGGTTGTTATGCTGCTGCGCGCGGAAGGCGTGCCGGAGCAAACCTTGCCTATATTTTGTGATAACAAAGGTAACTACACTCGTGTTCTGGAAAAAGTGACCTCCCCCTGTTCCGTAGCTTTTGCTACTGCTGATGGCAGGGCACGCAGTCGCTTTGTGCCGGTGCGGGTTAACTACAGCCCTCGCATTTTATCCGGCAGTGCCATTATCACACCCTTGCCGTATACCGGGGAGGAACCGCAAAAGGTGACGTTGGGTGGTAGTGAAATCCGAGTGCCGGACGGCGGCTCCGTGACTTTCTCTCTCCGGTGCAGCATGCCCATTGCCGGCGGTGAGGGGCTCTTTACTGCTACGGGTGCGCGTGAGCCTGTGCGGGTGGAGGGTGTTGTTTCCGGTTCTTCTTATGAGCTTACCATGCAGGTTCGCAGCCCGGGAGTATTGGAAATGCAGGTGTTTGATGCCAATGGCCGTTCAGCGGATTCTCCCGTGCGTACTAGGTTGGCTGTGCTGCCGGATACTCCGCCGAGTGTTGCCATTACAAGTCCTGAGGATGGCGCTTACGTTGTGGAAGGCTTCCCCTTGGATGTGCTTGTGGAGGCTGCTGACGATTACGGTATCAGCAGGCTTACGCTTTACAAAGCTTTGGCTCCCTATCGTCAACACGGTCTCCCTGAGGATATGTCCGGTCGCCCGCGCTCCTCTCGCATCAAACGCTCGTTCAATACTTTGGCTTTGGGTTTTCGCGCCGGTGATACTATTGAGCTCCGTGCAGAGGTGGGGGATGATAATCCCTTCCGCTACAGCATTGTTTCCACCCCTACGACCAAGGTTAAGGTTATCTCCGGTGCCGAATATGCGGCAATTATGCGTATGCAACTCAGCTACAAAGCATTTATTGCCCGTTATGAGGCCATGCAGCAAGCCTTGCTCGATGCTGACCGCGCTTTGGAAGCGGCTGAAAACGCAGATTCTCCGCAAGCTCGTGAAGCCGCCCGTGCTGCTGCCATGAAGTCCTTGGCCGAGGCTCAAAAACTTGCTCAATCCATCGCATCGGATTTCCCGGCCTTTGATATGGATGGTCAACTGTCTCAACTTGCCGGGCAAATTGCGGATAACCTGCAACAACAACAGCATAGTTTGTCACAGCTTAATACTTCCATGGCTCAGGCGGAGTGGCAACAGTCCGTGCAGCGCATCCGTGCGGCCTTGCAACCTCAAAATCAGCAGTTGGCAGATCAAACGCAGGAGGCCCGTTCCGTCGAGCTCTTGGCTCGTTTGCATGAACTGCAGCAGCGCTTTATGACGCTTGCTGAGCAACAAAACGATTTTGCGGATTTGTTGCAACGCTTCAAACAAGAGTTTGGAGCTCCCGTTACTTCTCAACCTTCGCGCTTGGAGGGTTTGGGGCAAGAGCAATCTTCCATTGCGGATGCCTACCGCACTTGGCTGCAAGATGTGCATACCCTTACCGCCGAGGCTGATGGAATCCCTCAACTTGCCAAGGCGGTGGAGTTGCTCAAACGTATCTCCGTAGCTTGTGAGCGTGCTCGTGTGGAGGAGCTCATGGAGCAATGTGTGGGGGCTTCCGCCTCTCATTCATCGGCCGAAGCTGCCGCAGCTGCCCGTATGGCGGCAGATGCCATGAATGAGCTCCTCAAATCCGAGCTTTCGGAGCAGTCTTGCCAAGATGCCCAATCCCAATGCCGTAATCAGCTCTCACAGAACGCCCTGAATACGCTTTCTCAAATGTGTAACAATATGGGTACGGGCAACCGCAAGGGAACGGGCAATAGTAAAGGAAAAGGCGCTACGGGCGGTGGAACCGGCTTCGGGACCTCAGATGGTACACCGGGTGAGCAAGGTCAAAAGCTCATCGGCCCCGGTCGTGCTGATATGCCCGGTCGCAAGGCTTCTCAGCCCGGGCGTTCTCCGCGTCCCGGTAAAGCAGGCCAATCTGCTTCTCAGCACGGTGATTCTCCTGCTGCCGATGCTGCTTCATCCTCTCATCCGGATGACCAAAATTATTCCGGTGTCAATACGGAACAGGTGCCTCCCGCCTACCGGGATGCTGTTCGCTCTTATTTTAAACGTTGAATCTCCATTACTCGGCAATGTTAAAAAAAATATTATTCATGATGACAGTGGCTGCCTCCCCCCTTTTTGCCAAGGAGGGTGTGGTGCAGTGTGGCAACCTTATTTATGCAGGTTCCAAAACCTCCCGCTGCTTCAGTGACGAGTTCCTGAGTACGGTACAGCAGAAAACCAGTATCAATACGGCTCGCAGATTCCGCGCTGTCCGCCTTGATAATGAAGAGCTCTTCCGCTTCCCCTTTATCGTGATGACCGGTGAGGGCTCTTTCAACCTGACTTCTCATGAACGTGAAAACCTGAAAAAATACGTTCAGGAAGGTGGCTTTTTACTTGCCTCTGCCGGCTGCTCCAGTGAAGAGTGGGATGCCTCATTCCGTCGCGAGATGAAGCTCATATTCGGTGATTCTGCATTGGAGAATATCCCGATGTCGCACCCCATCTTCTCCACTGTTTTTCCCATCACCTCCTTGCAAGCCGGTAAGAAACCCACCAAAGGTTTTTTGGAGGGGATAACCCTGAATGGTAAGCTAATCGTTGTTTATTCCGCAGATGGTCTCAATGATAGTTCCAACTCTCGCAATTGTTGCTGCTGTGGCGGTAGTGAGCTCGGTAATGCGCTGGAAATCAATGCCAATATCCTTTCCTATGCGCTTTTGCGCTGATTTTTTGCTTCTTCCGTTCCAAACTTGGCTGTATGCCATGCGAATGCCTTGACTCAGAGCGCAAAATATGCTAGCCTTTGCTCATGTTTTCACTCCTTTCTGACAAGCTTGATGATGCTTTTCGTAAACTGCGCGGTCTGAGCAAAATCTCAGAGTCAAACATTGCGGATGCCATGCGTGATATCCGTATGGCTCTGTTGGACGCTGATGTTGAATATAGTGTGGCGCGTGAATTTATTGCGGAGGTTAAGTCTCAGGCAATGGGTGAAAAGGTGCTCAAAACCGTTAAGCCCGGTGAGCAAATTGTTAAAATCTTCCGCGATGAGCTTGCCAAGTTGTTAGGCGGTGAGGCTTCTGAGCTCAATCTGACACCCCCCGCTCGCATCCTTGTTGTCGGTCTTAATGGTGCAGGTAAAACAACCACCAGTGCTAAGCTTGCCCGCAAGCTCAAAATGGAGGGAAAAAAGCCCCTCTTGGTTGCCTGTGATCTTATTCGCCCCGCTGCTATTGACCAACTTGCTACACTGGCTCGCCAGATTGAAGTCCCGGTGTATACGCCCTCTGCTTCGGAAAAAGATGTCATTCGAGTGGCCAAGGATGCTTTGCGTTGGGCTGAGTCTCAGGAGCACGATGTCATTATTTTTGATACCGCCGGACGCCAGGAAGTGGATGAAGACCTTGTTGCAGAGCTGCGCAAACTCGCCAAATTCCTTTCTCCTCAGGAGGCTTTGCTTGTGGCAGATGCCGCTACCGGTCAGCAAGCCGTACGTGTTGCTCAAACCTTTGATAAAGCCGTCGGCCTGACCGGCATCATCCTCACCAAATTGGATGGTGATGCTCGCGGTGGTGCCGCGCTCTCCATGCGTGCCGTTACCGGCAAGCCCATTAAGTTTGTCGGCGAGGGTGAAAAATTAGACATGTTCGGCCACTTCGTCCCCGTGCGCATGGCCGACCGTATCCTCGGCATGGGGGATATTGTCGGGCTCGTGGAAAAAGCTGCTGAGAAACTGGATGAGGAATCCGCCATGAACTCCATGAACCGTATGATGAGCGGTGAGTTCAATTTCAATGACTTCCTCAACCAAATGCGCATGATGCAGAAACTCGGCCCGTTGGAGGGGCTCCTCAAACTGTTGCCCGGTTTCGGTAAACTCCGCAAGCAACTTCCGGAAGGTGCGCTGGATCCCAAGCGCCTTAAACGTATGGAGGCCATTGTGCTTTCCATGACTCCGGCAGAGCGTGTTAATTACAAACTGCTCATCCCCTCTCGCCGTCGCCGTATTGCCAAGGGCTCCGGTGTCTCGGAAATTGAGGTGAATCGCTTTATCAAAAATTTCAAGGAAATGAAAGAAATGATGGGCGGTAAGGGAAAAATGGGAGGCCTTATGAAGGCCATGGGCGGTATGCAAGGAGGGGCTATGCCCAATATGCCCGCTGCCGGCCCCAACGGTATGCCGGACCTCAATGAGATGATGAAATCCGGCAATATGCCCGACCTCTCTTCCATGATGGGTGCCGGCGGTATGCCCGACCTCTCTTCTCTTATGGGTGGCTCCCGAAAACCCAAACAGCAGAAATCCGGCGGTTTCTTCAATAACCTCTTCCGCCGTAAGTAATTCTTCTTTATCTTTTGTAAAAAAACGACCGAGATAAGGTGGCTTATCTCGGTCGTTGATTTATGAGAAGTGTAGTGTTGGCGCGTTGCGTTTTATACCAGCTGTGCGATAAGCGTTTCGCGGTCGCCGGGGCAAAAATCCATGGGGGGAATCTCCGGCAGGGTGTAGCAGCCGGATGCTAAACGCATAGACGCGCGGGCCGCGCACACCATTACTTGTGCGGTGAGGGCCGGATTGTTAATGCGCATCTCGAACTTGAAGATTTGGTTTTGCGTGGTACCGGACACACCTTTGCGCTCCATGTACACACCGTGCCCCATGTCCTTGAGGGCGTCTATATCCGCTACTTGCTGAACGTGCGTTTCATCATGGCAAAAATAATCATCGGCCTTGATGGCTGCTTCTACCGTGGCAAAGTCGGCTCCGTCCTCAAGCTGCACATATACCATGCGGCGGTGTACGCCGGAGCCCGTGGGGATGGTGAGGGAAAGGGCATCTTTCACGCCGTCTTTGGAGCGAGCCACCACGCTGTGGCCCATGCTCATACCGGGCCCGAAGTTGGTGTAGGTGATACCCTTGGGTGCCATAGCCAGCATCATGGTACGCATCACGGAGTCCGAGCCCGGATCCCAACCGGCGGAGATGACCGCAACGGCATTATGGGCTTCTGCTTGTTTGCCGAGTGAGCGGCGTAAGGCTACAATCCCGCCGTGAATATCATAGCTGTCTACCGTATTGATTCCCTTAGCTAACAGGGGAAGGGCGGTCTCCTCTACGCTGCGGGTCGGGGTGCAGAGCAGGGCTACATCCACCTCCCCGAGTTCGTCGATGTTCGACACTGTTTTTATCCCGTGTACGGGGGCGCTGCCTGCACGGCGCACAATGCCTACTAATTCCATATCGGGCGCTGCACGCAGCGCGTCTACTGAGTACTTGCCGATATTGCCGTATCCTACGATGGCTACCTTGATCATCTTAGTGATTCTGTGTTTATTGTTTACAGCAAAATGTCCTCTTGCTGCGCGATTATTTTATATGATTAGCTCTACCAACGCAAGCGTAGAATTGTTCATCGTGCCTAATTTTTTTCTTCAGCTCACCACTTGCACCAGTTGCGTTACAATTTCTGCAGAAGAGCGCCGAATAATGCCTTCTCGCTGCGGATTGGACGCAAATGATACTGCCGTCCCTCGGTAGGCGGTGTCGGCTGCATCTATGGCGGCGGTGGAGTGGAACTCCGTGGCGGATGTAGTGGCCTCGATGGCTGCAATGTTCGCAGGTTTAACGCCGGCCCCGGGCATGATAATGATGCGTCCGCTCGCACGCTTCCTCAATTCGGCAATGAAGCCCGCTCCTTGCTCTGCTGTGGCTTGTTGTCCGGAAGTGAGTAGGCGGTGGCAGCCCAAGGATATAATTTGTTCCAACGCGATGAAGGGGGCAGGGCAGACGTCGAACGCTCGGTGGAAGGTGATGCTCATATCTCCGGCGGCTTTTACCATTCTTCGGCATGCTTCCATATCAATATCTGCTTGTGGCGTGAGTGCTCCGATGACCACTCCGGTTACGCCGGTACGGCGGCAGTACTCAATATCTCGGCACATGGTGTCAATCTCCGCCGCTGAGTAGCAAAATCCGCCTTCGCGGGCTCGGATGAGTACATTGACATCGAGCCCGAGCCCGGCTTCCACAATGCTTTGAATGGTTCCATGGCTCGGTGTAACGCCTCCGCATGTGATGGCCGCGCAAAGCTCTATCCGGATGGCTCCTCCGGCTTTAGCCTCGCGCGCTTCGTCGAGTGATGAGCAACAAACTTCTATTTTTCTCATATGTTGATTCATACTAGCATCATGATGCCTGTTATGCAATCTAAATTCATCGCCATCCCATAAATCGGGGCTTATGGCGGGTTAACTTGTTGTCCTAAAATCGGAGGCCTACATAGCCCTTAAAGGGGAAAAGACGATTCCGCAGATAGCGTCCGAGAACAGCATCAGTCCTGAGCCGGTGCGTCAGTGGAAGAAACAAGCAACGGAAGGGGTATCTCAAATCTTCAAACGCAGCAAAGGTCGAGAAAAAGACTTGGAAGAACAAAATGAGCTACTCAAGAGTCTGTTATGTAAACGAGAAATGGAATTGGAGTGGCTCTCAAAAAAATCCAAGTAGCTGGGTCTTTAGTGCAGAGACGCCGGCTCCTAGATAAAGAGAAGAGCGAGATATCCCGCAAAAGGCAATGTGAGCTGCTGGGCGTACATCGTAGCGGGACATACTACAAGCCTCGCACAAAAGCCGATGAAGCACCTATAGAAAAAGCCCTGAATGAACTCTACCACAAAGACCCGTGTCCGGGGCTGAGAAAGCTACCGGATATGATGGACCGACACTACGGCATAAAGATAGGGGCAAAAAATTACTATCTCTGTGTCGTATTAGACTGGGCAAGCCGTGAAGTACTTGGCCGGAGTCTGTCAGATAACATTGGCGTAGAGCGTTTTTGGCGCACTTACAAACACGATTGTTTCCTACTCAACGAAGTCAACTCATTAGAAGAAGCTCAACGATTAACCGCTAGTTGGCTAACCTATTACAACCAAGAACGCCCCCACGCTCGATTAGGGAACCTAAGTCCATCAGAATATTGTCGGCAAAAGGGGTACCCCCTGGCGGCGAATTTTTTGCGCGATTTTTCCGCTTCGATACAGCTCGCGTCGCTTCGCTCCGCGCCCTCGCTACGCTCGGGACGCTGTATCTACGCTACAAAATCGCGCCAAAAATGGATTGACAGACCACTCTTCATTATGCTATAAGAACCTCGTTCT